>CANGJI010000003.1 GCA_947454135.1 Sphingomonadaceae bacterium
AACGGGAGGGGGAAGGTTTCACGGGATGGCCGAAAATCAGGCCGCGCGCTCGAACACCGCCGCGATGCCCTGGCCGCCGCCGATGCACATGGTTTCGAGGCCGTAACGGCCATCGCGGCGCACCAGTTCGCGCGTCAGGTTGGCAAGGATGCGCCCGCCCGTCGCGCCGATGGGGTGGCCGAGCGAGATGCCCGAGCCATTGACGTTGAGTATATCATGGCGGCTGTCGTCATCGCTCCAGCCCCAGCCCTTGAGCACGGCCAGCACTTGCGGTGCGAAGGCTTCGTTGAGCTCGACCAGATCGATATCGCCCCAGCCAAGGCCGGTGCGCGCGAACAGGCGCTCGACCGCCGGGACGGGGCCGATACCCATGCGGGCCGGATCGCAGCCCGCAGCCGCCCACGAATGGAACCAAGCGATGGGTTCGAGGCCGAGTTCTTCCAGCTTGTGTTCGGCGACCACGAGGCAAGCGGCGGCGGCATCATTCTGCTGGCTCGCGTTGCCGGCGGTGACCACCGCGCCGGGGATGTTTTTCGCCTCAAGCGCCTTCAGCGCGCCGAGCGATTCCATCGTGGCATCGGCGCGGTAACCCTCGTCGTGCGCGAAGATCCTGGGATCGCCCTTGCGCTGCGGGATTTCGACGGGGACGAGTTCGTCAGCGAACAGGCCGTTTGCCCAGGCGGCGGCGGCGCGCTGGTGGCTGCGGACGGCATAGGCATCGCAGGCCTCGCGGCTGATGGCATAGTCCCGCGCAAGATTTTCGGCGGTCTCGATCATGCCGGTGATGACACCGAAGCGCTCGATCGGCTGCGACATCAGGCGCCCGCGGGTGAGGCGGTCGTGCAGCATAAGCCCGCCCGCCCGCGTGCCGCGGCGGCCCTCGGTGGTATAGTACTCGACGTTCGACATGGATTCGACGCCGCCCGCGACGACAACGTCGGACTGGCCGGTCTGCACCATCATCGCGGCGTTGATGACCGCCTGGAGGCCGGAACCGCAACGGCGATCGAGCTGGTAGCCGGGAACCTCGATAGGCAGACCTGCAGCCAGCCACGACCAGTGCCCGATCGCAGGGGCTTCCGCGTTGCCGTAGCCTTGCGAGAAGACGACGTCGTCGACCCGCGCGGGGTCGATCTTCGTGCGTTCCATCAGCGCTTTCAGGATCACCGCGCCGAGCTGGCCGGCATTGAGATCGGCAAGCGCGCCGCCGAACTTGCCGACAGCGGTGCGGATGGGGGCAACAATGGCGGCGCGGGTGAGCTTGGTCATGCGGGGGTTCCTGCAATGCCGGCTGCGAGGAGCTGGTCTATGGCTTGGGGATCGAGGGCAAGGTGGCGCGAAAGCACGTCACGTGTGTCTGCGCCCAGCACGGGGGCGGGGGCAGGCGTGCGGCGTTCGAGGCCGGGGAAGGTGGCAAAGGCGCCGGCAGCGGGATAGGCAAAGCCGCTGGGATTGTCCGCCGTGTGCTGGAACATCGGGTTCTCGCCGACGAGGCGGGGATCCTGAACCGCTTCGGGCATTGTCTTGTAGGGCCCGTGGGTGACCCCATTGGCATCGAGTTTCTCGGCAAGTGCGGCGTGCGACAGCGGCGCGATGGCCTGTTCGATCAGGGCGTAGATCGCATCGCGGTGGCGATAGCGGACGCCGTCATCGCCGGTGAAGGATAAGCCGTGACGAGCCTCCAGCGCGGCAAGGCCCTCCTGCAGCGCAAGGGCGCGGACAAGGCCCTGCCACTGGCGCTCGTTGATGGCGACGATCATGACGCGCACGCCGTCCGCCGTGACGAAATCACGGCCGATGGTCCCATAGACGCCGTTGCCGAGGCGCTCGCGGTCCTCGCCGCTTTGCAGCACTTCCGCGACCCGTCCGAGATTGGCAGCAGAGCCCATTGCGATGTCGGTGAGGGGGAGGCGCACTTCGCCGCCAAGCCCCGTCTCGTCGCGGCGGCGCAGGGCAGAGACCAGGGCGAAGGCGCCGTAAGCCCCCGTCAGGAGATCCCAGGCGGGAAGGACGTGGTTGACCGGGGACGGGTCGGCCAGCGTGCCGGTGAGCGCGGGATAACCGACGACAGCATTGGCCGTATAATCGAGCGCGATTGCGCCGTCGGGCCAGCCCATGACGCGGACGGTGACGAGATCGGGCCGGTCTGCCGCGAGCTTTTCATGCTCGAGGAAACCGCCCACGGGGAGATTGGTGACAAGCGTGCCGACCTTCTGGATGAGCTGGGTCAGGACTTGCCGGCCCTTAGTCTTGGTCAGGTCCAGCGCGACGCTTTTCTTGGCGCGGTTAAGGTTCTCCCACGAGAGCGAGTGGCCCTCGGGCGTCAGCGGCCAGCGCTTGAAATCCTGTCCGCCGCCGATCTGGTCGACGCGGATCACTTCGGCGCCGAACTGGGCGAGATAGAGCCCGATGGTCGGCGAAGCGACGAAGGAGGATACCTCGATCACCGTGATGCCGGAGAGCAGGTTGTACATGGGCAGGCGGGCTTTCAGGCTTTGGTTTGGTTGTGCCGCAACGTGTAATCAATCGAACGGTTAAGGGAAGGGGCTAGGCGGGTCGCTGTCGTTTTCGAGGGGGAGAGGTTGCGCTCAATCCGGGACCGGCAGGGCTGTCCGGTTGACGATGGGCCGCAGCGCGAAGCTTGTCGTCACCTGCGCTACCCCGGCGATGCGCGTCAGCCGTTTGCGCAGGAAATCCTCGAAGGCGGCGAGGGAGGGGACGAGGACGCGCAGCTGATAGTCCGCCTCGCCGGTCATCAGGTAGCAGTCCATCACTTCGGGGAATTCGGCGACAGCGCTTTCGAACGTCGCGAGGTGGTGGTCGTCCTGCTGGTCGAGCCGGATGCGGACAAAGGCGTTGACGGGAAGGCCGATGGTTTCGGGTTCGACCAGCGCGACATAACCGGTGATCACGCCGCGCTCCTCCAGCGCGCGCACGCGGCGCAGGCACGGGCTGGGGCTTAGGCCGACATCCTCGCACAGTTGCTGGTTGGTCAGGCGGCCGTTCTGCTGAAGGCGGCGGAGGATCTTGCGGTCAATCGCGTCCAGATCGGTATTCGGCATTATCTTTTACTCATGACGCCTGATTTGGCAGATTATGCCAATAGTCTGCCTTTCCGGGGCAAACTTCGCAATACGCTGAATTGCGCCCTGCGGTATGTTTGATCGTCCCAAGCCTGCACAGGATTCGAAAGCCTGCCATGACCGTCGCCCTTGCCGATCCCAAAGTCGATCTGATCCCGGCTCTCGAAACGCTTGATGCGCGGCTGCGGTGGCTGTCCGCGTGGACTGTGCACAATGCCAACAACATCCGCACCAAGCGCGACGGAATGAAGGTCGGTGGGCATCAGGCAAGCTGCGCTTCGATGAGCACGATCATGGCCGCGCTCTATTTCCATGCGCTGCGCCCGCAGGACAAGGTGGCGGTGAAGCCGCACGCCGGGCCGCTGCTGCACGCGATCCACTACCTGCTCGGCAACCAGTCGCTCGATCAGTTGCAGCGCTTTCGCGGTCTGGGCGGCATGCAGAGCTACCCTTCGCGGACCAAGGACCAGATTCCGGTCGACTTCTCGACCGGCTCGGTTGGGCTGGGTGTGGCGATCACCGCGTTTGCCAGCCTCGTGCAGGACTACTGCATCGCGCAGGGACACATGTCGGAAGCCGATGCGGGCCGGATGATCGCGCTGATGGGCGATGCCGAACTTGACGAGGGCAATATCTACGAGTGCCTGATCGAGGCCTACAAGCATGATATCCGCAATTGCTGGTGGATGGTCGACTACAACCGCCAGTCGCTCGATGCGACAACGGCCGATCGCATGTTCCGCCGCTTCGACGACATCTTCGAGACTTGCGGGTGGCGGGTCATCACCCTGAAGAGCGGCAAGCTGCAGAAGGCGGTCTTCGCAAAGCCCGGGGGGCAGGCGCTGGAGGACTGGATCGACAACTGCCCCAACGCAGAGTTTGCGGCGCTGACCTATCAAGGCGGGGCGGCGTGGCGCGAGCGGCTGCTGAAAGACCTTGGCGAGCAGCCCGTCACCCGCGCGCTGATCGAGAGCTTCGACGATGCGGCGCTTGCCCAGCTGATGACCAACCTTGGCGGGCACTGTGCCGAGACACTGGTCGAAGCCTTCGCCCAGGCCAATGACGACAAGCCGACGCTGTTCATTGCCTATACCGTCAAGGGTTACGGCCTGCCGCTTGCTGGTCACAAGGACAACCATTCGGGCATGATGAACACCGCGCAGATCGAGGGTCTGCGGGCGAGCATGGGCATTGCCGAGGGCGAGGAATGGGAGCCGTGGGGCGGGCTGGGCGACAATGTCGCGGCTGAACTGAAGGCCTTTGTCGAAAAGAGCGCGCTGGCGGTGAAGCCGGACGAGCACAGCCCGCCTGCTATCCCGGTGCCCGCGCGCCTGCCATTGCCCGAGGGCGAGGAGCAATCGACGCAGTCCGCCTTCGGGCGCATCCTGATGGACCTTGCGCGGCCCGGCGATCCGCTGGGCGACCGCATCGTGACCACCGCGCCCGATGTGACGCAAACGACCAACCTCGGCGGCTTCGTCAACCGGCGCGGGCTGTTTCGGCGCGGCGAACTCAAGGACGTGTTTCAGGCCGCGCGCATTCCCTCGGCGCAGAAGTGGGCGGGCAATACGGCAGGCCAGCATGTCGAACTCGGCATTGCCGAGACCAACTTCTTCCTCGTGCTGACGGCCTTCGGCCTTTCGGCGCCGCACTTCGGTACGCGGTTGCTGCCGGTCGGCACGGTCTATGATCCCTTCATTGCGCGCGGGCTCGATGCGCTGAACTATGGCTGCTATCAGGATGCGCGGTTCCTGCTGGTGGGTACGCCTTCGGGCCTCACGCTGGGGGCCGAAGGCGGCGCGCACCAGTCGATCAATACGCCGCTGATCGGCATGGGTCAGCCCAACCTCGACTATTTCGAACCAGCCTTTGCCGATGAAGTGGCGCTGCTCATGCGGCATGCCTTCGAGCATATGCAGAAGCCCGATGGCAGCTCGGTCTATCTCCGGCTCAGCACGCGTTCGATTGCGCAGGCAAGCCGTGAAGATGATAGCTGGGAGGCCGACGCGCTGAAGGGCGCGTACTGGCTCAAGCGTCCGGCGCAGGGCGCGGAAGCGGCGATCGTGTTTACCGGGGCCATCGCGCCCGAGGCGATGGCGGCATGGGAGACGCTCAGCGAGGACCTGCCGGGACTTGGACTGCTCAACGTAACCTCTCCGGATCTGCTGCATCGTGGCTGGTCGGCGCGGCGCGCAGCGCGGTGGACGGGGAAGAAGCCTGATCCAAGCCATATCGACACTCTGCTCGGCACGCTTGCTCCGAATGCCGGGCTGGTCACGGTGATCGACGGGTCGCCCTCGGCCTTGTCGTGGCTGGGTGCGGTCAGGGGCCAGCGGGTCAGCCCGCTCGGAGTCGACCGTTTCGGTCAGACCGGCGACCTTCCGGACCTCTATCGCACCTATCGGCTAGATGCGGATGCGATCATTGATGCGGCGGCGGAGCTGTTTCTTGAGCTGTAACAGGGTCTATTCCAATATCTAATGGGTACTATTAGCTGTCTGGCGAGTGGGCTGGGTGGATTAAGTCTCTGAAATCATTGTTGCAGTTATGCATCGTGCGCCAGACTTCGGTTTGGCGCACGGCGCGCGCGCTTGCGTGTCTCACGGCCTTGAGGCAGTCCTTGTGCATCTGGAGAAGCGGGAGGGACGCTGTCCTCCGGGGAGAAAGAACATGAACATGAGCGACATGAGCACCATCCGCCGTGCGATGCACGCGGGCACGGCCCTTGCAGCGATCTCGCTGGGCCTTCTCGCAAACCCGGCCTCGGCCCAGCAGGCGCAGGCTTCCGAAACTGCCGCGGCGCCGGTCGATACCGGTGAAATCGTCGTCACGGCCCAGCGCCGCGAGCAGAAGGCCAACGATGTCGGCATCGCGGTCAGCGTCGTCAGTGCCAAGGAGATCAAGGCGCTCAACATCGTGAACGCGACCGACGTTGTCCGCGCGATCCCGAACCTCAAGTTCAACGCCTACGGTTCGAGCCAGGTCGTCTACAACATTCGCGGCGTGTCTCAGAACGACTACGGCGACCAGCAGGAACCGCCCGTCGCGGTCTATCAGGACGACAGCTATACGTCCTCGATCACTGCGGCGAGCTTCCCGGTGTTCGACCTTGCGCGCGTGGAAGCGCTGCGCGGGCCGCAGGGCACGCTGTTTGGCCGCAACGCCACAGGCGGCGCGGTGCAGTTCATTTCCGCCCAGCCGACCGACAAGCTCGATGGCTACCTCTCGGCAACGTACGGCCGCTTCAATCAGACGATCCTTGAGGGCGCGCTTTCCGGTGCTTTGTCCGACACGCTGACGGCGCGTATCTCCGGGCAGTACACGCGCGATGATGGCTACATCAAGAACATCACCCCCGGCCAGCCTGACCGCGGCGCGGACAACCACTGGGCGCTGCGCGGCATCGTCAAGTGGGAGCCGAGCAGCGATTTCAAGGCCAAGCTGACGGTGCGCTATGCCAAGGCCAACAAGGAACGGCAGGCGGGCATCTACTCGCTCGAGCCGACTTGCCCCAACGCGCAGTTCCAGGGCGAATTCCTCGGGCCGAACGAGTTCTGCTCCTACTGGGGTGTGACCGGCACGACGGGGAACGGCTATGCGAACCCGGCGATCACGCCGTCGCAGGGCGGCAATCCGTGGCGTACGGCAGGCACCAACGATGCCTATGTCGACCGTGACGTGTTCGGCGCCACGCTGCGCCTCGACGCCAAGATCGGCGCGTTCGACGTGACCTCGATCACCGACTACCAGCACCTCAAGAAGTTCTATATCGAGCAGGGCGACAGCGTTCCCGAGTTCCCCTATGTCGAGCAGGGGCCGTTCCGTGATCCGGGTCCGTGCCCTGCGCCCGCGCAGAGCGTGACCTGCTACACCTCGGGCACGGTGTTCTTCCAGCGCGCGAAGACCAACCAGGTCAGCCAGGAAATCCGCGCTGCCGCCACGTTCGGCAAGAACTACCTGACCATCGGCGGCTTCGGCATGATCATCGATGGCAAGTTCGCCGCGAAGTATGCGGTGCCGTTCATCGGCTACGATCCGAACGTGACCTTCAGCCAGCGCACGGAAAGCTTCGCGTTCTTTGCGCAGGACGAATTCAAGATCAACGACCAGTGGAAGCTGATCGGCGGTATCCGCTACTGGCAGGACAAGAAACGCGGCATCTACGACGCGGTCGCGCCGACCGGGCCCTATGCGCTTTCGCTGCACTTCGGGCCGGATGACATCTCGTACAACGATACGACCGGCACCGTCACGCCGGGTTCGTGGAGCTACAGCAGCGGTGCGCCTTCCGGCGTAACCTCGACACCGGGCGCGGCGAACCCGACGTTCAAGGGCGTCACGGCGCGCGCGGAAATCGACTACAAGCCGACGCCCGACACGCTGATCTACGCGAGCTACAACCGTGGTTCGAAGTCTGGCGGGTTCACCTTTTCGACCGGCACGCCGTTCCCGTCGCAGCTGGTCGACGTGCTCAACAACATTCCCTACCGCCCCGAAACGCTCAACGCCTACGAAGTGGGCCTGAAGGCCAAGCTGCCGGGCAACACGCAGTTCAACCTTGCGGCGTTCTACTACGACTACAAGAACTACCAGGCCTTCGTGCAGGTGTTTGCAGCCCAGGTGGTTCGCAACCTGCCGGCCAAGATCAAGGGAATCGAGGCGGATATCACGAGCCGTCCGATCCCGGGTCTGACCCTGCAGCTTTCGGGCGCATTGCAGGACAGCGAAGTGAAGAACGTTTTGCTGCCCGACGGCGTCACGGTGAAGACGAGCGACCTTCCGCAGGCGCCCGGTTTCGCCGGCAATGCGCTGGTGCGCTACGAATTCGACACCGCGATCGGCCGTGCTTCGTTGCAGGCGGATGCGCTCTACACGGGCAAGTTCTGCTTCACCGTGATGTGCGCGCCGGTTGAGCGTGAGAGGGCCTACCATGTCGAGAACGTGCGCGTTGGGCTCACGCCGAAGGGCACGAACCTCGATCTGGCGTTCTTCGTAAACAACCTGTTCGAGCGCCAGTACCGCGTCTACGCCTTCGACGCGTCGACCTACTGGGGCTATACGACCGGCGTCTATGCCAAGCCGCGCACCTGGGGTGTCAACGCGGTGTGGCACTTCGGTAAGTAAGCTTAAGGAAGAAGAGCCCCTCCGACCCGCCTGCGGCGGGCCACCTCCCCATTTGCGTCTGCGACGAAAATGGGGAGGACCTTTTCTCCCTCCCCATTTTGGCGAAGCCCAAATGGGGAGGTGGCTCGCGAAGCGAGACGGAGGGGTTCTTCCTTCAATTGGGAACAAAAATGACCGAGACCTTCCAGACCATCAATCCCGCGACCGGCGAAGTGCTGGCGACCTTGCCAATTGCGGGGCAGGCCGAAGTCGATGCCGCAGTGGCGAGGGCGGCGGCGGCGCAGAAGGAATGGGCCAAGCGCACTGGCACAGAACGTGGGCGCATCCTGCGGAGGGCATCGGAGATCCTGCGTGAGCGGAACGACGAGCTCGCAGCCATCGAGACGCGCGATACCGGCAAGCCGATCCAGGAAACGCTGGTGGTTGATGTCGTCTCTGGTGCGGATTGCCTCGAATTCTTCGCCGGCATTGCACCGACCATCGCGGGCGAGCATCTCGATCTGGGGCCTGCTGCTTTCGGCTACACGCGCCGCGAACCGCTGGGAGTCTGCGCCGGGATCGGGGCCTGGAACTACCCGATCCAGATCGCCTGCTGGAAATCGGCACCGGCTCTGGCCTGCGGCAATGCGCTGATTTTCAAGCCTTCGGAACTCACTCCGCTGACCGCGATCGAGGTGGAGAAGATCTACCTTGAAGCGGGTTTGCCGGACGGGCTGTTTCAGGTGCTGCATGGCTTCGGTGCAACCGGCGCGATGCTGACCGAGCATCCGGGCATCGCCAAGATCTCGCTGACGGGCAGCGTGCCCACGGGCAAGCGCATCATGGCGGGCGCGGCGGCGACGCTCAAGAACGTGACGCTGGAGCTGGGCGGCAAGTCACCGATGATCGTGTTCGCCGATGCGGACATCGAGAACGCGGTTTCGGGCGCGCATCTGGCGAACTTCTACTCGGCAGGCGAAGTCTGCTCGAACGGCACGCGCGTGTTCGTTGAGCGCAGCATCATGCCGCAGTTCCTCGAAAGTCTGAAGACCCGGACCGAGCGGATCAAGCTGGGTGACCCGATGGACCCGGCGACGCAGATGGGCTCGCTGATTTCCGAAGCGCACCTGAACAAGGTCATGGGCTATATCGAGAAGGGCAAGGCCGAGGGTGCCGAAGTCCTGACCGGTGGGCACCGCGTTACCGAAGGCGTTCCGGCTGCAGGCTTTTTCGTTGCGCCGACGGTGTTTACCGCATGCACCGACGACATGACCGTGGTGCGCGAGGAGATCTTCGGTCCTGTCATGACGGTGCTGCCCTTCGATAGCGAAGAGGAAGTGATCGCGCGGGCGAACGATACCGAGTTCGGACTGGCGGCCGGTGTGTTCACCAAGGATCTGACCCGTGCGCACCGCGTGATCGCGGCGCTCGATGCGGGATCGTGCTGGATCAACACCTTCAACATCTGCCCGGTTGAAATGCCGTTTGGCGGCTTCAAGCAGTCTGGCATAGGCTTCGAAAACAGCCGCGAAGCGATCCAGCACTTCACCCGTCTCAAGGGCGTCTACGTCGCGATGGAGCCGATCGATGCCCCTTACTGACGGGGAATTTGATTATATCATCGTAGGGGCCGGGTCTGCCGGCTGCGTACTGGCAGACCGGCTTTCGGCAGACGGCAAGCACAAGGTGCTCGTGCTGGAATTTGGCGGGTCGGACCAGTCGATCTACATCCAGATGCCGAGCGCGCTGGCCATCCCGATGAACACCACCCGGTGGAACTGGCAGTACGAGAGCGAGCCGGAGCCGGGTCTCGATGGCCGCGTGCTGCACACGCCGCGTGGGAAAGGGCTGGGGGGCTCGTCTTCGATCAACGGCCTTGTCTACATCCGCGGCAATCCATTGGATTTCGAGCGCTGGGAAGAAGAAGGCGCGCGCGGGTGGAACTACGCTTCGGTGCTGCCATACTTCAAACGGGCGGAGCGCCGTGACGAGGGCGGCAACGAATATCGCGGCGGCGATGGCCCGCTCGATACGCGCTATGGCACCTTGCAGAACCCCCTCAATCAGGCCTGGCTCGATGCGGCGCAGCAGGCAGGCTATTCGCTGACAGACGATGTGAACGGCTTCCGGCAGGAAGGTTTTGGCCGGATGGACATGACCGTCCGCGATGGCGAGCGCTGCTCTGCGGCCAAGGCCTATCTGCGCCCGGCGATGCGGCGGCCCAATCTGACCGTGCTGCAGCATACGCTTGCCACGCGGATCGTGATGGAAGGCAAGCGCGCGGTCGGCGTCGAGATCGAGCGGTATGGCAAGCGGTCCATTGTCAAAGCCAACCGCGAGGTGATCCTTGCGGGCGGGCCGATCAATTCGCCGCAGCTGCTCAAGCTTTCCGGCATCGGTCCGGCCGAGGAACTGGCGCGGCACGGGATCAAGGTCGTGGTGGATCGCGCCGGGGTGGGTGCGAATTTGCAGGACCACCTCGAGTTCTATTTCCAGATGGCCTGCACCAAGCCGGTCACCCTGTACAAGTACGCCAACCTCTTCGGCAAAGGCCTTGTCGGTGCGCGCTGGTTGTTCCTGAAATCGGGTCTTGGCGCGACCAACCATTTCGAGACCTGCGGCTTCATCCGCAGCAAGGCGGGCATCCGCTATCCCGATATCCAGTACCACTTCTTCCCGATGGCAGTGAGCTACGACGGCAATTCGCTGGCGAGCGAGCACGGCTTCCAGGCCCATGTCGGCCCGATGCGCTCGAAGAGCCGGGGCAGCGTGACGCTGCGCAGTGCCGACCCGAACGACAAGCCGGTGATCCGCTTCAACTACCTCAGCCACCCCGACGACATCGAGGAAATGCGCGCCTGCGTGCGGCTGACGCGCGAGATCTTCCAGCAGCCGGCGTTTGCGCCGTGGCGGGGGCGCGAGATCCAGCCCGGTGCGGATGTCACCAGCGACGAGGCGATCGACGCCTTCATCCGCCAGAAGGTGGAAAGCGCCTACCACCCCTCCTGCACCTGCAAGATGGGAGCGGTCGATGATCCGCTGGCGGTGGTCGATCCGGAACTGCGCGTGATCGGGGTGGAGGGGCTGCGTGTGGTCGACAGCTCGGTCATGCCTTCCGTCACGACCGGCAACCTCAATGCGCCGACGATCATGATCGGCGAGAAGGGGGCGGATCATATCCTCGGCAAGGAACTGCTGGCGCCCTCGAACGCACCCTACTACGTCGCGCCCGATTGGGAGACCAGCCAGCGATGAGCGGGGCCGCGATCGCCGACGTCGCCGGCATCGAGGAGAACGGCGAGCTGCATCGCTCGCTCGATTGGAAGGGTGCGTTCTGGGCATCGTCCGGCGTGCCGGCGGGCGTCCTGCTGACCATCGGCGGCATCGCGACGATGATCGGCCAGCCCAGCTGGGTGATCTTCATCGCCTCGATCATGATGGGGTTCCTGCAGAGCTTCGTCTACGCCGAGATTGCAGGGCTCTATCCGCACAAATCGGGCGGTGCCTCGGTCTACGGCGCAGCGGCGTGGCTACCGTATTCCAAATTCGTCGCGCCGATCTCGGTTTGGTGCAACTGGCTGGCTTGGTCGCCAGTGCTGACGCTCGGTACCAGTCTGGCGGCGGGCTATATCATGGCGAGCCTGTTTGCGCCCGATAGCGCGATCAACACCTGGCACATCACGCTGCTCGATCTGGGCTTCATTCGCGACAAGCTGACGCTCCGGATCAATGCCGTGTCGATCATCGGGACGGCCTTTTTGCTGCTGACGTTCGCCCTCCAGCATGGCGGCGCGGCGAAGGCGGCGAATGCGCAGAAGATCCTCGGCATTGCCTGTCTTGCGCCGCTGATCCTCGTCGGCATCGTGCCGCTGATCACTGGCGACCTGCCGACGCAGAACCTGTTTCCGATCCTGCCGCTGGTGCGCGATGCAGCCGGGCATGCGCATTTCGGCACGTGGGACGGCTATGGACTGACGCTGATGGCCGCGGCGATGTTCGGTGCGGGCTGGTCTACCTACGGGTTCGAGACGGCGGTGTGTTATACCCGCGAGTTCAAGGACCCGGCCAAGGATACGCCGCGTGCGCTCATTGCCTCGGGTATCCTGTGCATCGTGATCTTCGCGCTGGTGCCGCTGGCGTTTCAGGCCTCGCTGGGGCTTGAAGCGATGATGGACCCGCGCATCGGAGATGGTTCGGGCGTGGCGCTGGCGCTGGCGACCATCGTCACAAAGGGGCTGGGTGTGACGGCGGGCGGGGCGGTGATTGTCGCCAACCTGTTCATCGCGATGCTGATCCTCTCGCTGCTGCTCATCGTGATGACGTCGATGATGGGCTCCTCGCGCACGCTCTATCAGGCCGCGGTTGATGGCTGGCTGCCGAAATACCTCGGCCGCGTGAACAGCCACGGCGCGCCCACCGCAGCGATGTGGACCGACCTTGGCTTCAACCTCGTGCTGCTGCTGGCCTCGGACTACTTCGCGGTGCTGATGATCAGCAACGTCTGCTACATGGCGTTCAATTTCCTCAACCTGCAATCGGGCTGGATCCACCGGATGGACCGCGCGGACTGGGAACGGCCGTTCCGCTGCCCGACCTGGCTCTTGGGGTTCGGTGCGGTGCTGGGCTTCGTCAACATGGCTTTCATGGGAGCGGGCGCGGATGTCTATGGCGCAGGCACGCTGCGCAATGGGCTGATCGGCGTGCTGCTGATCCTGCCGGTCTTTGCCTTCCGCCATTACGTGCAGGACAAGGGCGTGTTCCCGGCGGCGCTTTCGGAGGACTTTGCCGAAAGTCAGGCGGTGAAACGCGCGGGCGTGCTGCCGTGGCTGGCGCTGGCAGGTGCCGCGCTGGTTGTGTTTGCGGCGCATTCGCTGGCCAGGTTGCCGGTACCGGTTGGCTAGTTCAGACTAATACTCTGCATTAGTCTTTGCGATGGCTGCAATGAGCGGTTCAGCCTTGCGTGCTGCGCTGGCATAACGGGACCCTGACAAGAGACTGGAAGGCCGAGAGCGAAATGAAGACGACAGCGCGGGTAGTGGTCATCGGTGGCGGTGTGGTGGGCGTGAGCACGCTCTATCATCTCGCCAAGCTGGGCTGGAGCGATTGCGTGCTGATCGAGCGCAAGGAGCTGACTTCCGGCTCCACGTGGCACGCGGCGGGCCTGCTTCCCCTGTTCAACCTCTCGTACTCGGTGGGCAAGCTGCACCAGTACTCGGTCGATCTTTATCCCTCGCTGGAGGCCGAGACCGAACTGAACGTCGGCTTCTCCAACGTCTCGAACATCCGCCTCGCCACCACGCGCGATCGCATGGACGAGTACAAGTACTACGCCGGTGTCGCGAAGACGATCGGCGTCGAGGTCAACTTCCTTACGCCGGACGAGGTCAAGGCGATCTGGCCGCTGGCCGAGATGCAGAACGTGCTCGGGGCGATCCAGCACCCGGCTGACGGCTACATTCAGCCCGCCGATCTCACGCAGGCGCTGGCCAAGGGCGCCCGTCAGCGCGGCGCGACGATCTACCGCAACACGACGGTTACCGACATCACCCAGAAGGCCAACGGCGAATGGGTCGTCACGACTGACCAGGGCGAGATCACCTGCGAGCATGTCGTCTCCGCCACCGGCAGCTTCGCCCGCCAGACGGGTGCTATGGTCGGCCTCGATATTCCGGTCGTGCCGGTCGAGCACCAGTACATCGTGACCGAGCAGCACCCGGCGATCATGGAGCGCCGCAAGCAGGGGCTCCCCGAGATGGGCGTCCTGCGCGAGTCTGATGCCAGCTGGTACATGCGCGAGGAAGCCGGTGGCCTGCTGCTTGGGCCCTACGAGGTTGGCGCGCCCGCGTGCTACGTGAAGGGCCCGGCGGCGAACAGCGAATACGAGCTGTTCCCCGATGCTCTGGAGCGTCTGGAACCCTACATCCTCTCGGCCATCGAGCGCGTGCCCGCCTTTGGCGAAGTCGGCGTCAAGAAGGTCTACAACGGCGCGATTGCCTATACGCCCGATGGTTCGCCCATCGTCGGCCCGGCGTGGGACAAGAAGAACTTCTGGCTCAATGAAGGTCACTCGTTCGGCATCACCGCCGCTGGCGGCGCGGGCTGGCAGCTGGCGCAGTGGATCGTCGAGGGCGAACCCAGCATCGACATGATGGGCGTCGATCCGCGCCGCTTCGGCGATTACGCGGGCGAGGGCTATCTGATCGAGAAGAACGAGGAGGCCTACGCCAAGGTCTTCACCGTGCACTACCCGGATGAAGAGCGCGAAGCGGGCCGCGCGCTGCGGCGCACGCCGTGCTACGACCGGATGAAGGCGCTGGGCGCAGTGTTCGGCAGCGTGTTCGGTTGGGAACGGCCCAACTGGTTCGCGCCGGAAGGCTACGAGCTGACCGACGCCGATCTCGACCGCCCGGACGTGATCCTCAACCACAACCACCCCGATGTGCCTGGCGAGCCGATCCGCGAGAAGTGGTCGTTCCGCCGCTCGAACTATTTCGAGCATGTCGGCAACGAATGCCGCCACGTCACGCAACATGTCGGCATTCAGGACATGTCGGCGTTTGCGAAGTGCATGATCTCCGGCCCCGGCGCGGAAGACTGGCTCAATGGCCTGCTTTCCAACGTCGTGCCCAAGAAGACCGGCCGCGTGACGCTTTCCTACCTGCTGACGGATGCAGGCGGTGTCCGCGCCGAGTTTACCGTCTACAAGAAGGGTCCGCAGCAGTATTACCTCGTTTCGGCGGGCGCACTCGAACGGCACGATCAGGACTATCTGCTCAAGGCTCTGCCGACCGATGGTTCGGTGCGCTTCGAGCGGCTGACCACGGCGATGGGCGTGCTGGTCGTCGCGGGTCCGAAGTCACGCGATGTGCTGCAGAAGCTCACGCACAGCGATCTTTCGAACGCGGCGTTCCCCTGGCTTACCGGCCAGTCGGTTTCGCTGGGCACGGCCAAGGTCGATCTGCTGCGCGTCAACTTCATCGGCGAGCTGGGCTTTGAAATCCATCACCCGATCGAGATGCAGAACTACATCTTCGACAAGATCATGGCGGCGGGCGCGGAGTTCCAGATCAAGCCCTTCGGCATTCGCGCGATGACCGCGATGGCGATCGAGAAGAGCTACAAGCTGATCCCGCGCGAGCTTTCGATCGAATACGCGGCGCTCGAAAGCGGGCTGGACCGCTTCGTCAGCTTCAAGAAGCCCGCGTTCAAGGGCCGTGAAGGGCTGCTGGCGCGCAAGGAAGCGGGCCTCAAGTGGCAGTTCGTCACGCTCGAAGTGTTCGGCGTGACCGACGCCGATGCACGCGGATCGGAAGCGATCTTCCGTGACGGTACGCTGGTTGGCCGCGCGACTTCGGGCGGCTATGGCTGGCGCTGCGGCAAGAGCCTCGCGCTGGCGATGGTCGGGCCGGAACACGCTGCCGTCGGTACCGAGTTGGAAATCGTCATTCTGGGTGAGCCGCACCGCGCGGTCGTCATCCCGGATTCGCCGTTCGACCCGGACAACAACGCATTGCGGAGCTGATCCCATGATGCACTTTGACGCGATTGCCGAAAGCCTGAAGCAGGACAAGCCGGGCTTCACCCTGCCGCAGAAGCTCTACGTCAGCGAGGAAGCCTACAAGTTCGACACCGAGATCATGCTCAAGTCGGTCTGGCTCTATGCCTGTACCGTGGCGCATGTGAAGAACCCGGGCGACCGCTTCCTGTTCGAACTGGGTGACACTTCGGTCATCGTGGTGCGCACCAAGGACGGCGAGATCAAGGCGTTCCACAACAGCTGCACCCATCGCGGCGCCAAGCTGTGTGACAGTGCCGGGAAGGCCGCGCGTCTGGTGTGCCCCTATCACCAGTGGACGTTTGCGCTCGATGGCAAGCTGCTGGCGGCGCGCAACATGCCCGAAGGCTTCGACAAGGCCGAGAACGGGCTGCGTCCTGTGGCGCTCGAAAACGTCGGCGGGCTGATCTTCCTCTGCCTGGCTGAAAATCCGCCGCCGATCGACCGCGTGAAGGCGGACATCGAAGAGCAGATCGCCATCTACGACATGACGAAGCTCAAGGTGGCGGTGCAGGATGACCTGATCGAGCCCGCCAACTGGAAGCTCGTGATGGAAAACAACCGCGAGTGCTATCACTGCGACGCGAGCCATCCCGAACTGATGAAGTCGCTTTCGACCTACGGTTTCGGCAAAGGCCTGCCCGAGGACGGCGAGGACGACGTTGTCGATGATGCGGACTTCGACGCGATGCTGGAGGCGCAGCGTGCGCGCTGGCAGGAACTGGGCATCTTCCACGAACTCGTCGAGTTCCCCGATGGCTGGTGGCACCGTGTGGCCCGCCTGCCTCTGGCGAATGGCGCCGTGACGCAGACGCTGGACGGCAAGCCCGCCTCCAAGAAGCTGATCTGGCCGCATGGCGACAAGGAGCAGACCAGCCTTTCGGTGTGGACGCAGCCCAATTCCTGGCACCACTTCTGCTGCGACCACGTGGTGACGTTCTCGCTCACCCCGCTCGGTCCGGACAAGACGCTGCTGCGCACGACTTGGCTCGTGCACGAAGATGCAGTTGAAGGAGTCGACTACGACCCCGAAAACCTCGCCGCGGTGTGGCGCGCAACCAACGCGCAGGACAGCCATCTTTCGGCGGTCAACCATGCCGGCATCAAGGGCGATGGCTATCGTCCGGGCATGTATTCGGTCGAGGAGAAGCTGGTGGACGCGTTCAAGGCCTTCTACGTGGAGCGCAGCCGCGCAGCTCTGGGGATCGACTGACAATGAAGCGGTTTTCCGGTTTCAATCTGATCGGCGAGGCGTTTCGCAGCCATCAGGGCTGGCCAGAGCACTGGCCCGACAAGGCGCCCAAGGCGAGCTATGACGCGATCATCGTCGGCGCTGGCGGGCATGGCCTCGGTGCAGCCTATTACCTTGCGAAGAAGTACGGCATCACCAATGTCGCGGTGATCGAGAAGGGCTGGCTTGGCGGCGGGAATACCGGCCGCAACACCACGATCATCCGCTCGAACTACCTCTACGACGAGAGCGCGCATCTCTACGATCACGCGGTGAAGCTGTGGGATGGGCTCAGCCAGGATCTCAACTACAACATCATGTATTCGAAGCGCGGCGTGCTGATGCTCGCGCACAACGTGCATGATGTGCAGAGCTTCAAGCGGCATATCCATGCCAACCGCCTGAACGGCGTCGACAATGAATGGCTGACGCCCGAAGAGTGCAAGGCCTATTGCCCGCCGCTCGATATTTCGCCGCGTACGCGCCATCCGGTGCTGGGCGGCGCATTGCAGCGGCGCGGCGGCACGGCGCGGCATGACAGCGTGGCCTGGGGCTACGCACGCGCGGCGTCGGCGCTCGGCGTCGATATCATCCAGAACTGTGCCGTGACCGGTATCCGGCGCGGCGCGGACGGTGCGGTCGAAGGCGTCGAGACCGAGCGCGGCTATATCGCATGCCGGCGCGTCGGCGTTTCTGCGGCAGGCAGCACGTCCCTCGTGATGAAGATGGCCGGCCTCGATTTCCCGCTCGAAAGCTATCCGCTTCAGGCGCTGGTTTCCGAGCCGGTGAAGCCGATCTTCCCCTGCGTCGTGATGTCGAACACGGTCCATGCCTACATGAGCCAGTCCGACAAGGGCGAACTGGTGATCGGCGCGGGCACCGACCAGTACACCAGCTATTCGCAGCGCGGCGCGTTCCATATCGTGGAGCACACGCTGGCAGCGATCTGCGAGATCTTCCCGATCTTCACGCGGATGCGGATGCTGCGCACGTGGGGCGGTATCGTCGATGTGACGCCGGATCGCTCGCCGATCCTCGGCAAGACGCCGGTCAAGGGCCTCTACGTCAACTGCGGGTGGGGCACCGGCGGCTTCAAGGCCACGCCGGGAGCAGGTGATCTGCTCGCCTACACCATGGCGCATGACGAACCGCACAAGATCAACGCGCCCTACAATCTCGACCGGTTCCGCAATGGCCGGCTGATCGACGAAGCGGCCGCGGCCGCCGTCGCGCACTGAGGCACAAGCCATGCTCTTGATTCATTGTCCCTATTGCGAAGAGGCGCGGCCCGAGGTGGAGTTCGTCTATGGCGGCGAGGCGCATATCGCGCGCCCGGTCGATCCTTCGACCTACTCGGACGAGCAGTGGGAAGAATTCCTCTACATCCGCAGCAATCCGCGCGGGCGGCACCATGAACGCTGGCGGCACACGCACGGCTGCGGACGCTTTTTCAACGCGGTGCGCGATACGGTGACGGACGTCTTTGAAACAACCTACAAGGCCGGGGAGGCCCGCAAGTGAGCGGCTTCAGACTGGCGGATGGCGGCCGCATCGATCGCCGCACCAAGCGCAATTTCACCTTCGACGGCAAGGCCCAGTGGGGCTACGCGGGGGACAGCCTCGCCTCGGCGCTGCTGGCGCAGGGGCAGATGCTGTTCGGGCGCTCGTTCAAGTATCACCGCCCGCGCGGCATTCTGGGTGCGGGTGTGGAAGAGCCGAACGCACTGGTGACAGTGGATCGCGGCCCGGGCCGGCGCACGCCCAACCTGCGCGCGCCCTCGGTGGCGCTGCATGACGGCCTTGTCGCGACGAGCCAGAACCGCTTCCCGACGCTCAAGACCGACCTGATTGCCGTCAACAACGTGTTCTCCGCGTTCTTCCCGGCGGGTTTCTACAACAAGACCTTCATGTGGCCGCGCGCGGCATGGGAGAAGGTCTACGAGCCGATCATCCGGCGACTGGCCGGTTTGGGTGACAGCCCGACCACGCGCGATCCCGATCATTACGACGCGACCTATGCGCATTGCGAGACGCTGGTCGTCGGCGCGGGGCCTGCGGGCATTGCGGCGGCGCTTGAAGCGGCGGCGAGCGGCGGCCGGGTCATTCTGATCGACGAGCAGGAAGAAATCGGCGGCGGCGCGCTCAGCGATCCGGCGCAGTGGGCCTGGCTTGGCGAAGCTACCGCCAAGCTCGCTGCGATGGATCACGTGACGATCCTGCCGCGCACGACGGCCATCGGGCACTATCACCAGAACTTCGTTGTCGCAGCGGAGCGGCTGACCGACCACCTCTCGGTCGACGAAGCCGAAGGTGCGCGCGAGAAGCTGTGGCGCATCCGTGCGGGTGAAGTCGTGCTCGCGATGGGGGCGATCGAGCGCCCGCTGGTGTTCGAAGGCAACGACGTTCCGGGCGTGATGCTGGCAAGCGCGGCCAGGACTTTCGCGCTGCGCTATGGCGTTGCGGTGGGCCGCAAGGTCGTGGTCATGGCGGTGCATGACAGCGGATGGCGCGATGCGCTTGCCCTGCACAAGGCAGGCGTGAACATCGCGGCCATCGTCGACCTGCGCCGCGATATTGCGCCGGAACTCGTCGAGGCTGCGCGCGAGGCGCGGATCGCCTGCCATCCCGGCTATGCGGTGACTGCTGTTGCAGGCAGCCAAGCCGTGAAGGGCGCGACCATCGCCCTTGCCGGTGTCGGCAAGGTTCAGAAACTCGATTGCGATGCCGTGCTGATGGCCGGCGGGTGGACGCCGACGGTCCACTTGTGGAGCCACGCCAAGGGTTCGCTGCGCTGGGACGACAACTGGGGCGCTTTCCTGCCCGACAAGACGCACGAGAACCTGCGCTGCGTCGGTGCCTGCGCCGGCGCGTGGGACTTCGGCAAGGGCCTCGCGGGCGGTCTGCTGCCGGCGCCCAAGCCGCTGCATGAAAGCAAGGCCTTCGTCGATTTCCAGAACGACGTTAAGGCGCGCGATATCGGCCTTGCGGTGCAGGAAGGCTTCCGCTCGATCGAGCACATCAAGCGCTACACCACCAACGGCATGGCGACCGATCAGGGCAAGACCTCAAACCTCAACGGCCTCCAGATCGCGTCTGGCGTGCTGCACCGGCCCGTGACCGAGATCGGCCTCACGACCTTCCGCCCGCCCTACACGCCGCAGAGCTTCGGCGCGATCCTCGGGCACCACAAGGAAGCGTTGTTCCAGCCCTTGCGCAAGACGGTAATCGACGATTGGGCGGAAGCCCAAGGCGCGGTCTACGAGAACGTCGCGCAGTGGCGGCGCGCGCGCTATTTCCCCAAGGGCAGCGAAGACATGGACGCTGCCGTGGCACGCGAGTGCCGCACGGTGCGTTCGGCGGTCGGCGTGTTCGATGCCTCCACGCTCGGCAAGATCGAAGTCGTGGGTCCGGATGCGGCGGAATTCCTCAACCGCATGTATACGAACCCGTGGAAGTCGCTGGAGCCGGGCCGCTGCCGCTATGGCCTGCTACTGGGCGAGCATGGCTTCATCATCGATGACGGCGTTTCGGCGCGGCTTGCGCCCGACCGTTTCCACCTGACGACGACGACCGGCGGCGCGGCGCGCGTGCTGAACATGATGGAGGACTACCTCCAGACCGAGTGGTCGGACCTCGACGTCTGGCTGACCAGCACGACCGAGCAGTGGGCGGTGATCGCGGTGCAGGGCCCCAAGGCCCGGCGCGTGATCGAACCGCTGGTGGAAGGCATCGACCTTTCGCCGGAGGCTTTCCCGCACATGTCGGTTCGCGAAGGCAAGATCTGCGGCGTTGATACGCGGCTGTTCCGGGTGAGCTTCACTGGCGAGTTGGGCTTCGAAGTCAACGTGCCTGCCGAGCATGGCCGCATGGTCTGGGAAGCGATCTGGGCCGAGGGCGAGAAGCACGGCGCGGCGGCCTATGGCACCGAGACGATGCACGTCCTGCGCGCGGAAAAGGGCTTCATCATTGTCGGGCAGGATACCGACGGCACGGTGACCCCCGATGACGCGGGCCTTGGCTGGGCGGTCGGCAAGAAGAAGCCCGATTTCGTCGGCAAGCGTTCGCTGGCGCGGCCGGACATCGTGGCCCCGGGTCGCAAGCAGCTGGTCGGTCTGCTGACCGATGATCCGCAGTTGGTGCTGGAGGAAGGCGCGCAGATCGTTGCCGATCCCAACCAGCCGGTGCCGATGACGATGATCGGGCACGTGACCTCATCCTATCACAGCGCGACGCTTGGCCGTTCCATCGCGATGGCACTTGTGGCCGGTGGCCGCGACCGGATGGGTGAGACGCTGCACATTCCGATGCCGGATCGCACGATCAGCGCGAAGGTGGTCACCCCGATGTTCTATGATGCTGAAGGGAGCCGGCTAAATGGTTGAGATCGCAGAAGTCGCGGTTTCGGCGGCGGAGCTGAAGCTTGGAGCCGGGCCGGTTGCGGGCGCGGGCGTGACGTTGTCGCATGCAGGCCCGCCCGCCCGTTATTCGCTGCGGGCACGCGATGCCAAAGTGCTTTCGGACGTGATCGGCCGCGCGCTGCCGGGCAAGATCGGTGATCAGACGGACGGCGTGATCTGCCTTGGGCCGGACGAGTTCTATGCGATCCTCCCCGAAGGCACCGTGCTGCCGCGCGGTGAGGGCTTGGCCGTCAGCGTGACGGACGTCTCCTCGCGTGCACTGGGGCTTGTGCTGGAAGGCCCGGCGGCGATTTCGGTACTCGCCAGCGGGTGCCCGCTTGATCTCGCCAGCATGAAGGTAGGCCGGGCGACGCGCACGGTGTTCGAAACGGTCGAGATCGTGGTCTGGCGCGAGAGCGAGGAGCGCTGGCATGTCGAAGTCTGGCGCAGCTTCGCGACCTGGCTGTGGAATGCTTTCGTGGCAGCCATGCCGGGGGCGCACGGATGAGCGACGCGGCGCTGAAGGACGCGCTCGCGGCGCTGGGGATCGGATGGTCCATCCTCGAACACGAGGCCGTATTTACCGTCGAGGAAAGCCTTGCGATCCATGACGCGCTGCCGGGTGCGCATACCAAGAACCTGTTCCTCAAGGATGCGGGCGGGCAGTTCTGGCTGGTGACGGTGGAGCATTCCCGCCGCGTTGATCTCAAGGCGCTGGCCGGCGTGATCGGCGCCAAGAAGCTGAGCTTCGGCAAGGCCGAGGACATGGAGCGCCTGCTGGGCGTAACGCCCGGTGCGGTGACGCCGCTCGCGGCGCTGAACGATACCGGCGGCGCAGTCCGCGTGGTGATCGATACCGAACTGGCGTCGGCGGATGCCGTGCATGTCCACCCCTTGCGCAACACCGCGACAATCGGGCTTTCGGGAGTGGACCTTGTCCGCGCGCTGGCTGCGTGGGGGCATGATCCGCTGATCGCCGCCATCCCAGAACGCGCGCCCGCCGAACCGGCATGACTGTTTCGACCTTCGAGCTGTTCAAGATCGGTATCGGGCCCTCAAGCTCGCATACCGTCGGGCCGATGGTCGCGGCACGACGGTTTTGCCTTCTGCTGGAAGAGCGCGGGCTGCTCGCGGCGACCCAGCGGGTCGAGGTTGATCTCTATGGCTCGCTCGCGCTGACGGGCAAAGGGCACGCCTCCGATACGGCAGTGCTGCTGGGCCTGATGGGCGAGACGCCCGCCGACGTCGATATCGATGCAGCGCCGGGCAAGATCGCGGCCGTGCATCAAAGCGGGCGGATCGATCTGCTGGGCACGCATTCGGTGCGGTTCGCCCCTGCGGACGATCTCCATTTCCACCAGCGCGAACGGCAACCCTATCACAGCAATGCGATGGCGCTGAACGCGTTTGGCGATGGCGATGAACTCTTGCTGCGGCGGTTCTACTACTCGGTGGGCGGCGGCTTCGTGCTCGACGAGGATGAAGCGGGACGCAACGCGCCGGCGGGTGACACCGCGCCAGTGCCCTATCCGTTCACCACCGGGGATGAACTGATCGCCATGGCGGGCGAGGCGGGGCTGACGATTGCGCAGCTCATGCTGGCTAACGAAACGGCGCTGCGTCCGCTAGACGAGATCGAGCAGGGGCTCGATGTGATCGCCGATACCATGGCGGCCTGTATCGACCGGGGGACATCTCAGGGCGGGGTGCTGCCGGGCGGTCTCAGGGTGAAGCGCCGTGCGCAAGGCATCGCGGCGGAACTGGTCTCGCGCCAGCAGGCCGCGTTGAGCGATCCGCTGGTGGTGCTCGACTGGATCAACCTCTGGGCCATGGCGGTCAACGAGGAGAACGCGGCCGGCGGGCGTGTGGTCACGGCACCGACGAATGGTGCGGCGGGGATCATCCCGGCGGTGCTGCGCTATTACGAGCGCTGCTATCGCGGCGATGTCGCCGGACGGCGAACGTTCCTGCTGACGGCGGCAGCGATTGGCGCGCTCTACAAGCGCAATGCCTCGATCTCGGGCGCGGAAGTCGGCTGTCAGGGCGAAGTGGGGGTTGCCTGCTCGATGGCAGCGGCCGGTCTGACGGCGGTGCTGGGCGGCACCAATGCGCAGATCGAGAATGCGGCCGAGATCGGCATGGAGCACAATCTCGGCCTCACATGCGATCCGGTCGGCGGGCTCGTGCAGATACCTTGCATCGAGCGCAATGCGATGGGCGCGGTGAAGGCGATCGACGCCTCGCGCCTCGCGCTGCTGGGCGACGGCGAGCACATGGTCAGCCTCGACAAGGTGATCGAGACGATGCGCCAGACCGGCTACGACATGCAGGGCAAGTACAAGGAAACGTCGCAGGGCGGGCTCGCGGTCAACGTCGTGGAGTGCTGAGGCAAAGGCCATCGACAGCGCCGAGCCTGCTTGATGTGATCCAGGGCGAGTGTTTAGGCTTGAGCCGTGAGGACTTGCGCTTGGGGGATAGCGGCACGGCGATCGAAGGCCGCGAACTCTACGTTCTGCCCGAAGATGGCCCCAGCCGGGTGTTCCACTACCAGCTCGACACCTGAGCCAATCTCAATTTTCTATAAGGGCCGCGCAAAGGGTGCTTTCGGAGGCCATGCCGGTTGGATAGGCAGGGGCAAACGCCAAGGCACAACGAGAGGATACCCATGCAGCCCCCCTATATCCTTGCCATTGATCAGGGCACCACTTCCAGCCGGGCCATCGTGTTCGATGCCGCCGCCAAGCCGATTGCCGTTGCGCAGCGCGAGTTTGCGCAGCACTATCCGGCGTCCGGTTGGGTCGAGCATGATCTCGAGGATATCTGGAACGACGTGGTCACCGTGCTGCGTGAGGCAGTGGGCAAGGCCGGGATCGATGTGGCGGACATTGCCGCCATCGGCATCACCAACCAGCGCGAGACGGTGGCGGTGTGGGACCGGGCGACGGGCAAGCCCATCCACCGCGCCATCGTGTGGCAGGACCGGCGCACGGCCGATACCTGTGCGCGGCTCAAGGCCGATGGCGCAGAGCCGCTGTTTGCCGCCAAGACCGGGCTCCTGCTCGATCCCTATTTCTCCGGCACCAAGCTGGCGTGGATTCTCGATGAGGTGGCAGGCGCCCGCGCGGCGGCCGACAGGGGCGAGCTCGCTTTCGGCACGATCGACTGCTTCCTTCTCTCGCGGCTGACGCGCGGCAAGGTCCATGCGACCGATCCGACCAACGCCTCGCGCACGCTGATGTTCGATATCGGCGCGCAGGCCTGGGACGAGGAACTGCTGCGCCTGCTACGCGTGCCCGCCTCCGTGCTGCCTGAGGTGAAGGACAACGCGCATGTGTTCGGGGAATGCGATCCGGCGATCCTCGGCCGCGCGATCCCGATTGCCGGCATGGCGGGCGACCAGCAGGCTGCGCTGTTCGGGCAGGCCTGCTTCCGCCCGGGCATGACCAAGTCGACCTATGGCACCGGCGCCTTCGCTCTGATGAACATCGGGAACAAACCGATCGCTTCAAAGAAGCGGATGCTGACGACGGTCGGATACCGCCTCAATGGCGAGACGACGTATGCCCTCGAAGGTGCGATCTTCGTGGCGGGCGCAGCGGTCAAGTGGCTGCGTGATGGCCTCAAGATCATCACCCATGCCTCGGACACGCACGACATGGCGGTGCGCGTGCCGGATAACCACGGGGTCTACATGGTGCCCGCTTTCGTCGGGCTCGGCGCCCCGCACTGGAACCCCGATGCGCGCGGGCTGATCTGCGGGCTTACGCTGGATGCGGGAGCGGATCATGTTGCCCGCGCTGCTTTGGAATCCGTTGCCTACCAGACCCTCGACATGATCAATGCGATGCGCGAGGACGCCAATCCCGGCGATGCGGCGCTCAGGATCGATGGCGGCATGGCTGCCAACGACTGGCTCGGCCAGTTCCTTTCGGACGTGCTGGTGGCACCCGTCGAACGGCCGGTCAGCGTCGAGACGACGGCGCTGGGTGCGGCTTTCCTCGCTGGCCTTGCCACGGGTGTATGGAGCGATCTGGCCGCGCTTGAGGCGACCTGGACAGCCGACAAGCGCTTCGAGCCGAAGATGAGTGCAGCGCTGCGCGGCGAACTGGTTTCCGGTTGGCACAAGGCGGTGGAGAGGACGCTGCTTTAGGTTCGCATCCTCAGACCTCGAGAAGGGCCTGAGCCTGAATGAGATCTTCGGGTCGGTCCACGTCTAGTGCAAGTCTCGGATCCAGCGCCACCGTTGGTGCGCCTTTGAGGCGCACCGCCCCGCCGCGGTCGCCTTCGAGAGCCGTGAGCCCGGCGAAGTGCGCGGCGCCGAAGATGGTGGGCGGCATCGTCACGCCCTCTGCCGCAGTGGCGATGCAATCGCCGTTGAACTGGCTGACGAGGGCGAGGATATGCGCCCGCGGCACCAGCGGCATATCGGCGAGGGCCACCAGCACCGCCGAGGCGCCGGCAGCCTGCGCGGCTGCTACGCCGAGCGCGAGGGAGCGGGCCTGCGGCGCTCCGGCCGGGCTGAGCGGAACACAATCGTAGCCGAGTGCCGATAGGTCCGGAACTTGCGGTCCGGTGACGGCATGGCGGGCGGCGAAGGGCAGGGCGGCCAGCATTTCGGCGGCGTGCAGGGCAAGCGATTTGCCGCCGAGCGGGGCCAGCAGTTTCGGTCCGCCAAAGCGCGCTGATTGCCCGCCAGCGAGCAGGACGACGGCGAGACCGGCGAAAGCTGGGTCAGTTGCGGGAGGGGACATGCGAGGCGGGATCGTGTGTGATCCGGCCCGGCACCCGGCCGCTCCAGCCCGGCATGCCCGCGCAGGCCTGATAATCCTGCACCACTTCGCTGAGGATCGACAGCGCGAGCGTGGCGGGATCGCGGGTGGCCGGGATGATGCCGATGCCGCCGCGCAGTATGTCGAGCCGTGTTTGCGGCACGCCGATGGTGCGCAGACCTGCCAGACGCGCCCGGTGCGTGCGCGCACTGCCCACTGCGCCGTGGTAGAACCCGTCCTGTGCCAGCGCGAGCGGGATGAGGCCCTCTTCCCATTCGTGATCGTGGAACACGAAGACGAAAGCCGTCCACGGATCACCCACCAGATCGGGCAGCGCTGTGCGGCTCTTCATCGGGACAATGCCGGGCTCGGTTGCGGCGTGGCGGTCCGTTGCGGGGGCATAGGCCTCAACCGCAAGCCCGAAAGCGCGGGAAAGCCGCACCAGCGCGGTGAGGTCTTCGCCGTGGCCAAGCGCGACGAGGCGCAGGGGCGGCGCATAGGCGCGCTGGAAACCATATGCGCCGGGCGTGTCTGCCAAGGCGGCGGTGCCTTCGTTCAGGCGCAGCACGGCGGCCTTGCGCCCCTCGGTCCGTGCGAGGATACGGGCGAGCACCGCCGGATCAGGGCGGGGCGTGAACAGCAGGTCGATCCCGCCGCCGCAGGGGAGGCGAATATCGAGATAGGGCGAGCCGATGCCATAGCGCACAGTCCGGCCATGCCCTTGCTCCAGCACGAGCAGTGCCTCGGCGATCACGGCTGCTTCAATGCAACCGCCCGAGAAGGAACCGGCGCTGCGGCCATCGGCGAGCACAGCCATCTGCGCGCCGATCCCGCGCGAGGAAGCGCCTTCGATTCCGGTGAGCGTGACGAGTACGCCATCAACGCCTTGCCGCGCGCCATCGACGAGGAGGCGCAGGATGCTGCGGTCGTCGTGCGCGATCATTGGGGCGAGCCGGGATATTGCAGGCGCAGTGACGTGGGGGCACGGCACTTGGCAATGGCAACATTGGCAAGGCGCAGCCGCTCTGCCTTGAGCGATACGCTGGTCAGCGGAAACTGCCTCTCGTGCGCAACTTCAGAGCCGGTGAAGGGCTTGGTTCCCACTGGCACGCTCTTGCCGCCAAGCACGAAGACCACATAATTCATGAGATCGGCGAGCTGGGCGTTATCGGTGATCCGGCTGTGGGCAACGTTGGGCAGGCGCAGCAGGTAGGCGCGCGATTCCGGCGTACACATGAACCAGCCCACGCGATCCTTGATTTCGGGCAGATGCGCCGGAACGGTCGTGCCCCGCAGGCCATGGCACCCGGCGCAATTCTCGATGAAATCGCTCTGGGCAAGATCGGGATCGGCCATCATCGGCCGCACCGCTTCGGGAATATCGGGTGAATGGTTGTCCGGTTCAGCTGCGCGCAAACCACCCAGCGCAACGGCGCCGAGCAGAAATGCGGCAGGAATAAGCCTTGCGAACGTTACCATACACTTGTCTATAACCCGGATTGCCGCCTGTCGGAACCGCCTTTTTCAGGCCGTGCCGACGAGGACCGCTGTCGAGCAGTGATATTCCATGCTGGTCGTGCCGAAGCACCAGATCACATCGTTGTTGAGCTGGGGCACATAGAGCTGCGTTTCGCGGTCGGT
Organism: Sphingomonadaceae bacterium; assembly: GCA_947454135.1. Lineage (GTDB taxonomy): Bacteria > Pseudomonadota > Alphaproteobacteria > Sphingomonadales > Sphingomonadaceae > Novosphingobium. Next base: position 27,780 of record CANGJI010000003.1, read on the forward strand.
TCCGTCGCAATCGCACTTGTTGCAGTATGCCTTGCCGCAGCAATCGCGGTACGCGATGAGGTAGGCGCGGCCGTCATCGGGATTGATGCAAGTACCGACCCACGAGACGGGCGAGTGCTCCGCGCCCGGCGGGCAGCGGTTCACCGCGCCGCCACAGCACGAGCAGAGCGAGCCATCGATCGCGCAGTAACGCCAGTAATCGCACTTGGTGTCGTCCTTGCTCTGCGCCGAGCGGGCAAAGGCGGTCTTTGCTTCGGGGGAGCGGTCCGGCTTGGCGGCGCTGGCGCGGCTGACCGGCAGGACCGGGAATACCGGCGCGGCAACCAGCGCGAGGCCGAGCCGGGCGAGGATGCCGCGGCGCGAGGTGCCACCGGCAAAGCGGCGGAGCAGCTTCTCGCCCATGGCGTCGGGATTGAAGGTCTTCATGAGCTTGTCCCCTGTTTTGCGCTGGAACCGTGTTCGTGTGAGTGGAAGCGGGCGTTCAATTGACCACTGCCTTGAGCTTGCCGATGTAATCCTGAACCGAGCGGATGCCCATTTCGTGGGCGATCACGAGGCTTTCGAGATGCTCGCGGCTGTTGACGAGGCCCTTGGAAAGGATCGTGCCGTGCTCGTCCATCAGGACGGCATAGGGCAGCTTGGCGACTTCGTAGAACTGTCCGACTTCCGGCCCGTTGATGAACTGGTAGCCGGCAAGGCCCTGGCTGGCGATCATCTCGCGCTGGGCGGCAACATCGTCGTCGCCGACGAAGATCAGCTGGACGCGTTCATCGCGGGCGAAGGACTTCGCCATCGGGATCAGGCCCTTGCACAGCGGGCACGAGGGCGAAACGAACATGAGGAGGCGCAGCGGCACGCCGTGGAGATGGCCGCCGACGGTCGTCTGCTGGCCGTCGATCGTGGTGGCGGGAACTGCCGCGGCGGTGCTGCCGACGGAGGGACCGGCCGACGTGGTCAGCGCCCCCGCAGGCGCAACCCGCATGTGCAGCACGCCGACCTGGCGGGCGAGCGCAAGCAGCGCCACCACCAGCAGGAGGATGACAACCCACGACAGGACCGTCGAGACGAGCAGGGCTTGCAGCATTCGGTTACCTCCGCTGAGCCGCGAGCGGTGATGCCGCAAGCGCCCCGATGGCGTTGAAAAGCAGATAGATCAGGAAGACGGCAACGCCGCCGACTATGGCGATGGCCCTGTTCACGAGATTGAGCCCGATGGCCGGCACCGTCCCGAGGTAGGGCAGGAGCAGGGCGACGAGCAGCACGTTGCGCACCACCAGCAGCCAGCTCAGCGGCTGCCGCAGATCGGACCTGCCACACCCGCAATCGATCTCGCGGCGGCCGCGCGCAATGTTGATGCCCATAGCAGCGGCAAAGAGCAGAAGCAGCGCCATGGCCATGGGGGCGAAGAGGCTCCCGTGGTCAAGCATCAGGCCAAATCCGACCGCGCATTCCACCAGCGGCAGGAGCAGGGCTGCGGGCGCGGTCAGGAATGCCGGGAGCAGCCGGTAGTTGGCGAGCACGCCAGCGAACACCTGCGTATTGCGCAGCTTGGGCAAGGCGGCCTGCGTGAACACGAGGCCGACGCCAAGCGCACCGGCGTAGCCGAGCACGGCAAGTTCCGTCCCGCCCAGCACAGACAAACTCATGGCGCCGCCGTCTGCCATCAGGGCTCAAGCGTCTGCAGGATACCGCTGCCAGACTTCTCGAGCTTGAACTTCTCTTCGCCCGTCTTCGCGTCGAGGATGGTGATATTGCCGACGTCATTGGTAACGACAATCTTGGCGTTTTCTTCCTGCGTCACCGCAATCCGGCCGGCTTCCTCAGCCAGCGGAATGCGCCTGACCACCTTCTTTGCGGCGACATCAAGGTCCCAGATTTCCGTACCGGCTGCCTTGTGGCTCCAGTATTCGCCCATGTGCATCAGGACGTAGAGGTGGCCGCTGGCGATGTGATAGGCATTGCCCTGCCGCGCGCCGGGATACCAGTTGACGACGAGCGGCTTGGTCTCACCCACCGGCACGCCGGCGGCAGCCTGGATCGAGAAGGGCTCCGCAATCGTCGGCGTGGCGCCGAGCTTTGCGGTGTAGACCTGCCCGGTATAGCTGAGGAAAACGACCTGTTGCTTGGCCCGGTCGTAGCCGAAGTTATCGAAGATCGGGTCGTTCGTGGCCGAGAAGAACGGAGCGGAGCGGGTGATCTCAGGCTTGGCCCCTGCGGTCTTGACGGTCGCGAGCGAGCCGTCTGAACACAGCGCCGAAAAGCCGATGCCGGTGACCGCCATCATGCTGGCACAGCCGGGAAGTTCGATCTTCTTGACGAATTTGCCCTTAGCCAGATCGACCACGTTGACCGAGGAAGCCGGATCGAGATTGTAGACGTATGCCGTCTTGCCTTCATCGCTGAGGATGAAGTTGAACTTGCGGCTGTCGATCAGGATCCGGCCGGGGATGGGGATCTCGGTCTTGAGCTTGAGCGTGGCCGGATCATAGACCGTGATCATGTCCTGCCGCGTCCCGCGCCAGCCCTTGGACCAGAGGGATTCGGAAACGTAATAGGCCTTGCCCGCAGGATCGATCGCGAGATCGGAAATGTCCGATGTCTCGATCAGCCCCAGCAACTTGCCGGTGTCGGTATCGTAGATGAAAGTCCCGAGCGAGGCGAAACCGCGATCGACGAACACCCAGCTGGGCTTCGGCGCGGGCAGGGTGACGGCTTCGAGTTCCTGATCGGGCGGCAGCGGATCAGAGGCACGCGCGGTGCCGGCGCTGGCGAGCAGGGCAAGCGCGCTGATGGCGATGGCGGCATGCTTGGCCTTGGCGGAAAGCGATGATTTGCGCTGAACCTTCATCATGTTCATCTGGCCTGGCCCCTTTTGCCTGAAACGCCTGAACCCCGAAAATCTGCATAATCCCTGGCGCCCGCAACCCGGACCGGCGATGCTGCAAACGTGCCCGGCACAGCGGTGTGCATGGGGGCAGCGAGCAAGCCGGCGCGCATTGTGCGGCTGCGAAGAAGTTTTGACGGGCGTCCAGTTTTAGTCAAGCGCTTTGTAACGCCGAATTGCCCGATCCCGTGGAGAGACATGACGCGCGCCGACGCGCCATCGAAGGCGCTCCCGAACAAGGTTGGCATTGGAAGCAAAGCCAAGGGCATCACGCAAACTCGCACTGCGGGCGCGCTGGGCGCGGCCCTCTGTTTCAATGCTCGTTCCTGCGGCGGTGCGGCATCGGACTCGCGGTGAGCCCCTGCGCAACCTTATAGCTTTCGCGCAATCTGCTCCGGCGTAATGGACTTGGCAAGCATGACCATCGCCTCGGCGGCAATGGTGGTGATTTGGGGCATCTTTTGCGCCCAGGGCTTTTGAAAGCCGAGGAAGGGCGTCGTGCCCTCCATCGATGCGCTGATGTAGAGCGCAAGCGTATGGACCTCGTCGGGCGAGAGCGCTGGATTGAGTTCGGTCACCACCTCGCCGATGAAATCGTGGACGCGCTGGTAAAAGGCGCGCACCCGGTCCGCAATGAAATCGTTGTGGTTGGCCAGCGCCCACAGTTCAGTGAACAGGCGCGTGGTGCGCTTGCCGGCAATATCATCGAGGCACAGTTTGACGATCAGGCGCAGCCGATCTTCCGGCGAGATCCCTGGCTGGCGCACTTCGCTCTCGAGCAGTTTGTCATAGCTGTCGAGCAGCTCGTCCAACATGATCTTGATGAGCATTTCCTTGCGCGGGAAATGGTAGCTGACATTGCCCACCTTCATCCCGCTCGCGCTGGCGATGCGGCGGATGGTGAAGGCGCTGGCGCCCTCTTCGATCAGGACGTCGTGCGCGGCCTTGAGAATGGCGTCGACCGTTTCCGTACCGCGGGCATATGTGCCGGGACGCGGCCCTGCGCCCATGCTTTCATCGGATGCGATACCGGTTTCGCGGGGCGCCTCGACCAGCGTGTCGGTATTACGAACCATACCCTTTGCGTAGCACGCGGGGAGGGAGCTCGCCAGAGTGCCCTTTCAGCAAATCACTCTTGACGGAATCTTGAAGTTTGTACAGACTCCGCGAACTCAAAACAAGTATCTGAAGTAAAAAGATTATTACCCAGCCAAGCTCCCGTCGATATCATGTTGTACAGGGAGCAGGGCAGGGTCTGCTCATTTCCGAATTCGCCGGTCTGGCGCGCCTCCTTACGCCCCCGGCTTCTCGAAAGGACCGCAATGGCGATCTCGCTGACCGTGAACCGCAAGCCCCGCACCGTGGACGTCGAGCCGGACAAGCCGCTGCTGTGGGTGCTGCGCGAAGATCTCGGCATGCCGGGCACGAAGTTCGGCTGCGGCGCTGGGCTGTGCGGCGCCTGTACCGTGATCCTCAACGGTGAAGCGGTGCGCTCCTGCCAGACTCCGCTGGCCGATGCTGCGGGCAAGGACATCGTCACGATCGAAGGCGTGGCCGCCTCCCCGGTGGGCGCCAAGGTGGTCGAGGCGTGGACCAAGCTCGACGTGCCGCAGTGCGGCTATTGCCAGGCGGGCCAGATCATGTCCGCCACGGCACTGCTGACCGCCACGCCTAAGCCCTCGGCAGACGAGGTGACTGCCGGGATGGCGGGCAACATCTGCCGCTGCGCGACCTATCTGCGCATCCAGAAGGCGATTGCCGAAGCCAGCAAGGCCATTTCGGGAGCTGCCGCATGAACGCCGTCTCCGTTTCCCGCCGTTCGTTCCTTGCCGCCTCGCTGGCTGGCGGGGCAGCGCTGACCTTTGAGGCGAGGCTGGCCTTCGCCGCCGCGCCGGGCGGAGCCGCGCCCGCCATGCTCGGCGTGTTTGTCAGCATCGCGCCCGACAACACGGTGACGATCCTCGCGAAGAACCCCGAGATCGGGCAGGGCGTGAAGACTATGCTGCCCATGCTGATCGCCGAGGAACTCGACGTCGCGTGGAGCCAGGTGAAGATTCGGCAGGCCGACGAGAACCAGGACAAGTACGGCCCGCAGTTCGCCGGTGGCAGCATGACCACGCCGCTCAACTGGCTGCCCGCGCGGCAGGCTGGCGCAGGAGCCCGCGCGATGCTGGTCGCCGCTGCCGCTCAGCAATGGGGTGTGCCCGTCGCGAGCCTGACGACCAGCGACGGCATGGTGAAACATGCCGCGACCGGACGGACGATCACCTATGCCGCGCTTGCCCCTGTGGCGGCGAAGGTCGCGGCGCCCGATCTGGAGAAGGTGGCGCTCAAGGATCCCAAGGACTTCAAGATCATTGGCAAGCCTCGGCCCGGTGTCGATACGCCCGCGATCGTCAAGGGCGAACCGCTGTTCGGCATCGATGCTCACCCCCAGGGAATGCTCTACGCCGCGATGGTCAAGTGCCCGGTGATCAGCGGCACGCTCAAGAGCTTCGACGATGCTGCCGTGCGCAAGGAAAAGGGCGTGCTGGCTGTGGTGCCGATCACCGATGGCGAAATCCCGGCGGGCAAGCACAATGCCGTTGCCGTGGTCGGTGACAGCTGGTGGCGCGTCCACAAGGCGCGTGAAAAGCTTGCCGTCCAGTGGGATACCGCAGGCTTTGACGGGTATTCGACCGAGGGCTACGCGGCGCAGGCCAAGGCGCTGCTCGGCGCAGCGCCCGCGAAGGATCTGTTCAAGGCCGGCGATGCCGATGCAGCGCTCGCCAAGGCCGCCAAGGTGGTAACGGCGGACTACGCCTACCCGTTCCTCGCACACGCCAATCTGGAGCCGCAGAACTGCACGGCGCTATGGCATCCCGATGGCAAGCTCGAGTTCTGGGCGCCGACGCAGGATCCGGGTACGGCGCGGGCCGATGTCGCCAAGGTACTGGGGATCGATCCGGCCTCGATGACGATCCATATGACGCGCATCGGCGGCGGTTTCGGGCGGCGCCTGATGAGCGACTTCATGATCCAGACGGCCTGCATCGCTAAGGCCGTGCCGGGGCGTCCGGTCAAGCTGCTCTATGACCGCACCGACGACCTCAGGAACGACTACTTCCGCCCGGGTGGCTGGCACCGCATGACCGCCGGCATCGACGCGAGCGGGGCGCTCGTTGCGCTGAAGGATCACTTCATCACGTTCGGTGCGGACGGCAAGCCGATGCGCGCTGCGGGGATGTTGGCGAGCGAGTTCCCGGGGCCGGCGCTGACCGATGTCCACTACGGGATGTCGATGATCAAGACGAACGTCACCACCGGGTGGCTGCGCGCGCCGACTTCGAATGCGGTCGCCTTCGTGTTTCAGGGCTTCCTTGATGAAGTGGCTGAGGCGGCGGGGACGGACCTTCCGTCGCTGATGATCAAGACGCTTGGCGCGCCGCGCAAGTTCCCGTCTTCCGATCCGGATGAGCCTGCGTTCGACACTGCCCGCGCGCGCGGCGTGGTTGAGGCGGTGTGCAAGTTTGCCGGGTGGACGGGCAAGCGCTCGGCCACTGCCGGAAAGGGGCGCGGCTTCGGGTTCTACTTCAGCCACCGCGGCTATTTTGCCGAAGTGGTCGATCTTACGGTCGCGGACGGCCAGATCACTATCGACAAGGTCTGGGTCGCCGGTGACATCGGCAGTCAGGTGATCAATCCGCTCAACGCCGAGCACCAGATGCAGGGCGCCGTCATCGACGGTATCGCGCAGGCATTGGTATGGCAGCCTATCGAGCAGAAGGCGGGCGCAGTCACGCAGGAGAACTTCGGTGACTTCCCGCTGATCCGCATCAACCAGGCGCCGGGTGACGTGGCCATTACCTGGGTTGTCACCGACAATCCGCCGACGGGGCTTGGCGAGCCGACACTGCCGCCGGTGATCCCGGCGATCGCCAACGCGATCAAGGATGCGACGGGCAAGCGCCTGCGCAGCCTGCCGATGTCGCTGGCCTGACCCATCCAGCTTTCGAGTGAGAGGATGACCCCTCCTGCAATCAGCAGGAGGGGTTTTTCTTGGCCGTGGCAGGGACAAGCGTCGCTCAAGCCCGGGGAAGCGCCGGTTTCGTATGCGGCTCTGGACTGCCGCCTTCGCGGGAATGACCGGATAGCGGGCATGGCAAAACAAAACCCCTCGCGGCCGGGACCGCGAGGGGCTGTGTGGCAATCGTACGGCGCGAACCGTGCGTCAGTAGCGATAGCCGAACTTCAGGCCGAAGAACTGCGGCCGGATGATGAAGGTGCGTGTCGAGCCCGAGCAGACGGTTACCGAACAGAACGTGTTACGCGTCAACTGGCCGCGCCGGTCGAAGGCGTTCTGGATAAAGGCATCGATCGACCAGCGATCCTTGCGGATGCCCGCACCGAAATCAAAGCTCATGAAGCCGGGTGTTGCGCAGCCGATCGACGCCGGATCGCTGGCCGGAGTATCCGGGCAGACGAACAGGCGGTTATTCTCCGTATTGAGATCCTGCGTTGCGCTGGTCTGATAGAGCGCAGCCCCCTGGAAGTAAGCCTTGTAGTCCCCGATTTCGGTGTCGTACCGGATCGTCGTGGTGCCCTTGAACTTGGGCTGGCGGGGCAGGCGCGTGCCGTTCGCCGCAGCGACCGTGGGCGTGAGCAGGTTGGTGCCGCCATCCGTCTGCTTCACGATGTTGCCGTCACCGTCGATGAAATCGCTCAGTGAGCACGACGAAAGCTGCGTAATGGTCTTGGCCGTACGGTCGGCCCTGAAGTTGCAGAAATCGCCCTTCAGCTTGCCGTCGTTATAGGCGCCGCTGCTGGAGATGGTGAGCTTGCCGAGCTTCAGTTCGGCATCGAACTCGACACCCTTGACCTCGGCCTTGCCGGCATTGCCGGTGTAGCCTGCGCCCTGAGCCCCGGCGACGACCACGCCGTACTGGATGTTGTTCCACTTCTCGAGATAGATCGCGCCGTTGAAGCGGAACACGTTGTTCCACGTCGTCTTGAAGCCGATTTCGAAGTTGGTGAGCGTCTCTGACTGGAAGGCAGGAGCCGCCACCACGACCTGCGGCTGCGTGTCCGTCTTGCGGATGCGCAGCGGACGGTTGTAGCCGCCGGGACGGAAGCCGGTCGAATAGTTGAAGTACAGCAGCTTCTGGTCGGCGACCTGCCAGTCGACCACGATCTTGTGGGTCTCGCCCTTTTCGCTGTAGCGGCCGATGCTCTCGGGATCGAGCGCATTGGTGTTGCGGCATTCGAGGCGCGGTCCGGTGAGCGGCAGCGGGCAGCCGGTCGCGCCTGTGGGCAAGAAGATCGAGGGTGCGACTGCCGCAGATGCGCCTACGCCCTGAAAGCCGAAGGTCTGGAAGTCGGTCCAGAAGTAGCGGATGCCGCCGGTGATCTTCACCGTGGGCAGGATATTGTAGTGCGCCTCGGCGAAAGCGGCGGTGTCGTGATAAAGGCTGTCGAATTCCTCGAGATAGTAGCCATCGCCGCGAACCGCGGGAGTGCCGAGGATCATCGTGCCGCCCTGTGCTTCGGGAATGCCGAAGCCTTCGAAGTTGGTGTCACCGCCGCCAGCCGCAGTATAGCCGACGATCTGATCGAGCCCCCGGATCGCGTAGTAGTTGTTGGTGGCGTTCTTCTGGCGCTGGTAGAAACCGCCCACCGTCACGTCGAAGGGCCACGACTTGGGCGTCGTCAGCCGCAGTTCCTGGGTGAACTTCTTCTGGCTGTTGTCGGCGTGGTAGTACTGCGTCGGGTTGAGCAGCTTGGTGCACTTGAGCGTGGCGCCTGAGCCGGTGCAGCCCGACTTGTCGAAGAACTGGAGGTAGCTTTCATAGCCCGCACCGAAGCTGTCGTAGGCGACGGTATAGTAGGTGTAGTCGTTGTTGATCTTGCGATCGCGGTAGTAGTAGCCGGTCGCCGAGACGAGATCGAAATCGCCGATATGGCCGTGGATCGTCAGCGCTGCCTGGGCCCAACGGTCGTCATTGCGGGTCAGGTCATAGTCATGCACCTGCAGGTCGCCCAGCTTCGGATCGAACCCGAAGTAGCCATAGGAAATCTGGCGCTGCGCTGTGACCGAAGGCGTGATTTCCCAGCCGTCGGCGATGTCCCACAGGGCGGAGAGGCGGCCACCATATTCGTAGACCGGGTTGTAGTTGTCCTTGGCGATCTTGGAGTTGTCGAGCGTGTACGAAGTCAGCGGATTGTTGTCGCCGAGGCTGAGCACCGATGGCCTGCCATCGTTGAACATGCCGTTGTTCGGCGTGTTGTCGATGTAGCCGCCTTCCTTGCGGTAGTAAGCCATCCCGCGCACGGCGAAGGTATCGCTGACCGGGATGTTGACGAAACCCTTGACGGTGCTGCCCCAGCCGCCCTTGCCGAACTTGTTGACTTCGGTTTCGACGCCCATGTCGAACTTGCCGATCTTGGGCTTATTGGTGATGAAGCGCAGCACGCCCGCAAGCGAGCCTGCACCGAACAGGGTACCCTGCGGGCCGGACAGCGCCTCGAGGCGTTCCATGTCGTAGACCTGGATATCCGGCACTTCCGAGCCGGTGATCGGGATTTCATCAAGGTAGTAGCCGACCGAGGCGTAGTTGCCGCCGGCAGGTACGATGCCGCGAAAATAGACTTCGCTGCGGCCGGGACCGATGCCCGCGAAAGAGACCGAGGGAAGCAGCGCGGCGTAATCCTGCAGTCCCTTGACCTGGCGCTGCGCGAGGAAATCGGACGAGAGGGCCTGGATCGCAATCGGCACCTTCTGGACATTTTCCGCCTTGCGCGTTGCGGTGACGATGATTTCTTCAAAGCCGCCGGTCGAACCGGTGGTCGTGCCATCTGCGGGCGTGGCCTGGGGGGCGAGAGCATCCTGTGCAAAAGCGGCATGCGGCGCTGCCACGCCGGCGAGAATAGTGGTCAAACACAGTGCCCTCAGCATGTGCGACCGGCGACCGGTTTTCCTTGTCATGATGTACTGCTCCCTGTGTCGAAGCGCTTTGACGAAACGCTGGGTCGGTGAAATGCTCCTCGTGTTCGTTCCTGCGAAGCGACCTTTGGCCGCACCTAGCGCTGGATGGGCAGCGCACCCTATCCGGACCCAAGTGCCTGCGTCTTCGCAGTTTGCACGGTGGTCCTTCGGCCACGACCGATTATCGGCCTGTGGCCAGACCGGGCTTGCGCCCAGCCGAATTCTGTCTGTGGTCTTCCCCCGTTCGCGGCCCTGATGGACCTCGTACAATGTTGCAAGGTTGCTACAATGGCGGGCGGAGTCAACAGCATTCTCGCAGCTGCAGCACGCGGCCCACTTCGCTCGTTGCGCCTGTGACAAATGATGCACATGATGTGCGCACAGCAGCACCGGGACACAGGATGGACAGCATCAGCCAAGCGCCTTCACGGCCCGGCCCTATTGCCGGGGGGGATGCCCGTGCGGCGCTGGACAAGGCGGCGGCCGCGCTGGACGCAGATCCCGAGGGCGCGCTTGCCGTTGCCGAGGCGATCCTTGCCCGCAATCCCGGCCTGCCGCCTGCGCTGTTCGTCGCGGGTCAGGCGCTGCGCCGGCTTGGCGAGCCGGCTGCGGCACTGGCGCGGCTCGGTGACATTGGCGGCGGTCCGCAGCGGCCACCGATGGTGCTGTGGGAGCTTGCGCAGGCTGCCAGCGAGGCTGGGCAAAGTCAGGCTGCGATTGAAGCTCTCGAAGCGTTGACACAGGCGCAGCCCGCAGTCGCGAGCGGTTGGTTCCTGCTGGCCGCAGAGCTGCGCAAGGCGGGCCGCGATGAAGATGCCTGGCGTGCGGACCTTTGCGCGGTCCATGCCGCTTCGCGCGATCCCGAGCTGCTCAAGGCAGCGGCTGCGATGCACGAGGGCAAGCTGGACGAAGCCGAGGCGATGCTCCGCAGCCGTGCCGCGCGCTTGCCCGACGATCCAGTCGGCACGCGCATGCTGGGCGAAGTCCACTGGCGGCGCGGCGATATGGCGGAGGCGCTGCGCCTTGTTGAACGCGCGGTGGTGCTGGCACCCGGTTTCGACCTTGCGCGCGATTTCCTCGTGCGGCTGCTCATGCAGCTCAATCGCTTGCCCGATGCGCTGCTCCATGCCGAGATGCTGGCGCAAAGTCCGGTCAAGACGGCGGGGTCCGAGTTGATCCTCGCCTCGGTATTGGTCCGGCTCGGCGAGCAGGAGCGCGCTCGGGGCATATATGAACACCTGCTCGAAACGCAGGCGGAGCAACCACTGCTGTGGCAGAACCTCGGCCACGTGCTGAAGACGCTGGGCGAACAGGGCAAGGCGATTGCCGCTTACCGCGCTGCCGTGACGCACCAGCCCAGCCTGGGCGAGGCGTGGTGGAGCCTTGCCAACCTCAAGACGGTCAAGCTCGCGGGTGAGGACATCGCCCGGATGGAGGCCGCGCTTGAAGAGCTTGCCGGTCTGCCGGGGCGCGAGGAGGATGTGTTTCACCTCCATTTTTCGCTGGGCAAGGCCTATGAAGACGCGGGCGACGCAGCGCTAGCGTTCGGGCACTACGACAAGGGCAACCGGCTGCGGCGCACGCTTATCCGTTATGATGCGGACGAGTTCACCGCCGATATAGATGCTGCTGCATCGACTTTCACCGCGCCGTTCATCGCGGCGATGGGGGAGGGCGGCGCACTCGCGGAGGATCCGATCTTCATCGTCGGCCTGCCGCGTTCCGGCTCCACGCTCGTCGAGCAGATCCTCTCCAGCCACAGTGCCATCGAAGGCACCATGGAACTGGCGGAGATGATGACCATCGCCGCGCGCCTGCAATCACGGGTGGACGAGGGCGAGTTTGAAGATTTCGCTGCGATGGTGCGTTCGCTGACAGCGGCGGACCGTCGGCGTCTGGGCGAGGAATACATCGAGCGCACGCGGGTCCACCGCAAGACGGATCGGCCACGCTTCACCGACAAGATGCCCAACAACTGGCAGCATGTTGGCCTGATCCGGCTGATCCTGCCGAACGCGAAGATCGTTGATGCGCGGCGCCACCCGATGTCGTGCTGCTTCTCGGGCTGGAAGCAGCATTTCGCGCGGGGGCAGGCGTTCACCTACGATCTGGGTGAAATCGGACGCTATTACCGCGACTATGTGCGGTTGATGGCGCATTATGATGCGGCAGCGCCGGGCGCCGTGCACCGCGTGATCTACGAGCGTATGGTGGCCGATCAGGAAGGCGAGACGCGGGCGCTGCTGGACTACCTTGGCCTCCCATTCGAGGAGAGTTGCCTGGAATTCCACCGCAACACCCGCGCTGTGCGCACGGCGAGTTCGGAACAGGTGAGGCAGCCGATCTACACCGACGCGGTCGAGCACTGGAAGGCCTTCGCGCCCTGGCTTGGCCCGCTGGAAGCGGCGCTCGGAGATCTGGCGACGCGTTATCCAGACGTGCCGGCGGCGCTGCGGGCCTAACGGAAGCCGACCTTCACCCCGGCCCAGACCGTGCGCGGCGTGCCGAGGTCGATGGAGCCGCCGGAATTGCGCGTGACCACCGCCTCGTCGAACAGGTTCTCGCCGCGCAGCACAAGGCTGAACGGTCCGGCGATGGGCACTTCGGCATATGTGTCGAGCGTGGTGGCCGGTGGTAGGATGGCGGTCTGGAGATCGTCCTCATACTGCGCGCCGGTGTGGCGCACGGTGAGTGCGAGGGTGGTGCGCGGCGATGGTCTCCATGCAGCGGTCGCGGAAGCAGCGTAGCGCGGGGTCTGCGCAGGGCGCAAGCGGTCGATGTCTGTCCCGGGAGCTTCGACCTTGGCATCGGTATACGCAAACGAACCACTGAGCGAGAATGCATCGACTTTGTATTCTGCGCTGAGTTCGAGACCGCGCGCATGTACCGCGCCGATATTCTGCCGCTCACGCACGCTGTCCTTGACCAGCGTCACGTTCGCGATGGCATTGCGTATGCGGTTGTCAAACGCCGTGGCGGAGATCGAGAGGCCGCGGATAGGCTTCCAGTCAACTCCACCTTCGAACCCGCGAAGCGTCTCGTTCCGGAGAGCTGCGTTAGCCTTTGTCGTGATCCCGGCGATGTTGAACGAGCGGTAGAGTTCATTGAGCGTCGGCTGCCGCAGGCCGGTATAGGCCGAACCGCGCAGGGCAAGGTTGCGGGCAAGCTTCACCACCACGCCGCCACGGAAGCTACCGCTCCACCCGGCTCGGTCCGGATAGAGCGTCTTGGTCGCCTTGCCGCTCAAAATCTGGTCCAGCACGCCATCACGCATTGACCAGCGATCCGCCCGGGCCCCGGCGGTAAGGATCACCGGTCCTCCTGTCCAGTCATCCTCGATGAACAGGCCGAGATCGCGGTTGGTGCCACCTGCGCGGCGCTGGCCGGTGACCTTGCCGGAGGTGTAGACGTCTTCCTCGGTATGCCCCTCCGCATAGCGCCAGTCGACACCGAGCCGCAGAACGTGGTCCTTGCCTACGGGCGGGCGCAACTCGAACTTGCCGCCGATGCCGGTCGAGGGCGTGGCGCGCTGGTTGAGGGTCGGCAGGAACGTGCGCGCGCTGATCACCACGTTATTGAAATCACGGCTCTGCACATAGGCGAGCGCATCGAACTTCCACGCGCCGCGTCCAACCAGGCGCAGGCTGGCGTCCTGCCCGCTTGCGGCAGTATCGGCCCCGGCAAAGCGCAGGGTGCGGGCATCGTTGAACGCGGCCACGCGGGCCTGCAGTTCGATATCGCTGGTGAGCGGAGCGACAGCGCGAAGGCTGGTCGACCAGCTTTCATAGCGGGCGCGCACGCTCGCGGGGACGCGCTGGTCTACCGGCGTGGTCCAGAAGCCGCGGCCACGGTCCCACCGGCCCGCAGCAACGAGGTAGCCTTCGCCCAGCTTCGGCGCGAGCGTAGCGGAAAGCTCCGTCTCGCCGCGGTCGTCGACAAGCGCGCGTCCGCCAAACAGGCCGAGCTGATCGGGCCCGGCGCTGGTGAGGTCGATCGTGCCAGCAACCGCGCCTGCTCCGAACGCGCCGGAGCCGCCGCCGCGCGTGACTCGCGCCATTGCGAGCCGTTCGGGGGCGAGCGCGGAAAGCGGTACATAGCCGAAGAACGGATCGGCGACGGGCACGCCATCCAGCAGCATCAGGGTGCGGCTCGTGGCATTGCCGCCGAGCGCGCGCAGGGTGATCCCCTGCGCCGACGGGTTGGAGGCGCGGCTGTCCGAGCGGCGGAACTGCTGGAAGCCTGCGGCAGCGGAGAGGGCATCCTCGAGGCGGCCGGAGGCCGCGACGCTCATGCGGTCCTGATCGATGTCCTGCACGTCATAGGCGACAGCCGCCGGGGCGGCTTCGAGCCCTCGTCCGGTCACCACGATCTGGTCAGGCGCGGCCTCCTCGGCATGGGCAAGCATCGGCATGGCAGCGCCGGCGAGCAGCGGGATCATGGCGGCATGGTGGAAGCGAGAGGACACGGTGCTCGGACTTTCTTGCTGGAAGATCCCCCGGGGGCCGTCGCCGTGCCGGGGCTCCCTGTCAAGTGCACGACGAGGACAGCGTTACAAACGGTGAAAGGGGAAGCCCGGCTTTGGTGCGGCGCAGGATCGAAGCGCCCCTCGGATGATTAGAGGCGGTGCTGGCGGGCCTTGCGGACCACTCAGGTGGCGATAGGAAGGACGGCAACATGACCCTGCCCCCCGGAACCGATTATATCGAAAGCGAGCGGCTGTTGCTGCGCCGAATGGACGAGAGCGATCTCGATTTCCTGATTGCGGTGCATGGCGACCCGGAAGTCGCCCGCTGCATCGGTTCAGGCGCGCCACGCACGCCGGCGGAAACCGAGCGGTGGTTCGCCGATGTGCTCCATGGCTATGTGCATTACGGGCTCGGCCCGCTGATCGTGACCCGCAAGGAAGATGGCCTCCGCCTTGGGCGCTCGGGGCTGAGCGACGGCGTGGTCGAACGGACGGCGAGGGCAGGCCAGTTGCGCCGGATGTGGTTTTTCAGAACCCATGTGCCGGGGGGCACCGAGTACGATTTCATGCCGGAGCTCGGCTATACGTTTGCGCGTGCCAACTGGGGGCAGGGCTATGCCTCGGAAGCGGCTCGCGCGGTTTCCGGCTATGCGCGGCAGTACCTGAACCATCCGGCAATCATGTCCGTGATCCACGCCGACAACATTGCCTCGCGCAGTGTCGCGCTCAAGTTCGGCGTCACCTACCGCGATGATGTCGACATGAACGGCCGCGTCTACCAGCGCTTCATCTGGCCCGGTTTCGGACCCCGCTGACACGAAAAAGGGCCATGCCGCATCGCGACATGGCCCCCTTCCTTGAGCGTTGGAGTGCTCGGGATCAGAACTTCGCGCCGAGCTCCACGCCGATCATGCGGCGCGCACCGGGCGAGATGAACGAACCGCCGAACTCGATCGCGGGGATCACTTCGGCGAGGTACTTCTTGTCGGTCACGTTGTTGGCGAAGACCGCGAGGCTGTAGCGATCGGTCTGGATCGCGGCGCGCAGGTTGAGCACGCCGAAGGTGTCGCGGCGGGCCACGTCGTACTTGGCGTCGCCCACGAAGCTCGGGAGCTGCAGCGCCGAGATCGGGAGCAGGCCGGAGAACAGCGTCGGCGCGGTCTGGTTCTGCACGGTCGAGAACCAGGTCGGGCCGGTCACGCGGTAATCAGCACGCAGGAGCATGCGGATGTCGCCGCTGATCGGCTGCTCGATCTCTCCGCCCAGGTTGATCGTGTAATCGGCGGTATAGGGCGACTTGTTGCCGATCGTGTTCGGACGGGCCGAGTTCTTCTTGATCTCGCTGTCGGTGTAGTTGACCGAGCCGAACAGCTTTACGCCGCGCACGGGCTTGACCGCCACGTTGAGCTCGACGCCCTTGAGGTCGACCTTGTCGATGTTCGAGACGACGCGCAGCAGGCCGAAGCTGCCGACGAAGAACTCGAAGAACTGCATCCCGTGGACCTGGGTGTAGTAACCCGCGAGGTCGAAGGTCAGCTTGCCATCAAGCAGGTTGCCCTTGAGGCCCGCTTCCCACGCGCTCGACCATTCCTTGCCGTACTGGTCGTTGATGTTCACGTTGGCGTTGATGAACTGCTTGAAGTTGGCGTTGACGACCGCAGCCGAGCCCTGGTTGTTGAAACCGCCCGATTTGAAGCCGATGCCCCAGTTGGCATAGAGGTTCAGTTCCGGGGTCGGCTTGTAGCTCAGCGTCACCTTGGGTTCGAACTGCTTGAAGGTCGCAGCCTTGTCGGTGATCGGACCGAAGGCCTGGCCGGGGTTGATCGGCCCGCCGGTGAACGGATCGGTCGCGGTCGGCACGAGGCTCGACGACTGGCGACGCTCGATGTCGTAGCGCAGCGCAAGGCCTGCTTCGAACTTCTCGCTCGGCTTGTATTCAAGGCTGCCGAACGCGGCGTAGACGTTGGTCTTGAACTTGTCAGCCAGCAGCAGCGAAGTCGGGTTCGCGCTGTCGGGTGCGTTGTAAAGCTGCTTGATCACGCCCTTGCCGGTATCCGCACCGAGGCTGACGCCGGTCGAACGGTCGATGTGCAGGTAGTAGAAACCGACCTGCCAGGTGAGCGCGCCGCCGGGCTCGCCGATCAGGCGCCATTCGGTCGAAACGTCCTTCTGCTTGCGCATCTGATACTGCGTGCCGTCGCAGGTCGTCGGGCTGTAGGGGCCGAAGGTCGAGCCGTTGGCGGGGGCGAAGATGAAGGGAACCGGGATCGCGCCGATGAAACCGGGCTGGTTGACCGGGAAGCCGGTGTTGGCGGCGGTGCTTGCGAAGCACGCGTTGACCGCTGCCTGCGCAGCCGGGTTCACCGCGTTGATGTAGCGGGCGAAGTCAGCCGACGTGCCGTCCGCGACGAGATCCTGATCGACGTTCGAATAGAGCGCCCAGCCGACGAGCTTCAGCCCGTCCTTCAGCTGCTTGTCGAGCTTGGCGGAGAAGTCGAAGCTGTTCTGATCGTTGGTGGCGCGGATGTTCGGGTAGAAGCGGAACTCGTGCTTGTTGACGTTCTCGTAGAACGCCGGGTTCACGGCTGCAAAGTTGGGCAGGTGGAACGCGGCGTTGAACGGCAGCGATGCGCCGCGGAACTGGGCGTAGCGGGCCTTGATGTCGATCTGGGTGTCGGTACCCTTGCCGATCATCAGGCGGCCGTCGATCGACCAGTCTTCCTTGTCGGCGATGGTCTTGCTGCCGTCGCGCTCGTTCTTCCAGAAGCCGTCGGTCTTGTAATAGGTGCCGGCGAGGACGAAGCCGGCGTTGTCGCCCAGCGGACCGGCGATGTGCGCTGCGCCGTCGAAGGTGTTCTGCTCGGCATAGGATGCGCGCACCGCGCCAGTTAGCGTGTCGGTCGGCTTGATCGTCTGGAGCACGATGGCGCCGGCTGCCGCGTTGCGGCCGTAGATGGCGCCCTGCGGACCCTTGAGCAGTTCGACCTGGCTCAGCGTGCCCTGGCGCTGGTTGAGCTGTGCGGTGTTGGTCTTGAGGATGCCGTCGACGACGAGGGCGACCGAGCTTTCCGCATCGCGCGCGCCGTTGATGCCGCGAATGTTGATCTGGGTGTCACCCGCCTCGGCGGTGCCGGTCACGATGGTGACGCCGGGGGTGAGGTTGGTGAAGTCCGCCGCGCGGGTCGAGCCGGTGTTGGCGAGAGTCGTCGCGGTGATCACCGAGACCGAAGCCGGAACGTCCTGCAGACGCTCGTTCTGGCGGCGTGCGGTGACGATGATGGCGCCTTCCTCGGCGGGGGCGGCAGCCTGGGCCTGAGGCTCGCTCTGGGCGAGGGCCGGGGCGGCTGCGAAGGCCATGCCGGCGACGGAAGCCGAGATAAGGCTGGCGGTGCTCAGCCACTGCGAGATGCGCATCGGTGGTACTCCCTGTTTTGTTTGTGCCGTTTCGGCTGCCGCGGTTGTGATCGTGCCCCCATGGCATTCACGGCTTGATAGCCGACATGGATATTGTATACAAATGCCATCGGTCAAGCCGATTGGTTGCTTAAAATTCAGGGAGCTTTGATGTCGCGCGCCTCTGATCGTGCCTACAGCGCGATCCGGAACATGATTCTTTCGGGAGAGCTCCCCGCCGGCGCGCAGCTGGGCGAGGAAGCTTTGGCCGAAATGTGCGGCGTTTCGCGGACTCCGGTGCGTGAAGCGCTGCGCCGGCTAGAGGCCGACATGCTCGTCGGGCGTACCGATACGCAGCGTACGTTCGTGGCCGACTGGTCGATCAACGATGTGGCTGATGCGTTTGAACTTCGTGCCATGCTGGAGGGCCGTGCGGCACGCCGGGCGGCGGAGCGGATGTCGGATGCTGCACTCGCCCGAATCCGTAACGCGAATCGGGCACTGGCGACGGCGATCCAGCAACCTTCGCCGGACGTTGCCGGCTTCCTCGAGGGCAATCGCGAGTTCCATGCGATTATCCTCGAAGTTGCGGGGTCGCGCCGCCTCGCTGCCCTTTTGGGCACTCTGATCGAGCAGCCGGTCGTGCTGCGCACCGCGCGGCACTACACGCGGGAAGAATTGCGACGCTCGCATGCGGAGCATGAGGAACTGACGGCGGCGTTCGCGCGCCGCGACGGGGCCTGGGCCGAGGCGATCATGACCAGCCATATCCTGCGTGCCTACCACGCATATGCAGATGCGCACCGCGCCCGGATCGATGCCGGAATGACTCAGGAAGCGGCCGAGTAAATGTATACAAATTCAATCGAAATGGTCGAAGTGAGCCCGCGTGACGGGCTTCAGAACGAGAAAGCCATGGTGAGCACCGAGGACAAGCTCGCGCTCATCGAGCGATCGCTCGCAGCCGGGGTGCGGCGCATCGAGGTGGCGAGCTTCGTCAATCCCCGTGCGGTACCACAGATGGCCGACGCGGAAGCGGTTTGCGCGGGCCTGCCCGAAAGGGCAGACGTCACCTACATCGGCCTCGTGATGAACGCGCGCGGCGCGGACCGCGCGCTGGCGACGGGGCGGATCGACCAGCTCGGAGCGGTCTCGGTCAGCACTGATACCTTTGCGATGGCCAACCAGGGCCAGACCTCTGACGGCTCGATCGACGCGGCGATGGGGATCATCAATGCGGCGCGCGCGGGCGGCAAGCTGGGGCAGGTGACGATCGCCGCCGCCTTCGGCTGCCCGTTCGAAGGTGAAGTGCCCGAGGCCCGCGTGCTGGCAATGGCCGAGAAGCTCGCCGCTGCCGCGCCGGTGGAAATCGCGCTGGCGGACACCATCGGCGTTGCCAATCCGGCGCATGTCAGCCGTCTGGTGACAGCGGTGCGTGAACTTGTCGCGCCGATCCCGATCCGCGTTCACTTCCACAACACGCGCGGCACCGGGCTTGCCAATGTCTGGGCGGCGGTGGAAGCCGGGGCGCGCACCGTCGATGCTTCCATCGGCGGGCTCGGCGGCTGCCCCTTCGCGCCCGGCGCGGCGGGCAATGTCTCGACCGAGGATGTCGTCTATATGCTCGAGCGCGCCGGTGTGCGCACCGGGCTCGATCTTTCCGCGCTCATCGCCTCCAACCACTGGTTGGCCGAGGTGATGGGCCGCACGTTGCCGGCAATGGTTGCCAAAGCGCCGGCATTTCCGAAACAGCTTCAAGAGGGATAGGGCATGGGTTACCGTCTGGGTGTCGACGTTGGCGGCACATTTACCGATCTGCTGCTGTTCGATACGTCGAGCGGCGCATTCTGGCGGCACAAGACGCCGTCGACACCGCATGATAGCTCCGAGGGCATCCTCAACGGCGTGACTGCGATCTGCGGGAAGGCGGGGATCAAGACCGGCGATATCGACTACTTCCTCCACGGCACGACCGTGGCGACCAACGCCGTGCTCGAAGGCAAGGGTTCGCGGGTCGGCCTCGTGACGACCGAGGGCTATCGCCACATCCTCCAGATCGCGCGCAGCTTCGTGCCCGGCGGCCTTGCAGGCTGGATCATCTGGCCCAAGCCGACCCCGTTGGCGGCGCTCGAAGACACCGTGACGGTCAAGGGCCGCATCGATGCCGAGGGCCACGAAGTGCGCCCGCTGGACGAGGCCGATATCCGCGCGCAGCTCGGCCTGCTCAAGGCGCAGGGCGTCGAGGCGGTGACGGTCAGCCTGATCAACGCCTATGTGAACGGCGCGCATGAAGCCCGCGTCGGTGAAATCGCTGCCGAGATCATGCCCGGCGTGCCGGTGTCGCTCAGCCATCAGGTCCTGCCGGAAATGCAGGAATACGAGCGTACGCTGACGACCGTTGCCAACGCTGCGGTGCGCCCGGTGGTGAGCCGCTACGTCTCCAACCTCCGCGACCGTCTGGCGGGCGAGGGAATGACGGGCAAGCTCTCGCTGCTGCGCTCGGATGGCGGCCTCATGTCGGCGCAGAAAGCCGAGGAGCAGCCGGTCAACATTCTCATGTCCGGCCCCGCAGGCGGTGTGACCGGCGCGATCTGGGTCGGCCGCAATGCCGGCATCCGCAATATCCTTACGCTCGACGTCGGCGGCACCTCGACCGACGTTGCGCTGATCGAAAACCTCGAGCCGCGCCGCCAGCGCACGACCGAAGTGGGCCACCTGTCGGTCCGCGCCTCGGCGCTCGACGTGAAGACCGTCGGCGCTGGCGGTGGTTCGATCGCCTATGTGCCGGAACTCACCAAGGCGCTGCGTGTCGGCCCGCAGTCGGCGGGCGCGGTGCCCGGGCCGGCGGCTTACGGCAAGGGCGGCGAACTGCCGACCGTGACCGATGCCAACGTCGTGCTGGGCTATCTTCCCGAAAATCTCCTCGGCGGCACCTTCCGGCTTGACCGCGAGGCCTCGACCAAGGCGGTGCAGACCATCGCCGATGCGCTGGGCATCGACCTCATGGCGGCGGCGCGCGGGATCATCGATATCGTCAACGAGAACATGTTCGGCGCGCTGCGCATGATCTCGGTGCAGCAGGGTTACGATCCGCGCCACTTCGCGCTGATGGGCTTCGGTGGGGCAGGTCCGCTCCACGTCAACGCCATCGCCCGCCTGCTTGGAGCGTGGCCTGCCGTTTCGCCGGTCTCGCCGGGCGTGCTCTGCGCGCTGGGCGATGCGACGACGCGGATGCGCACGGAAACAGCGCGCAGCTTCTCGCGCCTTGCGACGCAGACCGAGGCTAGCGAACTGATCGCGATCCTTGCCGAGATGGCGGCCCAGACGCGCGGCGAGCTGCTTTCGGACGGCGTGCCGGCAGACGAGATCACCACCGAGTTCGAAGTCGACGTGCGCTATGCGGGCCAGGCCTTCGAAGTGCCGCTGACGATCACGCCCGAAGTGCTGGAGACCGACGGCATCGCCGGCATCCTCGCGCGTTTCGATGCCGAGCACAAACGTCTGTTCACCTTCAACATGGATACCCCGCACGAGATCGTGAACCTGCGCGCAGTGGCGCTTGGTCGCGCGCTCGATCTGCCGGCGGCCGAACTCCCCAAGGGTGACGGCAACCCGGCGGCGGCGAAGATGCGCGACCACACGCTTTGGATGGACGGGCGTGAGCAGGCGGCGGTGATCTATGACCGCGCCAAGCTGCGCGCCGGGGACAAGATCCCGGGTCCGGCCATTGTCTGCGAGATGGACTCCACCACGCTCATCGAAAGCGGCTGCGTCGGCACGGTCGACCATGTCGGCAACATCCTGATCAATCTGGGCCAAGTGGCTTAATCCGGGGGAGCGACCAAAATGCCTGCAACCATAGTCCAGACGAACCCCGTCCCGTTCAACCGCGTCGCCATCGACCCGGTGACGCTCGACATCATCGAGAACGCGCTGCGCAACGCGCGCATCGAGATGGACGCAACGCTCGTGCGCACCGCGATGTCGCCCGGCATCCGTGAGCAGGGCGACGCGTTCCCGCTGATCGCCGACCACACCGGCAAGATGATCGTCGGCCAGTTCGGCAGCTTCATTGGCGGCTTCCTCGACAACTACGAGGGCACGCTTGAAGACGGCGACATGATCTTCCTGTCCGACCCCTATTCGGTCGGCGGCGCGATCAGCCACTCGAACGACTGGCTCGTGCTGCTGCCGGTGTTCAAGGATGGTCGCCTGATCGCCTATACCTCGATGTTCGGCCACCAGAGCGATATCGGCGGCAAGGTCGTCGGCTCGATGCCGATCAACGCCCGCTCGATCTTCGAGGAAGGCGTGCGCATTCCGCCGGTCAAGATCTGGAAGAAGGGCGAGTACAACGACGACCTGATGAAGCTCGTCATGCACCAGACGCGCAAGCCCGACTGGTGCCAGGCGGATCTCAACGCGCTGATCGCGGCCTGCCGCGTCGCCTCGCGCCGGGTGATCGAAATGGCCGAGCGCTTCGGCGATGACGTCTACGTCTCGGCGACGCAGGATCTTCTCGCGCGCAATCACCGCGCAATGCAGGCGCTGATCGGCATGGCGATTGCCGAGGAGCCGGTAAGCTTCGAGGACTACATCTGCGACGATGGCATGGGCTATGGCCCGTACAAGATCAAATGCACGATGTGGCGCGAGGACGGACGGGTGATCCTCGACTTTGCGGGCACCGATCCGCAGAGCCAGGCCTCGATCAATTTCTTCCTCAACGAGAACATGTTCAAGATGTTCTTCGGCATCTACATGATCATGGTCTTCGACCCGCAGATCCTGTTCAACGACGGGTTCTACGATCTGATCGACGTGCGGATTCCCGAAGGATCGCTGCTCAAGCCGAAGTTCCCGGCAGCCCTCTCGGGCCGCACCCATGCGCTGGGGCGGATCTTCGACATCCTCGGCGGACTGCTGGGCCAGAAGACCCCGGAGTTCCTCAACGCCGCGGGCTTCTCCTCCTCGCCGCACCTGTTCTACTCGGGCAACGATGCACGCCCCGGCAAGGGCGGGGAATGGTTCCAGCTGTTCCAGATCGGCTTCGGCGGCATTCCCGGACGTCCGATGGGCGACGGGCCGGACGGGCACTCGCTGTGGCCGGGCTTCACCAACGTGCCGAACGAGTTCCTCGAGCGCTACTTCCCGATGCGCATCGAGCGCTATGAATGCGCAGCTGACAGCGGCGGCGCAGGGCTCCACCGCGGCGGCAACGGCATTCACATGACCTACCGCTTCCTCAGCGCAGGCACGATCTCGATCCACGACGACCGCTGGTTCGTGCCGCCGTGGGGCGTGAACGGCGGCGAGCCGGGCATGCGCGCGCGCAAAGTGCTCGAACGCGCCGACGGCACGAGCGTGATCGTCGGCAACAAGGTCGAGGACGTCGAAGTCGAGGCGGGCGACCAGCTGCACTTCATCACCTGGGGCGGCGGCGGTTGGGGCGACCCGCTCGCACGCGACCCGGCGCTTGTCGGCAAGGAAATCGTGCAGGGCCTCGTCACGCCGGAAGGCGCGAAGGCTTATGGCGTCGTCGCCGATGCGGCAGGCGTGGTCGACATGGCCGCGACCGAGGCGCTGCGGGCGGAGCTGTCGGCCAGTCGTGGTGAGCTGCCGCTGTTCAACTATGGGCCGGGGATCGAGGCACTGCGTTCCGCGTGCGAGGCCGAGACGGGCCTTGTTGCCCCGATCCAGCCTGTCTGGCCGCATCTCGAAGCGGCGGAGTAAGTGCACATGACTGCAGGTGCTTTGAGCGATATCCGCGTCGTCGAACTGGGCCAGCTGCTGGCAGGCCCGTTCTGCGGCCAATTGCTCGGCGACATGGGCGCCGACGTCATCAAGGTCGAGCCGCCGCATGTGAACGGCAAGGGCGGCGGCGACCCGATGCGTGACTGGGGCCAGGGCGACGAGAAGGTGCAGTGGGAAGTTATCGCGCGCAACAAGCGCTCGGTCTCGGCCAATTTGCGCATTCCCGAAGGTCAGGCGCTGGTGCGGCGGCTGATCCGGGAAGCCGATGTGCTGATCGAGAACTTCAAGCCCGGCACGCTCGAAAAGTGGGGCCTTGGCCCTGACGTGCTGCTGGCAGAGCAGCCCAGCCTCATCATCGCGCGCATGTCGGGCTATGGACAGGACGGCCCCTATTCGGACCGCGCCGGCTTTGGCGGCATCGGCGAGGCGATGGGCGGTTGGCGCTACATCGTGGGTGAGCCGGATCGGCCGCCGAGCCGCATGGGTGTTTCGATCGGCGATACGCTGACCGCAACTTATGGCTGCATGGGCGTGCTGGCCGCGCTGCATGTGCGCGAAAAGACCGGCAAGGGGCAGGTGATCGACGCCGCGCTCTATGAAAGCGTGCTGCAGGTCATGGAAGGCCTCGTGCCGGAATACGACCGCATGGGCCTGATCCGCGAGCGCTCCGGCTCGATCCTCAAGGGCATCGCACCGTCTAACGTCTATTCGTGCAAGGACGGCGAGTTCATGATCGGGGCCAACAAGGACTCGCTGTGGAAGCGCCTTGCCGCCGTGATGGGCCAGCCCGAACTGGGCGATGATCCGCGCTTTGCGACGCATCTGGCGCGCGGCGCGAACCAGACCGAGATCGACAACCTCATCAACGACTGGACGAAGACCAGGACCATCGAGGAAGTCGATGCAGCGATGATCGAGGCTTCGATCCCGGCGGGCCGGGTCTACCGTGCGCCTGACATGCTGGCCGATCCCCACTTCGAGGCGCGCGGCGCGATCATCGAGGTGGAGACCGAACGTTTCGGAGCGCTCAAGATGCAGGGGGCGTTCCCCAAGCTTTCGGGTACGCCGAGCGGTGTGCGCCGTCCGGCCCCGTCGACGGTCGGGCAGCACAATGATGAGATCTACGGCGGGCTGCTGGGCATGAGCGAGGCGGAACTGGAACAGCTTGCGGCAGGCGGCGTGATCTGATGGCGCGGGGCGAGGCGGACCTTTCCGGCAACTACGCCGGGGCTTTCGACGGCTCACTACCTTTCGGCGAGCGCCCCGCTGTCATCGTGATCGACATGGTCGAGGCCTACCTGCAACCCGGCTCTCCGCTTTACGCCGGGGTCGAGGATGCCGTGGCCAGCGCCGCGCGGCTCGTCGCGGCGGCGCGCGAATGCGGTGCTCCGGTGATCTTCACCAACGTGGAGTACCAGCCGGGCGGCGCTGACGGCGGGGTGTTCTTCCGCAAGGTGCCTGCGCTCAAGGTGTTCGAGAAGGGGTCGCCGCTGGGGGCATTTCCGGCGCAGCTCAGCCCGGTGGACGGCGATTTCGTAATCACCAAGCGCTATGCTTCGGCCTTCTTTGCCACGCATCTGGCCGCCACGCTGACCTCGCTCGGTGTCGATACGCTGGTGATCGCGGGGGTTTCCACCTCCGGCTGCGTACGCGCGACCGCGCTCGATGCCTGCCAGAACGGTTTCCTGCCCTTCGTGGTGCGCGATGCCTGCGGGGATCGCCATGAGGCGCCGCACGAGGCGAACCTGTTCGATCTTCAGGCGAAGTATGCCGAAGTGGTCAGCGAGGCGCAGGTCTTGCAACTGATGGCGCGCACCGCTCAGGCCTGATCGGCTCGGCCAGCGGCGCGAGCAGGCGGGCCAGCGTGACCCGGTCCTCTTCAGCGACGCGCGCGCCCAACGCTTCTTCGATCGCTGCGGCAAAGACCGGCCACATTGCTGCGCGCATGGCGAGGCCTTCGATCGTCAGGTTCAGGGTATGGCCGCGGGCGTCATCGGTGCAGGGCGTGCGCTCCAGCAGTCCGGCCTTCACCATCCGGTCCAGCAGCCGCGATAGCGCATATTGCTCGAGCCCGAGGACGCCCTGCAGATCGCGCGGGCGCTGCGCTCCGCTTCGTTCGAGCGTCAGCAGCACATCGTACCATGCGGGCGGCGGCAAGCCGAGTGACTGCAAGGTGGCGCTGCAGTGCTGTTCGGCGAGTTCGGCGGCGCGCAGCAAGCGGTTCCATGCCAGCAAGGTCGTGGCGGCGGGCATTGTCATGGGGCGCACGTCTTTCAATGCGTGTGCATGGAAAAGCCCATGCGGCTGCATCGAAAATTCTATGCGCCTGCATCGGAAAGTCCAAGCAAGTGCAACTACTTAACCCGGCTCGCCCTCGGCCTCCTGCGGATCGGGCCGGTGGATGAGCCGATCGCGTGCTGCGCGGGGATCGCCAGTCTCGACCTGAATGGCGAGGCGCTCGCTATCGCGCACGCGGAACGAGGTTTCGGCGCGCGTGATCGCCTCGTTGCTGAGGCCTGCATTGTCGAGCGCGGCGCGGGCCATGGCGATGGCGCTTTCAAGGGTTTCGCGCACGATCAGCGTGGCGGGGGCCCCGCGCAGCTTCATCACCGCGCGCCGATCGAAGGCACGGACGAAGATCGCGGCGCGGGGAAAGGCTTCGTGGACAGCGTGGAGCATCGGCGCATCGAGTTGATCGCCGTCGATGCAGAACAGGATCATCTCTGCCTCCGCTGCACCGGCCTGCCGCAGCATGTCGATCCGGGTGCCATCGCCGAAATAGACCTTGGCGCCGAATGTGCCGGCGACGTCGATCATGTCGACATCGGTGTCGATCAGGGTGACGGTGATGCCGCCCGCCTGAAGCACCTGACCCACCGCCTGCCCGAAGCGGCCATAGCCGACGATCAGCGCACTGGCGCCATCGCTCGACGGTCCTTCGCGCGATCCTGAGGCGGCGACCGGTTCGCTGCGGAAGCGGCGGGTCGCAATCATCAGGAACGGGGTGGTCGCCATCGAAAGCGTGACGACCGCGCCGAACAGGCTGGCGGCCTCGGGCGCGATGAGCAGCGCGTGGCTCGCCTGTGTGAACAGGACAAAACCGAATTCGCCGCCCTGGCTGAGCAGCAGGCCGAGCGCGAGCGCGCCGCGCCAGGGCATGCCGAACAGGCGCGCAATGCCGAACATCACGGCGGCCTTCACCGTGATCAGCATCAGCGCCATGGAGACGACGAAGAGCGGATCGCGGGCAATTGCGCCGAGATCGAGCATCATGCCGACAGCGAGGAAGAACAGGCCGAGCAGGATCGAGCGGAACGGCTCGACATCGGCTTCCAGTTCGTGGCGATAGGGGCTGTCGGCCAGCATGACCCCGGCGATGAAAGCGCCAAGCGCGGTCGAAAGGCCGAGCAATTCCATCACCGCACCTGCCGCCAGCACCGTGAACAGAGCGGCGACGACGAACATCTCGCGCTCACCCAGATTGCCGATCAGGCGGAAGAGCGGGCGGATGAGGAAGCGGCCGGCCGCAACCAGTCCGGCGATTGCGGCAACAGTTTCGAGCGCGAGAAGCCAACCTGGCGGGCCGCCGGCGTCAGCCGGATTGCGGCTCAAGGCGGCGATGATGGTGATCAGCGGGATGATCGAGAGATCCTGAAACAGCAGGATCGAAAAGGCTCGCTCGCCAAACCGCGTCTTGAGACGGCCCGAGGACTGCAGCATCGGCAGCACCTGCGCGGTGGAGGAGAGCGCCAGCGGCAAGCCCAGCGCCAGCGCGGCAGCGGGCGAAAAGTTGGTCGTGACCATGATCGCCCCGGCCAGCGCCAGTCCGCAGATTGATACCTGCAGAAGGCCGAGCCCGAGAATGTCGCGCTTCATCCGCCACAGCTTGGCGGGATCGAGTTCCAGCCCGACGAGGAACAGCAGCAGGGTGATGCCAAGCTCGGCAAATCCCAGCTTCTGCTGCGCATCGCCGACCATGTTCAGCACAAACGGCCCCAGCACCGCGCCCGCCACGAGATAACCCAGCGTGGCGCCGAGGCCGAGGCGGCGGAACAGCAGCACGAATGCCAGCGCGAAGCCGAAAAGCAGGAAGCCGTCGTGCATGATCGAGGCGGGGTGAGGGGACGTCACACCCGGGTTGTCAGCGCAAGTGCCGCCAAGGTCAACCGTGCTTCGGGAATGAGACCTTCCCGGATCTATTCTATTGACATTGATGTAGGCAGCGTGGTTCCTTCTGCCCATAATCACTTGGGAGAATTCCATGTCTGTTGCCGGCAAGTATGAGTGCGTGACCCGTTCGCCAATGGGCGATCAAACCTCGATCCTTACTGTCGAGGTTGATGGCAGCAGCTTCAGCGGCAGCAATTCGGGGCCTATGGGCAACATGGAAATCACGGGCGGCACCGTCGATGGCAACAGTATCGCGTGGTCGAGCAACATCACCGTGCCGATGCCGATGAAGCTCGATTGCAACGCCACCATCGATGGCGATACGCTGACCGGCACCGTGACGGCGGGCATGTTCGGCAGCTTCCCGATGACGGGCAAGCGCATCGGTTGAACGCGGCAGCGGGGGAGGGCCGTGCTCTCCCCCTGACGCGCCCTACCCCTGGCGCGGTTTCGTGCGCTTGAAAGTGCCGGAGAAGGCAAGCGACGGTTCGCCATCGGCGGTAATGAGACCGCGCGCGAAAACGAGGCTGCGACCGGCGCGGATCACCTCTCCGCGTGCTTCGAGCAGTTGACCGGCGTGGGCCGGGCCGACGAATTCCGCGTTGAAGGTCACGGTCACGCCGCTCATTTCCTCGCCAGTGGCGCTGGCGATCATGAACAGCGAAAAATCACCGAAGGTCATCAGACAGCCGCCGTGAATGCTGCCATGCGCGTTGCAGTTCCTGGCGCGCGGACGGAAGCCGGTGACCACGCCCCGCTCGTCACGCCGCACGTAGAACGGCCCGACATCGTCCTCGAACGGATCGTTGCCCGCCCAGTGATACCATCCCGCCCATTCCGGATCGGCGGCGGGCTCAAGTTTTCCTGCAAATGGCGGGGTTTCGGTCGTCATGCTGTAGGTTGGTCCGGAATGGTTGAAGCGCTGCGTCCTAAAGCAGGAAATCCCCCGCGGCCAGTGTGTGCGGCGAGACGAGGGCTGACAGAACCTTGCGTCAAATGCGAATAACAACCCTGTTCGGCACCTTGTCATACCTCGAATGTGCTTTTCCGGTTGAAACGGCGAGACAAGTATGATTCTGTCTTCTTGATGAAACGTCGCCAGACCTCCCTCAAGCTTCCGCGCGAGAGCATGGCCCAGACCCTGTCGCTGATTGCGCTGCTGGTTCTGGGTGCATTTGCGCTGGCAGGGCCAAGCGGCGTTCTGGCGTGGACCGAAAACGCGCGTCTGCTCGAACAGCGTCAGGCCGAAGTGAAGCAGCTTCAGGCGGAGCGTGATCGGCTGCGTAATCGGGTCAATCTGCTCGATCCGCGCCATGCCGATCCCGATCTGGTCGGCGAACTGCTGCGGTCGGATCTCAACGTGGCGCATCCGGACGAGATCGTCATTCAGCGCAAGTAAGGCCGTCCGGCACAACCAGCGCGATCTTTACG
This sequence comes from Sphingomonadaceae bacterium, assembly GCA_947454135.1. Lineage (GTDB taxonomy): Bacteria > Pseudomonadota > Alphaproteobacteria > Sphingomonadales > Sphingomonadaceae > Novosphingobium. Next base: position 56,838 of record CANGJI010000003.1, read on the forward strand.
GAGCAGCATGAGGCATGACCGTCCACCACGGCCACGATGACGACGATATTGGCGAGGACGGCAAGGTACCGGTTCCCGCCCATGTGCAAGACGCCATCCGCACCCTGATCCGCTGGTCGGGCGATGATCCCGATCGCGAAGGCCTGCTCGATACGCCGCGCCGCGTGGCGCGCGCGTGGAAGGAATACTGCCAGGGCTATGGCGAAGACCCGGCCGCGCACCTTGCCCGCCAGTTCGAGGAAGTGGGCGGCTACAATGAACTGGTGCTGCTGAAGGACATCCCGTTCCAGTCGCACTGCGAACACCACATGGCGCCGATCATCGGGAAGGCGGCCATTGCCTACCTGCCGCGGCACAAGGTGGTCGGCATTTCCAAGCTGGCGCGCGTGCTCAATGCCTATGCGCGGCGGCTGCAGATTCAGGAGCGGCTGACCGCCGAAGTCGCGACCTGCATCTGGGACAATCTCAAGCCCCACGGGGTGGCAGTGGTGATCGAGGCGCAGCACGGCTGCATGACGGGGCGCGGTGTACGCACGCCGGGAGTCGGCATGGTGACGAGCCGCCTGATGGGCACGTTTCTCGAAGACAATCGCAGCCGCAAGGAAGTGCTCAGCCTGATGGGCTACTGAGAAGCGCAATTACGCAAGGGAACAGGCGGACATATGCAGGCAATCCTGAAACTGGCTGCTGCATCGCTGGCCCTAGCCGCGCCGATTGCGCTGGCCGCACCCGTCATTCCGCCCGAAATCTATACCGATCCTCCCGCCGATGCCGCGCACCCGGCTCGGATGGAGGTGCTGCATATTCCGAGCGGCGGGGTGCAAATCAACGGCGTCGCCTATCTCGCGTCGGGCGCCGGTCCGCACCCGACGGTCATCATCTGCCACGGCTTGCCCGGCAACGAGAAGAACCTCGATCTGGCACAGGCGCTGCGGCGGCGGGGCTGGAACGCCATCACGTTCAACTATCGTGGTTCGTGGGGCAGCCCCGGTACGTATCGGTTCGGTCAGAATCCGGAGGATGCCCGCGCTGTGCTGGCGTTCCTGCGGGTGCCTGCCAACGCCGCTCGCTTTGGTATCGATACGACACGGATGGCCATGGTCGGGCATTCGATGGGCGGGTGGGTAACGGCTCTGACAGGCGCCGCTGAGCCGGACCTTCGCGGGCTCGTCATGATTTCCGCCGGCGATTTCGGCATGGTCGGCCAGATGCCGGAAGCGGACCGGACGAAGCTGGTTGCCGACAACGCCGAGACGCTCAACAATTCGGTGCAGGCGCTTTCGGCCGAACTCGGCGCGCATGCAACGGAATGGGACTATGTGAACCGCGCCGAGGCCCTGAAGGCCATGCCTCTTCTGGTGCTGACATCGGATGACGGGCTTGCCGCGCATGGCGACGTGCTGGTCGCCGCGGTACGGAAGGCTGGCGGCACCAAAGTGGAGACCGCCCATGTCGCCACGGATCACAGCTGGTCCGACCACCGCATCGATCTTGCCGCGCGGGTGATCCGCTTCCTCGAGCCGCTCCTCGGCGGATAGGTGCGTGGCGTCGCTTTGCGGCGCCCAGCAATAAAATATTACCGAACAGTCGTGTTCTGCACATCGCGGCGTGCCTATCTCTCGTTTGGACCCGGACATAATCGGGCCAACGCAGGAGACAGAACAATGCGGATGTGTGCGCTCGCCCTGGCGGCGACAACTCTGGCGCTTGGCGCTCCGGCGCAGGCGATGGAATACAAGGCTGTGATCGATCACCCCGTCGGCCCGATCGCGGCCGACTATGCGGGCACGAGCCATGTCGTGATGCAGCAGGTGGGCAGTGTCGGTGCTGGCGGGCGGATGGACACGCTGCGCTGCCGGTGGACTGTTTCGCTCAAGGTGGAGCGTCACGCACGGCTTGGCGCGGGGCAGGAAGCGCGGCAGACGTTGACGCGCTCCGACGTCGTGCAGGGCTCGCTGCCGGGTTGGTGCCCGCAGCGCGAAGACGCTGCCGAGCGGATCGCGGCGCGGCATCGCGATGATCTCCACGCTGCGCTGATGGCGATGGTGGAGCAGGACCGCGCGCTGATCCTCGCCGAGACGGAACAACTGCGGGATACCCCGCGCGCGAGCTGAACGGCGTGATGGCTCGACCGGCCATGCTGGCGCTGGCGGGGGCGGCTCTGCTCCTGCCAGCTGGCGCTGCGCTGGCGGAGCCGCTTGACGCCGGTGCGGAAGCGGCCAGTGACGACATGCGCGCCGGGATCAGCTGGAGTGGAGGGAAAGCCTCGGCTTCGGTGGATGCCCGGCTCGATCTTGGTGCGCTCGACGCATCTTTGCGCGTGGCTGCGCAGCGCCGATCAGCGCGCCACGCGGGGGCGGACGTCGTCGCGGATGTGGCGGTTGGCCGGGATTGGAACTTTGGCGCGATAACCGTGCGGACTGAAGCGATCGGCCACGTCTTTGGCGGCGCGGCGCAGCGCATGGACTTTGGCGAGTTGGTGCTCGGCGCGCGCTATGGGCTGGGCCTGCTGCGACTTGCGGTGACGGCATGGTACGCCCCGCACCAGAGCACGATTGGCGGCGACAACCTGCATCTGCGGCTTGCCGGCGATGCGGGACTGCCGGGCCTGCCGATCACACTGCTGGCAAGTGCGGGCTACACCACTGGCAGCGGCAATGAACCGCGTTCGGCGCGGCTGCGGCCCGGCGGAGACTATGCCGATTGGAAGCTGGGTGCGGAATACACCCGCTATCCGCTGACATTCGGGCTGGACTACGTGGGAAATGACATCGCCGCCGTGCGGATCAAGGGTTCTCCCTTTGCAGTTCCCTCTGCCTTGGGCGAGCGCGTGGTTGCGCGTGTGCGCTTAGCCTTCTGACCGACCTGAGCGATCAGTTCCTGGGGTGTCATGGTCAAAAGCGATCACTGCCATGAACTTTACGCGCTTCTCTCGATAAGTACCTGAGCGTAGCTTTGCTCCATCGAAAACCCGATGGAGTCTCTCCCAATGAACATGCAGACCGGTGATGCAGCGGGCGGTTGCCCGGTCCACAAGGGCGCCACGCGCGCCTTGCTGGGCCGCACGAACAAGGACTGGTGGCCCGAGGCGCTCCCGGTCGACATCCTCCATCAGGGCGGCGTTTCGCCCGATCCGATGGGGCCCGATTTCCAGTATGCCGAAGCCTTCAAGGCGCTCGACTACGCCGCACTGAAGGCCGATCTCACCGCGCTGATGACGGACAGTCAGCCCTGGTGGCCGGCGGACTATGGGCACTACGGGCCCTTGTTCACACGCATGGCGTGGCATGCAGCGGGTACCTATCGCACGGCAGACGGACGCGGCGGCGCGAACAGCGGGCAGCAGCGCTTCGCGCCGCTCAATTCCTGGCCCGACAACGGCAATCTCGACAAGGCACGGCGGCTGCTCTGGCCGATCAAGGCAAAGTACGGGGAGCATATCTCGTGGGCGGATCTCTTCATCCTCGCCGGCAATGTGGCGATTGAATCGATGGGCGGACCGGTGCTGGGCTTCGGCGGCGGCCGTGCCGACGTCTATGAACCCGAGCGCGACATCTATTGGGGGCAGGAGCCGCACTGGGTCGATTCCGGCGAAACCCGCATACAGCCCGACAAGGATATGGATCTCGAGCAGCCGCTGGCCGCGATCCAGATGGGGCTGATCTACGTGAACCCTGAAGGGCCGGGCGGGGTGCCCGATCCGCTCGCCTCGGCACGCGACATCAAGATCACGTTCGCGCGCATGGCGATGAACCTTGAGGAGACCGTCGCGCTCACCGCAGGCGGCCACACCTTCGGCAAGGCGCACGGTGCGGGGGATGCCGCGCTGGTGGGCCCGGCGCCCGAAGCAGCGGACATGGCCGCGCAAGGGTTTGGGTGGCTCAGCACGCATGGCAGCGGCAAGGGCGGCGATGCGATCACCAGCGGCATCGAAGGCGCGTGGGTCAACACGCCTACCGAATGGTCAGGCAACTACTTCCGCTTGCTGCTCGATTATGAGTACGAACTGGTCCTCTCGCCCGCCGGGGCACACCAGTGGCAGCCGGTTGGGCAGCGTGAGGAGGACATGGCCCCGGCTGCGGATGATCCTGCCAGGCGGGTGCCGACGATGATGACGACTGCGGACATGGCGCTGAAGGTCGATCCCGAGTTCCGTGCGATTTCCGAGAAGTTCCGCAATGACCATGCGGCGTTCAAGGATGCCTTCGCTCGTGCCTGGTTCAAGCTGACCCACCGCGACATGGGGCCCAAGGCGCGCTACCTCGGGCCGGAGGTGCCTGCGGAAGACCTGATCTGGCAGGATCCGGTTCCAGCGGGAAAGGTACCCGGCGATGCCGAGGTTGCGGCGTTCAAGTCGGCCATTCTGGGATCGGGGCTACCGCACTCCGCGCTCATCAAGGCGGCGTGGGCTTCGGCTTCGACCTATCGCCGGACCGATCATCGCGGCGGAGCGAACGGTGCGCGTATCCGGCTTGCACCGCAGAAGGACTGGGCGGTGAATGATCCGGCCGAACTGGCCGAAGTGCTCCGCATCATCGAAACCCTGCGCGGGAACCTGTCGATGGCGGATGCGATCGTGCTGGCGGGCACGGCGGCGGTCGAGGCAGCGGCACGGGCGGGCGGGCATGACCTGTTGGTGCCGTTCACGGGTGGTCGCGGCGATGCGAGCGCAGAATGGACCGACGCCGAAAGCTTCTCAGTGCTGGAGCCGCGCGCAGATGGCTTTCGCAACTACGTTGCGGCCAAGCAGACGGTAAAAACCGAGGAACTGCTCATCGACCGCGCTTCTCTGCTGGGCCTTTCAGCGCCCGAGATGGCAGTGCTGGTTGCGGGGCTGCGCGTGCTCGGCGCCAACCACGGCGGCAGCACCCTCGGCGTCCTCACCAACCGTGTCGGCGTGCTGAGCAACGACTTTTTCGTCAACCTGCTCGACATGGGCACGGCATGGAGCGCCGTGGAAGGCAGCGGCGAGGAAGAGTTCGTCGGGCATGACCGCGCGACCGGTGCCGTCAAGTGGCGGGCGAGCCGGGCCGATCTCGTGTTCGGTTCGAACAGCCAGTTGCGCGCGGTGGCGGAAGTCTATGCCGAAGCGGGCGGCGAGGCGAAGTTCGCCGCCGACTTCATCACGGCCTGGACCAAGGTGATGAACGCCGACCGCTTCGATCTGGCCTGAGGCCTGGTCAGTCCGCAAGGGTCCGCTGGAACAACCGCCTGATCAGCCACGGCTCGAGCAGGCGGCCCAGCACCCATAGCGCGATGAAAATACCAGCGAAGACATAGGCGGTGGTGGGGGAGAAGCCTTTCTTCTCCTCATCGCCGCCTTTCTCCTTGTTTTTCTTGTCGTCCTTGGGCTTTTCCGGCGCGGGCGCGCCGAGGAACTTGTCGACGGGATTGAGCCGGATCTCGCCCTTATGGTCCTGCTTGCCCTTGTCCTTTTGCGCCTGTTCCTCGCTCCCCGGTTTTTCGAGCGAGCCGAGGAACACGGTCAACTGGGCGACGGCGAGGAATAGCAGGGGCGCGAGGAAGCAATAGAGCAGCGCGCGGCTGACGAGATGGTAGCGCAGCACCGCGCCGTTCTCATCCCGGTCAATCTGCAAGGTGCCGCTATCGACAATCGAGAGAGGATCCTGCGCCAGCTGGTCATGCTTGGTCACCACGATCAGATCGCCCATGCGCGCATGGGTGGTGCCGGAATGCGCGAAAAGCGGTGCTAGGCGATGGAACGCGTCATCCGGTGCCAGCGCGGCCGGGAGAGGCACGTCGCCGCGGATATGCCAGATCCAGTGGAACAGGCGGAGGATGGGGGTTTTGACGGCAGGGCCGGGGAAGCTGTCCATGTCCGAGGCGCTCAGCGAAGCCACGCGTTATTCCGCCGGAACCGCAGTGTGATCGGCGAAGAACGGCTCGCGCGATTTGCGCTCCTTCCATGCCCGCAGCCCCTCGGTGAAGGGATAGAGCATCTGCTCGCGGATAGACATGCGGCGGCCGCCTTCCATGCCGAGCAGTTCAGCTTCGCCGTCGATGCAGGTGCCGAAGAACCGGTCGATCAGGATGAAGGTGTTGCAGTAGTTGCTGCGGGTCGATTCGAAATCCTGCGAGTGGTGCAAGCTGTGATGCTCGGTCGTGTTGAAGATGAAGCGCCACCAGCGCGGGCTGTTGAAGCGCACGTTGATGTGCTGATACGCGCCGACCGACATGCCGATGGCGCCCGCCAGCAGAAACGCGCGCGGCAGGAAATCGAACAGGCCGCCAATGCCAAGCCCGATCAGGAACAGCTCAAGCGGATTGCCGACCGCGCCTTTGTGGACGTTGAGCTGGGTGATGTAGTGATGCACCGAATGCGGCAGCCACAGCGGATACCAGTTGTGCATCCCGCGGTGCATCCAATATTGGCAGAAATCGAAGATGAAGATGATCAGGAACGCCTGGATCAGCAACGGCAGGCTGGTGAACCAGGCGAGCTTTTCGACATCGAGGCTCTTCTGAACGGCTTCGATGATCGCATCGCTGCCGATGTAGTTGTCAACGAGCCGCACGCAGGTTGAGGCAATGCCGACGTAAAAGAGGTCGGTGGCCAGTTCTTTCCACGTGATCTGCCAGCTCTTGTGGCGCGGGTTCACGAATTCGAGGATCTGAAGAACGACGCGAAAGCCGATCCCTATGCCGATCGCGGTCGATGCCTTGGCAATCGAATTGGGCGCATAATACCAGAACGCGATCATGCCGAAGAGCACGACGGGCTGGAACCACGTGAAGAACAGCCGCTTGAACGCGCCGCCCTCGACCTTCGGGATATTTTCCCAGCCGATCGTGACCGGCGATTGGGTTCCAACAATTCGCTTACCGACTCGAATACCGTCCATCATGTGTCCCCATGGTGCGGTGCAGCGACGGGGAGGATGGCGAATATTTGACAGTCGTCAAGCCCGTAACATCAGGCTTTTTGGGGCAATTCATGCCGCAGAGCTGCGCGGTATGCGCTGCACTGCGGCATGAGTATTACGAAGTATTACGTCACAGGTTCTCGAGCACATACTCGGCCGAGGAGACCTTGAAGTCGCCCGGCGCTTCGACATGGAGCTGTTCGACGGTGCCGTCGTTGATAACCATGGCAAAACGCTGGCCGCGGATGCCGAGGCCGAAGCCGGTGCCGTCCATGGTGAGGCCGAGCGCCTTGGCGAAATCGCCGTTGCCATCCGCCAGCATGGTGACGTCGGCCGAACCAGCCGCCGCGCCCCAGGCCTTCATCACGAAGGGATCGTTGACCGCGGTGCAGGCGATCTCGTCGACGCCCTTGGCGCGAATCTCGGCAGCCTTCTCGACGAAGCCGGGGAGGTGCTTGGCCGAGCAGGTGGGGGTGAAGGCACCCGGCACCGAAAACAGCGCGACGCGCTTGCCGGCAAAGTATTCGGCGGACTGCACCGCATCGATGCCGTCGGCAGTGGCTTTCACCAGCTTCACGTCAGGCAGCTTGTCTCCAACTGCAATCGTCATGGGCAAGGATCCTCTTGTTGTGTTGATATGTGCGTTGATGCGCAGTGGTGGATATAGGCGCGGTGTGTGACAGCGCAACCATCGGACCACCACCGGGCAAGCCGACCGGCTGATGGTTAAACCCGCTTCACCGCGGTTCTTGAAGAACCGGTAAAACGAAAAGGGTCAGTCTCGTCCCCGAAGCAACGAAGGCTTCGAGAGGAGAATCGGGACATGCGCCTTGGCAAACTCGGGAAGTCGCTCATGGCCGCCAGCCTTGCCGGCGTTCTTGCGGGGGGCACTGCTTCGGCCGCTTCAGCGGCGCCGTCGTGCTGGTCCGCTGAGATGGAGCGCGCGGCCCGGCTCAGGCAACTCGATGTCATGCTGATGGTCGGTTCGCTGCGCTGCCGGAGCACGGCGCAGGACTACCGCGCTGCTTACGACCGCTTCCTGCTGCGGCACCGTCCAGTCCTGGGGCGGGCAAATCTCAGGATGCTGAGCGAGATGCGCCTCAAGCTCGGCTTTGCCGGAGCGGCGGAGTCCCTCGACAAGGCAAGCGTGCGCATGGCGAACCGCTATGGTCAGGAGGGCGGCTATGGCTGCGCGGACCTTGCGGAGGTCACGGCGGCGCTTGCGAGAAGTGGGCCAGAAGCGCTCACGGATGCCGCCGACATGCTGGTGGGCGATGACGTCACGATGGCGACCTGCCCGGTGCAGGTCGCCACTGCCGATCCGCTGCCCAGTCGCCGCTAAACAATCCGGATGTGATATAAAGACTTCTTTATATACTAATTGCGCAATGGCGAGAGGCCCGCTAAGGGGATGGCATTGCAGCCCTCCTCAAGGCGGGCTCTCGTCGTTTGAACTGCAATCTTGGAGACTGCCTCGTGGCCAGCGTGCTTGACGCCCAGAAGGACTATGTGATCGCCGATATCGGCCTTGCCGACTTCGGGCGCGCCGAAATCAGGATTGCAGAGACGGAAATGCCCGGCCTCATGGCGCTGCGTGAAGAGTTCGGGGCCTCGCAGCCCTTGAAGGGCGCGCGCATCACCGGTTCGCTCCACATGACGATCCAGACCGCCGTGCTGATCGAGACGCTGACCGCGCTCGGCGCCGAGGTCCGCTGGGCCACCTGCAACATCTTCTCGACCCAAGACCACGCTGCCGCCGCAATCGCCGCTGCCGGCATTCCGGTCTTCGCGGTCAAGGGCGAAAGCCTTGCCGAATACTGGGACTATGTCGGCTCGATCTTCGATTGGGATGACGGCAACGGCCAGACCGCCAACATGATCCTCGACGACGGCGGCGATGCCACCATGTTCGCGCTGTGGGGCGCGCGCGTCGAAGCGGGTGAAAAGCTGTTCGAGCCCAGCAATGCCGAGGAAATCGAGTTCGTCCGCGCGCTCACCGCGTTCCTCAAGAAGAAGCCCGGCTACCTCACGGCGTCGGTCAGGAACATCAAGGGCGTCTCGGAAGAGACCACCACGGGCGTCCACCGCCTCTACCAGATTGCCAAGGACGGCAAGCTTCCGTTCCCCGCGATCAACGTGAACGACTCGGTGACGAAGTCGAAGTTCGACAACCTCTATGGCTGCAAGGAATCGCTGGTTGACGCGATCCGCCGCGCCACCGACGTCATGCTCGCCGGCAAGGTCGCCTGCGTTGCCGGCTTCGGCGACGTCGGCAAGGGTTCGGCCGCCTCGCTGCGCCAGGGCGGCGCGCGTGTCATGGTCACCGAGATCGATCCGATCTGCGCGCTGCAGGCGGCGATGGAAGGCTATGAAGTCGTCACGATGGAAGAAGCGGTCAAGCGCTGCGACATCTTCGTGACCGCGACCGGCAACGAGGACGTGATCACCGCCGACCACATGAAGGCGATGAAGCCCATGTCGATCGTGTGCAACATCGGCCACTTCGACAGCGAGATCCAGATCGCCGCGCTGTCGAACTACAAGTGGACCGAAGTGAAGCCGGGCACCGACCTCGTCGAGTTCCCCGACGGCAAGCAGATCATCGTGCTCGCCAAGGGCCGCCTCGTGAACCTCGGCTGCGCCACCGGCCACCCGAGCTTCGTCATGAGCGCCAGCTTTACCAACCAGACGCTGGCCCAGATCGAGCTGTTCACCAAGAACGAGCAGTACAAGAACGACGTCTACGTGCTGCCCAAGCACCTCGACGAAAAGGTTGCGGCGCTGCACCTCGCCAAGCTCGGCGTTCAGCTCTCGAAGCTGTCGGACAAGCAGGCCGCCTACATCGGCGTGCCGCAGCAGGGGCCGTTCAAGCCGGATCACTACCGCTACTGAGGCGGGCCGAAGGGCTTAGGCTATCCCCGGACGGAAACGAGGCCCGCACGAAAGTGTGGGCCTTTTTCGTGCGGCGATCCCACAGCTTGTGCGGCCCTGCGCATTGTAATTTGCAGCGCCGCACCCTAGCCAAGCAAGGATGGTCCTGCCGCCGTTTGCCCTTGTTCTGATTGCGCTGGTCCTTGCTGCCTGGACACTGGGAGCGGCGTGGGCTGTGCTCTCCGCGCGCGGCCGTCTGGCCCGCGCCGAAGCCACGCAGCGGCTCGCCCGGCGGCTCTCCCGCATGATCGAGGAAGCCCCAGCGCTGCCGCTGCTGGTGCGCGCCGACGGGCGAATCGAAGGGCCAGCCCGTCTGGCAGGCTGGTTCGGTCTCGATGCGATGCCCGGCTTTCTCAGCGAACTCGATGCCGGAGAGAAGGGGCTCGACGAAGTCCAGCTTTCGCAGCTCAGCGATGCGGTGCGCAAGGCGCAGAAGACGGGGGCGCCGTTCGAACTGGCGCTGACGCCGCGCGGCGCCCGGTGCAGCCTTGGCGCGCGCGGACATCTCGCCGATCCGCAGGTCTCGCCGGGCGGTGCGGCGCTGGTGTGGTTCTTCGACTTCACCGAAAGCGCAGCCGAATTGCGCAAGCTGCGCGCCGAAGCGGCAGCCGCGCGTGCGGATTTTTCCGCGCTGGCCGGGCTGATCGAGGCCGCGCCCTTGCCGATGTGGTTCCGCGGTCCGGACATGTCGCTGCGGCTTGTGAACAGCGCCTATGTCAAGGCGGTCGGCGCATCCAGCGCGGCGGATGTCGTGGCCTCGGGCACTGAACTGATCGAACCGGTCGAAGGCGTCAGCGCCGCCAGGATCGCGCAGCAGGTGTTCAACCGCCGCTTGCCGATCGAGCGCGTCGTATCCGCCACCATCGGCGGCCAGCGCCGTTCGATCCGCGTGTCAGACTTGCCGCTGGGCGAGGACGGCGTCGCTGGCTACGCGGTCGATACCGAGGAAATGGAGGAATTGCAGCGCCAGTTCCGCCGCTTCCGCGAGGCGCAGCGCGAGATGCTCGATACGCTCTCGGCGGGCATCGCGCAGTTCGACGAGAAGCGGAACCTCGTGTTCGCCAACCAGCCTTTCCTGCGCATCTTCAGCGTTCCGCAGGCGTGGGTGGTCGATACCCCGCCGTTCGACCGCGTGCTCGACCGCATGCGCGACAGCGCGCGCCTGCCCGAAGTGCGCGACTTTCCGGAATGGCGGCGCGAACGGCAGGGCTGGTTCCTCTCGCGCGAGCCGCGCGAGGAATCGTGGCATCTGGGTGACGGCACGCATCTGCGCGTGATCGGCCAGCCAATGCCGGACGGCGGCCTCCTCATGATCTTCGAGGACCGTACCGAGCAGCTCCAGCTTTCCGCCACGCGCGATACCCTTCTGCGCACACGCACCGCTACGTTCGACAACCTGTTCGAATCGCTCGCGGTATTCGGGCCGGATGGCCGCCTGCAGTTGTGGAACCGCCGCTTTGCGAGCGAACTGGGGTTGGAGGAGGAATTCCTCGCCACCCATCCGCGCGCCGATGCCCTGCTCGGCCGGATGGCAAAGCTGCTCAAGCGCCCGGCGCAGGTCAGCACGATCGGGCAGGTGATCCAGTCCGCCTCGCTCGACCGCAAGCAGCAGAGCGGACGCATCCTGCATGCGGACGGGCGCTCCTTCGCGATTGCCGGGGTGCCGCTGCCCGATGGCAATGGCCTGCTCACCGTGCTCGACATCACCGATTCCGAAAAGGCCGAGGCGGCTCTGCGCGAACGCAATGCCGCGCTGGTCGAGGCTGACGCGGTGAAGACCCGCTTCATCGCCAACATGAGCTATGAATTCCGTACGCCGCTGACCTCGATCGGTGGTTTTGCCGAACTCCTCCAGAGCGGGATCGCAGGCGAACTGACCCCGCAGGCGCAGGAGTACGTGAGCGCGATCCTCAGTTCGGTCGAACGTCTGGGTGAGCAGATCGAGAACGTGCTCGACCTCTCGCAGAGCGAGGCGGGGACGCTCCCGCTGGCGGCCGAGGCGGTCGATCTGTTCCCGCTGCTCGGCGATGTCGTGCGCGAGCGGGCGGAGCGGCTTAACGAGGCAGGGATCACGCTCGATCTGCGCGGAAGTTCGGCAATCGGCAACGCGACGGGCGACCGCAAGCGCCTGCGCCGCCTGTTCGGCCAACTGATCGACAACGCGATTGCCGCAACCCCCAAAGGCGGGCGCATCCTTGTCGAAGCCACGCGCCGCAAGAGCGGCAAGGGCGGCAAGGGCCCGCTGCAGGTCGTCGTCTCGGACAATGGCGCGGGGATGGATCCGTCTCAGCTCGCCCGCGCGCTCGAAGGCCTCAAGATCAGCGCGGACGGCCGGTCGGTCGAGACGCGCGGCGGGGTCGGCCTGCCGCTGGTGCGCCAGCTTGTCGCGGCCCATGGGGGGACGTTCGAATTACTCTCGGAGAAGGGTGAAGGAACCAGTGCGATGGTGACGCTGCCGTGATCATTCCGCTACCCGACCTTGCCGCGACCGACGCGCTCGCCAAGCGCATCGCCACCTTGTTGCACCCCGGTGATGTCATCGCGCTGAGCGGCGGGCTGGGTGCGGGCAAGACGACCCTGGCGCGGGCGATCATTGCTGCGCTCGGCTATGACGCAGAGGTGCCGAGCCCCAGCTTTGCGATCATCGAGGTCTATGATCCGCCCGCGCTGCGCCTGCGCGTGGTTCATGCCGATTTCTACCGGCTCGAAGATCCTGCGGAGGTCGAAGAGCTCGGCCTTGAGGATTACCGCGCCGATGCGGTGCTCATCGCCGAATGGCCGGAACATGCGGGCGGCTTTGCGCACGAGCCTGCCTGCCTGTCGATAAGGCTGGAAATCCTTGAAAACGAGCGTGTCGCCATTGTCGAGGCGGGCCCCGATTGGCTAGAGCGCAGGGGATGGACGTGACCCTAACTGAAAGCGCTCTTCCCGAAGGCGCCCAATCGTTTCTTGCCACCGCCGGGTGGGGTACTGCAGTGGTCGAGCCGATCCCCGGCGATGCTTCGGCGCGGCGCTACTTCCGGCTGCGCCGTCCGGGCGGGACGGCCATGCTGATGCACGCCCCGCCGCCGGGCGAAGATCCCGAGCCATTCCTGCGCGCCGCCCGCTGGCTTGACGCCAATGGCCTCCATGCTCCGCAGATCTACGCCGAAGATAGCGGCAAGGGCTTCGTGCTGCTGCAGGACTTCGGCGAAGTGCGCATGCGCGAATACCTCGATGCCTGGCCGCTGGACGCGCATGAGGTCTACAGGCATGCCGTCGATGCCTTGCTTCAGCTGCACCGCCTGCCTCCCGGACCGTTCACGCTCTATTCGCTGGCGGAATACCAGCGCGAGGCGCGGCTCTTCGTGGAATGGTACTGCCCGGCGCAGGGGCTCGAAGTCGATCTGGCCGGGTGGACGAAAGCATGGGAAGAGGTGCTCGGGCCGCTGCTGGCGCGTCAGCGCCCCGGGGTGACCGTGCTGCGCGATTATCACGCCGAGAACATCATGCTCGATGGCGGCCTTGCGCAGCAGGGCCTGCTCGATTTCCAGGACGCGCTGGTCGGTCATCCTGCCTACGATCTCGTGTCCCTGCTGCAGGATGCGCGGCGCGATGTCGATCCGGCGCTCGAGAGCGCCATGCTCGATCACTACATCGCGGCCAGCGGGTCAGACGCGAACTTTGCCGAGGACTACGCGCGGCTCGGCGCTCAGCGCAACGCCAAGATCGTCGGCATCTTCGTGCGGCTGTGGCAGCGCGACGGCAAGCCTCGCTACCTCGACTACATCCCCCGCGTATGGGCTCTTCTGGAGCGCGATCTGGCGCATCCGGTGCTTGCTCCGGTGGCGCGCTGGTTTGATGCCAATGTGCCGGCAGACCTGCGCGATCGTCTGGGCGGGACGTTCAACGCATGACCAGCCTTGCAAGCGACGTGGCGTTGGTGCTCGCCGCCGGGATGGGCAAGCGCATGCGTCCGCTCACCGCGACGCGGCCCAAGCCGCTGGTGCGCGTGAACGGCCGCGCGCTGATCGATCACAGCCTCGACAAGCTGGTCGAAGCCGGAGTGGGCCGCGCGGTGGTCAATGTCCATTACCTGCCGGGCCAGATCGAGGCTCATCTTGCCAATCGCAGCGCGCCCGCCATCGCGGTTTCGGATGAGCGCGAGGAGCTGCTCGAAACCGGCGGCGGCATGGTCAAGGCGCTGCCGCTGATCGATGCCGATCCGTTTTTCTGCCTCAACAGCGACAACGTCTGGCTCGATGGTCCGCAGAACGTGTTCGCCGCGCTGAGCGACGCGTGGGATCCCGACCAGATGGATGCTCTGCTCCTTCTCGTCAGCCATGCGCGGGCTTTCAACTATGCCGGGCGCGGTGATTTCCATCTCGATCCGCTTGGCCGGATCAGCCGCCGCAAGGCGGGCCGCGTTGCTCCGTTCATCTATACCGGTATCCAGATTGTCTCGCAGCGCCTGCTGCGTGATGCGCCGCAGGGGGCCTTCTCGACCGGCGTGCTGTGGGACCGCGCGATCGAGGAAGGGCGCCTCTACGGCATCTCGCACAATGGCCTGTGGTTCGAAGTTGGTGCGCCCGAGATGATCGCGCCGACCGAAGCCGCTCTGCAGCGTGGCTGAGCGGGGGCCCAGCGTCTATTCCATCGCCGCGCACCGCGGCTTTGCCGACGCACTCGTGGCGGGGCTCATCCCGCGCTACCGCGAGGAAGGTTTCGGCCTTGCCCGGCTGACCTTGCTGCTGCCGAGCCAGCGCGCAGTGCGCATCGTGACCGAAGCCTTCATCCGCGCCAGTGGAGCCGAAGGCGGTCTGCTGCTTCCGCGCATGGCGGTGGTCGGCGATCTCGATCTCGACGAAACGCTCGGGCCATTGCTCGATCCGCTGGGGCAGGGGGCAGACCTGCCGCCCGCCGCCGATCCCGCCGCGCGGCTGCTTACGCTTGCGGACATGCTGCGCAGCGACCCTGATACCCGCACGACTTCAGCGCCAAGCCTCCTGAGGCAGGCGCGGGGATTGGCGCAGGCGATGGACCGGCTCGCCGTGGAGGATGTGGAGCCTGAAGCCCTGCTCGATCCCGAGGTGATCGGCCTGATGGGTGAGCTTGCCGCGCACTGGCAGGACGGCACGCGCCAGTTCGCCCGTATCCTCGTGCGGTGGCGTGCGCACTGCGAGGAGCGCGGCGAGATCGATGCGCCGGTGCGGCGCAACCGATTGCTGGCGCATGTTGCCGATCGCTGGCGGCATGATCCTCCGGCCGATCCTGTCGTCGCGGCGGGTGTGACGTCAGCCGCGCCAGCGGTCGCGCGGTTGCTGCGCGTGGTTGCGGAGCTTCCGCAGGGGGCTGTGATCCTGCCCGATCTCGATCTGGCGCTGCCTGATGCCGTCTGGGATGCGCTCGGCGTGGCTGGGAATACCGAACGTCCTGAAGCCCCCGTCTTCGCGCGCGGGGATGTGACGACGCACCCGCAGTATCACCTGAAACTCCTGCTCGCGCGGATGGGGATCGCGCGCGGTGAAGTTCAGGCCTGGCACCGCTCGGGCCCGGCCGCCGCGCCTCCCGAACGCAGCCGCGCGATCTCCAATCTTTTCCTGCCGCCCGAAGCGAGCACCGCCTGGGCGAGCTTGCCGCCGCACGTGCGGCGCCTTTCAGGCGTGCGCTTGATGGAAACCGCGCATCCCGAGGAAGAGGCGCAGGCGGTGGCGGTGCTGGTGCGGCAGGCCCTGGCCGAGCCGGAAAAGCGGGTCGCCGTGATTACGCCGGACCGCGACCTTGCGCAGCGGCTCGTTGCGCATCTCGAGCGTTGGGGGATTGCTGCGGACGATACTGCCGGACGTCCGCTCTCGCAGACGCCCGCCGGGCGCATGCTGCTGCAACTGGCGGAAATTGCCGCGACCTCGGCGGCACCGGTTCCGCTGCTGGCGCTGCTCGGCCATCCTCTGGTGCGGCGCGGGGATGGTCGCGCGGCATGGCTGGAACGGGTGCGACAGCTCGATCTCGTGCTGCGCGGACCGCGGCCCGGGCCGGGGCTCGATGCCGTGCGCCATGCCGTGTCGGCCAAGGAGAAGGATCATCCGGGGCTCACGGCATGGTGGGACGATGTCGCCGCCCTGCTGGCGCCGCTGGTCGATCACGCCGCCCCGCCATCGCTGGCTCTGGGCCTCGACACGCTAGCCGAGCTCGCCGAAGCGCTGTGCGGTCCGGCAGTCTGGGCCGAGGCCGATGGCCGCGCGCTGGCGAATTTTGTCGAGCAATGGCGCGAGGCGGCGCAAGGCAGTGCGTTTCCGGTGGAGGCAGCCGACCTTCATGCGCTCCTGAGCGATGCGCTCGGCGAGATTGCGGTGCGGCCGCCTTATGGCAGCCATCCGCGCCTTGCGATCTATGGTCTCCTTGAAGCACGGATGAGCCGCGCGGATCTGGTCATCTGCGCGGGGATGACTGAGGGGAAGTGGCCAGCCTCGCCCGCACCCGATCCCTTGCTCGCCCCGGCAGTGCTGCGCGCGCTGGGCATTCCGGGTGCCGACTTTCGCATTGGCCTTGCCGCGCATGATCTGGCGGCCGCGCTCGGTGCCCCCGAAGTCGTACTGAGCCATGCGGCGCGCGATGCTGCGGGGCCGGTGATCCCCTCGCGCTTCCTGCTTCGCATCCGCGCGATGCTGGGCGATGAACTGGAGAGCGAGACCGAGGCGGTGCGTATCGCCCGTGCGCTCGACAAGGCCGAGGCTGCTCCGGCCTATGCGCAGCCTGCGCCAAGCCCGAGCGCCGAGCAGCGCCGTGTCAGCATTGCCTCTACCGCGCTCGACCGCCTGCGCGGCGACCCTTATCAGTTCTACGCTTCTGCCATCATGGGCCTGCGATCGCTTGATCCGCTTGATGCCGCCCCCACGGCGGAGTGGCGCGGCACGGCTGTCCACGCAGTGCTGCAGGCCTGGCACGAAAGCGGCAGCCAGCGCGGCGCGTTGATCCCTCTGGCCGAGCAGACGCTGGCCGATATGAGCGCGCATCCTTTCATGCGCGGGTTGTGGCGGCCAAGGCTGCTCGCCGCCTTGCAATGGGTTGAGGACCACAACGCTGAACTTGCGCTGGAGGGCCGGCGGCCGGTGCTCTGGGAAAAGACCGGACAGGTCGACATCAAGGGCGTGAAACTGCATGGACGGGCCGACCGGATCGACCGTCTGGCAGATGGTACGCTCGCGGTGGTCGACTACAAGACAGGCAAGCCGCCATCAGGAACGATGGTGCAGAAAGGCTTTGCCTTGCAGCTTGGCCTCGTCGCCCTGATTGCTGAGCGCGGCGGGTTCGAAGGCGTGGGCGGCATGGTTCATGGGTTCGAATATTGGTCGCTGCAGAAGGAGCAGGGCAAGGACAGCTTCGGTTACATGCGCGAGCCGGTGCTGGAGGGAAGGAAGACCTCCGGTCTGCCGCGCGATCAGTTCGTTGCAGAAACGTTGCGTTTCCTGATCGATGCCATCGACAAGTGGATCCTCGGCACTGAACCCTTCACCGCGCGGCCCAATCCCGATCTGCCGGGCTATACCGACTATGACCAGTTGATGCGGCTCGAGGAGTGGCAGGGCAGGGGGGCGAAGTCCGGATGAGCAAGGTCTATCCGCTCAAGGACAACCAGCGCCTTGCGGTGCAGCCGGAACGGACGGTGTGGCTGTCTGCGTCTGCCGGCACAGGCAAGACGCAGGTTCTTTCAGCGCGCGTGCTGCGGCTGCTCTTGCAGGACGGTGTTTCGCCGGACCAGATCCTGTGTCTCACCTTCACCAAGGCGGGCGCGGCTGAAATGGCGACGCGCGTCAACGATGTGCTGGCGCGCTGGGTGCGGCTGCCCGAGACGGAGCTGGCGGCGGAACTGATGGCCATCGGTGCGCCCCATGGGCCTGCCGTGGTTGCCCGTGCGCGCAGCCTGTTCGCCGCGGTGCTTGATTGTCCCGGCGGCGGGCTCAGGATCGAGACAATCCATGCTTTCTCCCAGTGGCTGCTGGGCGCGTTTCCGGCCGAAGCGGGGCTTGTCCCCGGCACCCGCGCGATGGAAGACCGCGACCGCGACCTGTTGCTGCGCGAGGTGCTGGCAGACCTGCTGATCGCCGCGCAGGAGCAGGGGGACGACGCGCTGTTTGCCGCGCTCGAAGATCTCAGCCTGCGGATGGGCGAGGATGCGGTGCCAGCGTTTCTGCTGCGCTGCGCCGGGGCCCATGCGCTCTGGGAAGGCCCCGGTGCGTGGCAACCGCCACTGCGCCCGCGGATCAACCGGCTGCTCGGGCTCGATGCCGAGGAAGACGGCGCAGGGCTTGCCGATCTCGTGCGAGACAGCGTGTTCGACGTGCGCGCGGTCGAGGTTTGCATGGAGGCCAACAGGCGCTGGGGAACGCCGAGCGGTGTCGATAGCGCCGCAATCATGGGCGATTGGCTTGAGGCCAGTCCTGCCGCGCGGATTGCCGGGCTGGATGACTTTTCGCGACAGTTCCTCAACAAGGACGGTACCGCAAAGTCACCGCGCTATCTGCTCAAGCACGAACCGCAATACGCCGACTATCAGCTCTGCGTTATCGAAGACCTGCAGCGCGTGCAGGAAATGCGCGCTCTGGTTGATCTGGCCGCGCGGCTCGATCCGGCGCTCACGCTTGGGCGGCGCTTTGCTCTGGCATGGGCCGAAGCCAAGGCGCGCGAGGGCTTCATCGATTTCGACGACCAGATCCGCGCAGCCGCCGATCTCCTGACGAAGCAGGCGCCGGCGGAGTGGATCCGCTACAAGCTTGATCGCCGCTTCGATCACATTCTCGTCGATGAAGCGCAGGATACCAACACGGCACAGTGGCGCATCGTGCTCGATGGGCTGGTCGGGGATTTCTTCAGCGGCGAAGGGCAGCGCGGTGATGTCAACCGCACGCTGTTCGTGGTCGGCGATTACAAGCAGGCGATCTTCGGCTTTCAGGGGACCAGCCCGGAAAACTTCGCCGCCGCGCGCGAGCGGGTGAAGCGGCAGCTGGATGAACTGGCCGGGGTGACGGCTGATCCTGACAAGGCCCTGCTGCCGCTGGGGCTCGGACGCTCCTATCGTACCGCCCACTCGGTGCTCGCCTTCGTGGACCGCGCGATCCAGGCTATCGGCCCCGACCGTTTCGGCCTGCCCGATGCGCCTGAGCGCCATCAGGGCGACATGGAGCGCCCCGGCCTTGTCACGCTGTGGAAGGCCGTTGGCGGCGCGCCGGACGAGGACGACGATACGCCGCCCGGCGACGGCGACGAGGGCGCGGAAACCTGGCTCTCGCGGCCCGACCGGGTGATGGCGGATCAGATCGCGCAGCAAGTCAGCGCATGGCTGCGGAACGGTTTCCCGCTCCACAAGGGCGGCCCTCGGCGAGCGACGCCAGGTGATGTCATGGTGCTGGTGCGTTCGCGCAAGGCGCTCGCCGGCTTGATCGTTGCAAGGCTCCATGCGCGCGGGGTGCCGGTGGCGGGGGTGGACCGCCTGCGCCTCGGCGCGCCGCTTGCGGTGAAAGACCTCGTCGCCGTCCTGCGCTTCTGTGCGCAGCCGCTCGATGATCTCAATCTGGCCGCGCTGCTGGTCTCGCCGCTGGTGGGCTGGTCGCAGGACATGCTGCTGGAGCATGGCTATCGCAAGAAGGGCGTCAGGCTGTGGGATCACCTGCGCAGCACTGAAGGCCCGGCGACCCATCCGGCGATGGAACAGCTCCGCAGCGTGCTCGCAAAGGCCGATTTCGGCACCCCAGCACAGCTCCTGCACTGGCTGCTGGTCGGGCCATGGCAGAGCCGCCGCAAGCTCGTCGCGCGCCTTGGCGAAGAGGCCAACGACCCGATTGACGAACTGCTCAACGCCGCCATGGCCTATGCCGGCGGGCAGACGCCAAGCCTTGTCGGCTTCCTCCAGTGGTTCGACGTCGGCGATGGCGAGTTGAAGCGCGAGGCCGGGCAGAAGGCCGATCTCGTTCGCGTCATGACCGTACACGGCTCGAAGGGCCTTGAAGCACCCATCGTGATCCTCGCCGATGCGGCGGCGGATCCGGACAAGTCCTCCCCGCGCGGGCTGAGCCTTGACGAGCAGTTTGTGGACGAGAGCCGCACCGTCCCGCTGCCGCCCTTACGCAAGGCCGAGCAGGCCGGGCCTGTGCGCGAGGCGGCAGAGCGTGCGGCTGCGGCGGAACGGGAGGAGCACTGGCGTCTGCTCTACGTGGCGATGACGCGGGCGGAGGAGGCACTGTTCATTGGCGGCGCGCTCGGCAGCAAAGCCAAGGCGCCGCCGGAGGAAAGCTGGTATGCACAGCTCGCTCCCTTGTTCGGCGACGAGGATGGCGATTGGCGCGAGGATCCGATCTGGGGGGCCTCGCGCCAGCTGGGCGGGCTGGGGCCGCTTCCGCCCGCTCTTGCCGCCACCTCGCCAGCGCCTGCGCCGCATGAGGATCTGCCGGATTGGCTCGATGCCGCGCTTCCCGCAGAACCCCGCCCGCCGCGCCCGCTGGCCCCTTCGGGCCTCGGCGATGCGGATGAGGCTGCTGATCCGCCCACGCGGCCCGGTCCCGCAGCGCGCACCGCAGCGCGGCGCGGCACCTTGCTCCACAAGCTGATCGAGCGCCTTCCGGAGCTTGCACCCGCAGCGCGCGGTGAGGCAGCCCGCAACTGGCTGGCGCGCATGGCTGCCGAGTTTACACCAGAGGACCGCGACGCCATGGCAGAGGCGGCGATGCGCGTGCTGGCAGAGCCGGCGTGGGCCGAAGTGTTTGGCGCTGGTTCGCTGGCCGAAGTGCCCATCGCCGCGGTCGTTGGGGAGCGGGTGGTCAGCGGGACGATCGACCGGCTGCTGGTGCAGGATAGCCGGGTGCGGATCGTCGATTTCAAGACTGATCGCCGTCCGCCGCAGGATCTTGGCGAAGTGCCACTTGCAAGCCTCAGGCAGATGGCGGCCTATGTCGCGGCGCTGGAAGTGATCTACCCCGGACGCCGCGTGGAAGCCGCCTTGCTCTATACGCATACGCCCCGGCTGATCGAGCTTTCGGCCGAGGTCATCGCCGCGCACAAGCCAGCCCTTCAGGCGGCGCAGGAAAGCTTTTAGCGCTGCTTTCTTGCGCGCTGCGCCAGACCGCTTACATAGCGGACAAACCTCAAGGAGTTCCCTGACATGGCCACCAAAGCCGTTACCGATGCCAGCTTCGCCGCCGACGTGCTCGGCGCGGACAAGCCCGTTCTCGTCGACTTCTGGGCCGACTGGTGCGGCCCCTGCAAGATGATCGCGCCCGCGCTGGAAGAGATCTCGGAAGAACTCGCCGACAAGGTTTCCATCGTGAAGATGGACATCATGGAAAACACCACCATTCCCGGCGAAATCGGCGTGCAGTCGATCCCGCTGATGGTGCTGTTCAAGGACGGCAAAGCGGTGGCCCAGAAGCTTGGCGCCGCGCCGAAGAGCCAGCTCAAGGGCTGGCTGGAGAGTGTCCTTTAAGGCAGCGCCTTGGCAAGCCGCGAGCGGGGTGCAAGACTAATCATCTGCACCCCAGCTTCGTGGAGCCTTGCCCAATGCCCGTTTCGTCTCGCCGCCGGTTTGCCTCTCTTTTTGCAGGAGCGCTGCTGGCGTCGGCCTTGCCGATGGCCGCCGCAGCTGCGCCCGATGATAACAGCGCTGCTATTGCCAGGATCATCGACGAGGGTATGAACCGCAGCGAGGCGATGACGACCGCCTCCGCGCTGATGGACCGCATCGGTCCCCGGCTCACCAACTCCGAAAACCATCGCAAGGCCGAAAGCTGGGCGATGGATCTGTTCAAGCAGCGCGGCCTTGCGAACGTGCATGTCGAGCCGTTCGATTTCGGCGTGGGCTGGAACCTCGACAGCTATTCGGTGGCCATGGTCACCCCGCGCGCACTGCCGCTTACGGCGATTCCGGTGGCGTGGTCTCCGCCCACCGCCGGGACGGTGAAGGCGCCGGTGGTCATCGCGCCGATGTCGCGCGAAGAGCACTTCGCGGAATGGAAGGGCAAGCTTGCCGGCAAGATCGTGCTGGTCTCGCTCCCGGGTCAGACGAGCGAGAGCAAGGGGCCGGTGTTCCAGCGCTTCACCGATGCCGATATTGCCGCGCTCGATACCTACACCAAGCCGGACTTCGATCCCGATGCGCCTGCCGTGCAAGTGCGCAATCGCCGTTTCCAGAGCAAGCTCGCCGCCTTCCTGAAGGCGGAAGGCGCAGTCGCCATGGTCAAGATGAGCTACCGCGACGGCAAGCTTGTCCACGGCGAGGGCTATGATTTCCAGCCCGGCCAGACGCTTGCGCTGCCAGCGATCGAACTGGCGCAGGAAGATTACCGCAAGCTCGTGCGTCTGGCGAGGACTGGTGCAGCGCCGGAAATCGCAATCGCTGTCGCTGCGCGCTACGACGAACGCAATCTCAAGGCGGAGAACGTTGTCGCCGAAATTCCGGGCAGTGATCCGAAGGCTGGCTACGTCATGGCCGGCGCACACTTCGACAGCTGGATCGCCGGCGACGGCGCCAACGACAACGGCGCTGGGAGCGTCACGGTGCTGGAAGCGGCACGGCTGATTGCCAAGCTTGGCGTGAAGCCCAAGCGCACGATCCGTTTCGTGCTGTGGAGCGGTGAGGAGCAGGGCCTCCTCGGCAGCCGCGCCTATATCGATCAGCACTATGCAAGCCGCCCGGTCGATCCCTCGCTCAAGGGCATCGATTCCTACATTGCTTGGCGCAATGCGTTCCCGATCACGCCGAAGCCGGAATACAGCCAGCTCAAGGCCTACTTCAACATGGACAACGGCTCGGGCCGGTTCCGCGGCATCTACAGCGAAGGCAACCTCGGCGCGGAAAAGCTGCTCAGGGAATGGATGAGCCCCTTTGACATGCTCGGTGCGGACAAGCTCGTGGTGAGCAAGACCGGCGGTACTGATCACGTTTTCATGCAGGCGATCGGGCTACCGGGCTACCAGTTCATCCAGGACCCGCTCGACTACGATAGCCGCGTCCACCATTCTAACCTCGATACGGTGGACCATATGCGAGCCGATGACATGCGGCAGGCCTCGGTGGTCATGGCGGGCATGCTGTGGCAGGCGGCCAACAGCGACAAGGAACTGCCGCGCGCGGTGCTGCCGACCCAGCCTGCGCCGACCGATCCGTTCAAGGTGCGCGATCCTTCGCAGTGAGGGCAGTTCAGCCCAGACTGTGCTTCACAAACTGATCGAACAGCGCGGGTGAAGAGGCTGCGAACAGGCCTTTTTGCCCGTGCTGATCGGTCCGGTAGGCGGAGCCGTCCGGGCGGGCAGCCTTGCCGCCAGCCTCGTTGACAAACAGCACGCCGGCGGCGTGATCCCAGGGCAGAGTGCGCTCGAACACCGAGATGTCGTTCACACCTAGGACGAGCCGGGGATATTGTTCAGCAGCGCAGCGCGGGATATCGACCAGCGTATAGTGCGGCGCGATGCGGGCCTGCACGGCGGCGCGCTGGGCAGGATCGAGGAACACCGTGCTGATCGCGGCAATGGGCGGCGTTTCCCCGGTCGGACGCGCAGTCACGCGCTCGCCGCCCACGAAAGCGCCCCCGCCCTTGTGCGCGATGCAAAGCCGGTCCTTCAACGGATCATAGATCCATCCGCTTTGCGTCTCGCCCCCGTCGCTCAGCGCAAGGATGATGCCGAAGGGCGGCTTGCCGACAGCGAAATTGTTGGTGCCGTCCACCGGATCGATGATCCAGCACAGGCCGCTGTCGAGCCGGGCCGCGAGCGCAGGGTCGGCATGGACCGCTTCCTCGCCGACAATGGCGGCCTCGGGAAGGATCGCAGCCAGCCCCTCGGCCAGCAACGCCTCCGCTTCCGTGTCGGCAATCGTCACCATGTCGTTCGCCGCCTTGGCGATCACTTCATGCTCGGCCAGCGTCTGGTAGCGTGGAAGGATAGCCTCGGCGGCCACCCGGCGCATGAGGGCGGCAATGGCAGTGTCGAGTGCGGTCATGACCTGTAATCGGCGTTGATCGCGATGTAGCCGTGGGTGAGGTCGCAGGTCCAGACGGTCGCGCGGCCTGTGCCAAGGCCGAGATCGACCTCGATGGAAATCTCCTGCCCCTTGAGGTGCGCGGCGACCGGCGCTTCGTCGTAGTCTGGCAAGGGCTGGCCCTCGCGCGCTGCCCAGGTGCCGCCGAAGCCGATGGAGAGGCGGTCGCGGTCAGCCGGTTCGCCTGCCTTGCCGACCGCCATGACGACACGGCCCCAGTTGGCATCTTCGCCGGCGATGGCGGTCTTCACCAGCGGCGAATTGGCGATGGCGAGGCCGACGCGGCGTGCGCTCTCGTCGCTGACGGCGCCGGAGACGGTAACGGCGATGAACTTCTGCGCGCCTTCGCCATCGCGCACGACGAGGTGGGCAAGCTGGCGGCAGACGTCATGGAGTGCGGCAGCGAAGGCATCGGCGCCGGGGCTGTCGGCGCTGATGAGTGGTGCATTACCTGCTGCACCTGTCGCGAAGGCCAGCACGGTGTCGCTGGTCGAAGTGTCGCTATCGACGGTGATGCAGGAAAACGTCCGCTGGTTGGCGTCCGAAAGGCAGGCCTGAAGGAATGCCGGATCGACGGCCGCGTCGGTAAACACGTAGCCGAGCATGGTTGCCATGTCGGGCGCGATCATGCCGCTGCCCTTGATGATCGCGCTCAAGGTGACCTTGACGCCGCCGACCATCGCGGTTGCCGTTGCGCCCTTGGCGAAGGTGTCCGTGGTGCCGATCGTGTTGGCTGCGTCTTCCCACGAGCATGGCTCCGCCTTCAGCGCCGCCTCGATCCCGGCGCGCGCCTTGTCCTTGGGAAGCGGTACGCCGATCACGCCGGTCGAGGACACGAAAACCTGCTCGCGCGGGCAGCCGATCTGTCCGGCCACCTGGTCCATGATCGCCTCGACCGCCTCGCGCCCCCGGTATCCGGTGAAGGCGTTGGAATTGCCGGCATTCACCACCAGCGCACGGGCGCGGCCCTGCGCGATATTCTGGCGGCCGAGTTCGACTTCAGACGAGCAGCACACATTGCGCGTGAACACGCCCGCCACAGCCGTGCCCTCGGCGAGTTCGACAAAAGTGAGATCGCAGCGCCCCCAGTCCTTGTAGCCGGCACGGGCGATGCGCGGGGTGGCCCCGGCAATGGCGGGAAGCGCGGGGAAGGGCTGGGCGAGGGGGGAAACGGCGTGGCTCATGGATGCGGCCCTAGCGCGAGGGGCGGCGGGGTTCAATCATTGCGGTGCGGCGCATATTCGCGGCACTTGTCTGTTTACAGCAGGGGGAGATGGCCTGAGAATGCCGGGATGAGGATCAATGGCTGGCGGGGAACCGCGCTTCTCACCGGAGTGCTCGCTATGGGCACATCTTGCACCGCACTTGCCCGCGCGCCTGTCGGGCCGATGCCGATCGGCAATCCGGGCGAATGGGCCACAACGGACGACTATCCCACGCGGGCCTTGCGCTATGCAGAGGAGGGGGTCGTCGGCTTCCGCTTGGCCGTCGATGCAGAGGGCGTTCCGACATCGTGCAAGGTCACCCAGACCAGCGAGTCGGAGGCGCTCGATACGCAGACCTGCAACCTCATGATGGCCCGAGCTCGGTTTATTCCGGCAGCAGATGCGGCGGGCAAGCCGACCGAGGGGGGCTACTCCAACAGCGTGCGCTGGAAGATTCCGGAAGACGGCCCGATTACCCTCGAGCCCGCCGAAGTTGAATTCTCCTTCGTGGTCGGTCCTGATGGCCACCCCAGCGATTGCAAGGTCGTAAAGGTGTCCGGGATTCTGCGACTTCCGCCCGGCGATCCTTGCAACAGCAAGGATGAGTTCGTGGTTCCCAAGGGGCCTGACGGCAAACCGATCACTCGCCGGGTGCGTACCCGTATGTCGATTGAAGTCGAGGATGTGCCGTCGTCGCAATAAATCTGCGCCCTAAAGGTAGACCTTCGCCGCAATTGTCCTTATCTGCGCCATTGATGCGGCTTCTGCTCGTTCTTCTTGCCCTCCTTTCGGGCCTTTCGCTCGCCGACGTGACGGCTTCGTCCGCGCGCGCGGAAGTGGTCGGTTCGGCTTCGGGCGCGCTCATGGCGATCAGCCAGGAACGCAAGGCCAGCGTCAGCCTCGGCAAGGCACAGCGGCCCACGTGCGAGCGGCGTCTTGTCCGCTCCGTCATACTTCCGTCCGCCGAGCTTGGCCGCAAGATCAGCATCGTGATCTGCGACCGCCCGCTCGAGTAGCGCGGCGGCTTCCAGCTTAATCCCGCTCCGCGTTCGCGCGGAGGCAAGACCCCGCGCGGCAAGGCTCGCGCAACCCATTTCACAACAGGAATCCAGCCATGCTCGGCAGCATTGCCAAGGCCATTTTCGGTTCGTCCAACGATCGTTACGTCAAGTCGCTCGACAAGATCGTGCGCGCCATTGCCGCGTTCGAGCCCGAAATGCAGGCGCTCAGCGACGAGGAACTGCAGGGCCAGACCGCCAAGCTGCGCGGCCTGCTCGAAGCGGGCAAGACGCTCGACGACATCCTTCCCGAAGCCTTCGCCACCTGCCGCGAAGCCTCGCGCCGTGTGCTCGGCATGCGCCACTTTGACGTGCAGATGATCGGCGGCATCGTGCTCCACCGCGGCGAAATCGCCGAAATGCGCACCGGTGAAGGCAAGACCCTGGTGGCAACGCTCGCCTCCTATCTCAACGCGATCGAGGGCAAGGGCGTCCACGTCGTCACCGTGAACGACTACCTCGCCCGGCGCGACGCCGAATGGATGGGCCAGATCCATCGCTTCCTCGGGCTGACCGTGGGCGTGATCGTGCCCAACATGAACGAGTACGAGCGGCGGCAGGCCTACGAGGCCGACATCACCTACGCCACCAACAACGAACTCGGCTTCGATTACCTGCGCGACAACATGAAGCACGAGCGCAGCCAGATGGTGCACCGCCCGTTCAACTTTGCGGTCGTCGACGAAGTGGACTCGATCCTGATCGACGAGGCGCGCACGCCGCTGATCATTTCCGGCCCGACCGACGACAAGAGCGAACTCTACGTCTCGGTCGATGCGGTGGTGAAGCAGATCGATCCCTCGCTCTACGAGGCGGACGAGAAGACCAAGAACATCTCGCTCACCGAAGACGGGGTCGAATGGGTCGAGCGCAAGCTGGAAGAGAACGGCCTGCTGGTCGGCTCGAACCTCTATGACGTCGAGAACACGATGGTGGTCCACCACCTCGATCAGGCGCTCAAGGCCAATGTCATGTTCAAGCGTGACATCGACTACATCGTGAAGGACGGCAAGGTCGTCATCATCGACGAATTCACCGGCCGCATGATGGACGGACGGCGCTGGTCGAACGGGCTGCATCAGGCTGTGGAAGCCAAGGAAGGCGTGCAGATCGAGCCCGAGAACCAGACGATGGCCTCGATCACCTTCCAGAACTACTTCCGCATGTATCCCAAGCTTTCGGGCATGACCGGCACCGCCGCGACCGAGGCGCCGGAATTCTTCGACATCTACAAGATGAACGTCGTCACCATTCCGACCAACGTGCCGGTCCAGCGCCGCGACGAGGAAGACGAGTTCTACAAGAACACGCATGACAAGTTCCAGGCGATCGCGAAGCTGATCCGCGAGCGCTACGAAACCGGGCAGCCGGTGCTTGTGGGCACCGTTTCGATCGAGAAATCGGAGATGCTCTCCGAGTTCCTCAACAAGGAAGGCGTGAAGCACAACGTGCTCAACGCCCGCTTCCACGAGATGGAAGCCCATATCGTGGCGCAGGCTGGCCGGCTCGGCGCAGTGACCATCGCCACCAACATGGCCGGTCGCGGTACCGACATCCAGCTCGGCGGCAATAGCGAGTTCCGGATCGAGGATGAGCTTCGCGACATGCCCGAGGGCGCTGAACGCGATGCCGCGATTGCGCGCATCAAGGCGGAAGTCGCCGAGGAAAAGGCCAAGGTGCTTGCCGCTGGCGGCCTCTGCGTGATCGGCACCGAGCGGCACGAAAGCCGCCGTATCGACAACCAGCTGCGCGGCCGTTCGGGCCGTCAGGGCGACCCCGGCCTCTCGAAGTTCTACCTCTGCCTCGAAGACGATCTCCTGCGCATCTTCGGGCCGGACACGCTGTTCGCCCGCATGATGAATTCGAACCTCGCCGATGGTGAGGCGATCGGTTCGCGCTGGCTTTCGAAGGCGATCGAAACCGCTCAGAAGAAGGTCGAGGCGCGCAACTACGACGTGCGCAAGCAGGTCGTCGAATACGACAACGTGATGAACGATCAGCGCAAGGTGATTTACGAGCAGCGCGCGGACATCATGGACGCCGAGGCGGTGGACGACGTCGTGCTCGACATGCGGCAGGACACGATCAACGCCATTGTTGCCGATGCCTGCCCGCCGGGATCCTATCCCGAGCAGTGGGATGTTCCCGCACTCGCTGCGCGGGTGACGGAAGTTCTCGGTCTCGCCCCGCCGCTTGAGGAGTGGATGGCCGAGGACGGCCTGGAACCCGAAGTGATCGAGGAACGCATCACGGCGCTTGCCGAGGCCAAGATGGCGGCGAAGCTGGAAACGATCGATCCTGCCTCGTGGCGCAACCTTGAAAAGTCGGTTCTGCTCGAGCGGCTCGATCATCACTGGAAGGAGCACCTCGCCACGCTCGACGCGCTGCGGCAGGTGGTGTTCCTGCGTGCCTATGCCCAGAAAACGCCGATCAACGAATACAAGCAGGAAGCCTTCGGCCTGTTCGAGAAGATGCTCGAAGTGATCCGCGAGGACGTGACGCGCATCCTGATGACCAGCGAGATTCGGATGGGATCGCCGGAAGACTTCCAGTTGCCCGAGCTCCCGGATTTCCTGACCAGCCATCTGGATCCGCTGACCGGTGAAGACGACGCCCGTGCGGTGCCTGCGGGGCAGTTGTTCGGCACGTTCACGCCGCCGATGGCGGGGACGGGCGCGCTGGCACCTGCCGGGACCGATCCCTACGCTGGCCTTGGCATCAGCCGTAACGCGGCCTGTCCGTGCGGTTCAGGGCAAAAATACAAGCACTGCCACGGTGCGCTGGCCTGACGTCATGCGCCACGAGTCGGCATGGCTGGCTCGTGGCGCTTTATCAGGACGCTGGCGGTTCCTTGCCAGAAAGCATCCGTAACGGGCTGATTTGTTGCGCTATATTTCTGAAGGCAGCGGCGCATGCCGAATTGCTGTGGTTCCGCGCCTTGTTGCGAGTCGGTATCGGCTTCGACCCGATTTGCCGCAGGCTTCCGGAATTCCATTGTTAACCATGGGCTTACCAAGCGCCTAAACCCATTTGACTCGTGGTCTTCACGCTTGCTACCCGCTTGTGAAATAAAAAAAGGCGGGCCGCACTAACCACAGCTTTGTGAATGGGGGGCCTCGGTGATGCGAGAGGTAAGGGACGCTGGCGTACGAAGGGCAAGGCATGCCCTTGGAAGCTGGTGGCCGTTCACCCTCGTTCTGGCTTCCTGCCCGATCGCAATCGGCCTTCCTTCCACCGTTCTGGCGCAGGTCAGCACTCCGACAATTGCCGGCCCGAGCCGCGATGAGCTTGGCGGGATAACCCGCGCACCCACAGTACAGGCACAGCGCCTGACCGTTTCCGGCGGGATCGAGCGGTCCGGGTGCCCGCTGGCCGATCCGCAGTTTGCGAAGATCACCACAACGATCACAGCCGTCACCTTCAACGGGCTCAAGGGCGCGACTGCGGAGGAAATGGAAGCGGCGTGGAAGCCCTACGCCGGTACACCGCAGCCCATCTCGGTTCTTTGCGAAATCCGGGACGCGGCGGCGACCATTCTCAGGGCCAAGGGCTATCTGGCTGCAGTTCAGGTTCCGGTCCAGCGGATCGAGAACGGACAGGTCCGGCTTGAGGTGCTCTATGCCCGGATCACCGCCATTCGCGCACGGGGCGAGACGCGCGGCGCCGAGCGCAAGCTCATGGCCTATCTCGGGCGGCTGACGCGTGACGACATCTTCGATCGCAACAAGGCCGAACGCTATCTGCTGCTGGCACGTGATCTGCCCGGCTACAATGTCCAGCTAACCTTGCGCCCGGCCGGCACCGCACCTGGTGATCTGATTGGCGAAGTAACTGTTCTGCGACAGGCCTTTACGGCTGATTTCTCAGTCCAGAACCTCGCTTCTGCTGCGACTGGGCGCTGGGGCGGCCAGCTGCGGGTGCAGGCCTATGGCATCACCGGGATGGGCGATGCGACGACGCTCTCGTACTACTCCACCTCGGACTTTCGCGAGCAGCGCATCTTTCAGGCAAGCCACGAGTTCCGCCCGGGCAGCCAGGGCCTCGTCGTCGGGGCATCCCTGACTTACGCCTGGACGCAGCCCGACCTTGGGCAGGGGAATGGCGGGGCAAGGCTCGATGCTACGACCCTCCTCGCCAGTCTCTACGCGCGCTATCCGCTGGTGCGTTCGCAGGCGGGCGATATCTGGCTCGGCGGCGGGTTCGACTTGCTCAATCAGGACGCAACCCTGATCCAGCCGCTGAGCCGCGACCGCTTGCGGGTCTTCTGGGCGCGCCTCGATTTCGACCGGATGGACCTTACCCGGGCGCAACCCGCATGGCGCTTCGATGGCTCGCTCGAAGTTCGGCAGGGCATTGCGGGGCTGGGCGCTTCCTCGCCCTGCTTCGGCGTAGCTTGCGCCAATCGCGTGCCGATCAGCCGGTTCGATGCCTCGCCCGCTGCTACGGTGGTGCGCGGCGAATTCGAATACGAGCACGCGCTTGGCCGGTTCTCGTTGGCGGTGCATCCGCGCGGCCAGTATGCCTTTCGCAAGGTGCTGGGTTTTGAAGCCTTCGCGCCGGGGAACTACACCGTCGGGCGCGGTTATGATCCGGGCGTGATCACCGGTGACAGCGGCGTTGGCGTCGCCACTGAATTGCGCGGACCGCATGTACCGATCGGGCATGGCAACGGGCCGGTAGTACAACCCTTCGCTTTCGTGGATGCGGCATGGGCATGGGACCGCGGTGTCGGCAAGCCGCAACGCCTGAGCTCGGTCGGTGGCGGTTTGCGCGCTGAACTCGGGAGCCGTTTCCGGCTCGATGCCAGCGTGGCTGTCCCGCTCGACAAGGCCGGGTTCAATGGCCGCAAGCCAGCACCGCGCATGCTGGTTACGCTCACCACACGTCTCTTGCCTTGGGGAGGCCGCTGATGCGCCCGCGCCTTACCAGCACTCCATCGCTGCTTGCCATGGCGGCAATGCTGGCTGCAGTGCCGATGGCAGCGCGTGCGCAGTCCTTCAACGCAACGGGCACAATCGTCGCTGGCGCGGGTACGATCCTGACTTCGCCCGGCAACACTTCCGTTTCGGCGAACTCGTCAAATCTGGTGATCAACTGGGCGCCGACCGACACGGCCACCGGCGGCGGTCCGATCAATTTCCAGAGCGCGGGAACCACGGCGAATTTCGCCAACGGCGATTCAACAGCGCTCAACGTACTCAACCGGATCCTGCCTACCGATCCGAGCCGACCAATCGTGTTCAACGGCACGGTCAAGTCGCAGCTCATCGATCTTGCGACCGGTGTCGCAAGCCGGGGCGGGACCCTGTTCTTCTACAGCCCGGGCGGCATTCTGGTTTCGTCGACCGGCGTCTTCGACGTCGGCAATCTGGTGCTCACTGCATCCGATCTTAACTTCGATCCATCGCTCGGCTCGTTCGGAACCGCTGGCACTTACAGCTTCTTGCCGGCCAATGCTGGCAGTCTGGTTCAAGTCCAGAAAGGCGCACAGATCACGGCGGGGCCAGGCAGCGCATATGTCGCCCTGATTGCGCCCAAGGTCATCAATTCTGGCACGATCAACGTCGATGGCTCAGCCGTGATCGTGGCGGCTGATGCGTCGACGATCACGTTCCGCCCGAACGGCTTGTTCGATATCCAGATCGACCAGGGCACCAGCGCGGCCGGCGAAGTTGTGACCAACGATGGTTCGATCACAGGCCCGGTCGGTGCCATCAATGCAGCGCACCGCGTCTACATGGTGGCGGTGCCGCGCAATGATGCCATCACGATGGCCATCAAGGGCGGCAGCTCGCTCGGCTTCGATGTTGCGGGCGCCGCGGATGTCGTGGGCAATGCCATCGTGCTTTCGGCAGGATACGGCATCTCCGGCGGTGTGATCGATGATACCCGTGCGGCGCTCGGCGGTACGGTCCCGGCAGCCCTGACCATCGGCGCAATCACGGCGACCTCGCAGGTGACCGGCAAGGCCACCGGGCAGGTATCACTGACGGTGGACAGCGGGAATACCGCAAGCTTCGCGTCCGATCTCACACTGGCAGGCGTGCGCGACCCGGCAACGGGCAGCGACGACGCCGCCTTCATTTCGGTGAGCGGGGTCGGCTCGACGCTCGATATCAAGAACAACCTGCAACTGACCGCACTCGATGCCGGGCAAGTGGCCAGCACCCTGACAACCGACAGTGGCAATGCGGCGGTCACCGTCGATCAGGGCAAGCTCACGGTTGGCGGCGCGGCCTCGATCACCAGCGCCCGCGTGGCGACGGTGGCCGTCGATGTTGTCGCTGGCAAGGCATCGCTTGCCGCCAGCGGAGGGGCAATTGTCGACATCGGCACCGATCTGTCGATCTACGCAAACGCTGTTGGCAAGACCGTATCAGACGCTTCTTCGTCGGGCCCGAACCGCGCGATCGGCGGCACCACACAGCTGTCATTCGATGGCGGCTCGACGGTCAGGGTCGGACGTGACCTGCTGCTGGACTCAACCGGTATCGGCGGCTCCGTGACCCTTGGCGGCCTTGCCGGATCGGACGGGACAGGCGGCAATGCCCTCGTACAGGGCGGGCTCAATGGCGGCTCGCTCAGCGTCTCGGGCGCCACCACCCTCGATGCGGGCGGATTTGGCGGGCAAGGTCTGTCCTGCGTTTCCTGCACGGTCGAGGGCGGCACGGCGACGGGCGGCAGTGCAAGCATTATCGCCGCGAAGGGTGCCAGCTTCACTCTCAACGGTTTCGTCGGCGTCGATGCCTCGGCTCTGGGCGGCGCGGCCGCCTTGGGCGATGGCAAGGATGGCGGTGCGGCGCTGGGCGGCACGGCGCTCGTGCGATCGGACGGCGGCCAGATCACCATGGCGCAGGCGCTTTCCGTCAGGGCCGAGGGTAGCGGCGGAGCGGGCTCGAATGTCGACACTGTCGCTTCGGGCGTTCCCAGTTCCGGGGGGACGGGCGGCAAGGGCACAGGCGGCATGGCTGCGATCAGCGCCGGCGATGCGGCAAGCCTCGGCGGCGGCGGTCTGATCTCGGTCAGCGGCGATACGCTTGTCTCCACCGTCGGCACTGGCGGCGCTGGCGCCAATGGCGGCGCCGGTGTTGGCGGCACAACCTCGGTTTCGGCGCGCAATGGGACGGTCAGTGGTTCGGCGCTGGTCGTGCTGGCCGACGGCGTGGGCGGCAACAGCTATAACGCCGGACTTGGCGGTTCTGGCCAGGGCACGAGTGCTGACGTCATTGCGTACAGCGCGCTTGAAGGCGCAGGGAAGATCACCTTCTCCAGCACCAACGTCAGCGCGCAGGGCGATGGCGGCCTCGGCAGCTCTCCCCAGTTCGTGACGGGCCCTGGCAGTACTGGCGGCGATGGCACGGGCGGCGCGGTGCGGGTTCTGGCGGAAGCGGGGAACGGCGCCCTGGCGCTGGGCGAAACCAGCCTCAATGCCAACGGCACCGGCGGTTCTGGCGGTGATGGCTTCGTCAGCGGCAGCGCTTCTTCTATAGGCGAGAACGGCGGCAATGGCGGCGTCGGCCGGGGCGGCATTGCGCAGATCGGCGTGGTCAGCGGCCTCGAAACTGGCGCGCTCAACACCGGGAAGGCTGATCTGGCAGCGCTCAGCGTTTCGGCTCGCGGTTCGGGTGGGGCTGGCGGATTGCCGAGCACCGCAGCGCTGGCGCCGGGCAACTATGGCACGGGCGGCGCCGGCTATGGCGGCGGTGCGGCGCTGATTGCCGAGGGCGGAACGGTCACACTCTCGGCTGCGGGTCTGTTTGATGCTGGCGGGATCGGCGGCGTTTCCGGGCTCGGCGGTGTGGCCGGTGACGGCTTCGTCGGTGATGCAGGCGGACTGCCCACTCCCTATGGCGTCCGGCTCGATGTGCTCAGCCGCGCTGGGCAGCCCGCGCAAAAGGGCATTCTCGTCGCGACCGATCTGACATTCCTTGCCGCCGCAGAAACCGGCAAGGGCGGAACATCGGGCAACTCCACGATCCTTGGCCATCCGCTGGTGTGGGGGATGAACGGCGGGACGATCAACGCCGCCAACGTCAGCTTCCTCGCCACTGGCATTCCCGCCACGGGCGCGCCGCCTTCCGATATTGCGCTGGTGAATGGCACCGCCACATTGACCGGCGATCTCAGCTTCGTCACGCCGGGTGTCCTGAGCGCGACGCTCGACGGCGCCGATGTGAGCGCCGCCAACGTCACCATGACGGCGACGGACTGGGTGGAGGGCCTCGTGCCTTCGGGGACGCCCGGTACCCTGCTTGGCAGCAGTTCGGTCACGCTCACCACCGGCAACGATCTGTTCGGCCATTTCTCCGTCAACAGCGGCAGCGCCTTGAGCCTGATTGCCGCGGGTCTCGTGCGCCTCGACAATCTGACCGCTGTGGGCGACATCGGTGTCAACGCGGGCACGACAGTCTCGCTTGGCAACGTCAAGTCCGGTGGCGGCGTCGGGATCGCGGCGCCCGGCAATGTGACGGTTGGCACAGTCAGCGCAGGCCTCGACGCCGCGCTGAACTCCGGTGCCGCTCTCGTCACTGGCGGAGTGAGCGCCGGACAGAAGATCCGGCTCGACGGCGCGGCGAGCATCCTCGCCGGCGGCGCGATCCAGGCTGGTGACAGCGTCCTGCTCAATTCCGACGGCGCAATCAGCACAGCGGCGATCTCTGCTGGTCTGGTGAGCCCTTCGGCGCTTTCCACTGCTACATACAACCTGACGGTGCTCGGCCGGGGCGGCATGACGCTGGGCAATGTCGCGGCGAAAGGCGATGTCGCTCTGCTCTCGCCCAATGCGATCAGCAGTGGTTCGATCACCGGCAAGGAAGTCGCGGTCCTCGGTGCGGGCAACCAATCGCTAGGCGGCATTACTGCAACCGGGCGCGTGCTGTTGGCGGATTACGAGATGGTCGGCTTTGGCGGCGATCCGCTGGGCGCCTATGATCTGGCCGGAGTTTTCGCGGCTGCGCCGCTCGCGACCAGCGGCGTGATTACGCTATCAGGCGCGGCCAATGTCGGCCAGCTGACAGCGGTCACGATCAACAGCATCGCGCTGCAGGACGTGACGGCGACGGCAGCGACGCCGGCAAACGGTTCGGTCAATTTGCAGGCGGGCGCCGCGCTCGGCACCGGGGCGATCGTCGCCGGAGACCGCATCGATCTGCAATCGGGCACCACGATGACCGTTGCCTCGGCCAGTGCCGGCGCGCAGCTTGCCGTCACGGCGGGCGGTGCCCTGACGGCCGGAGCGCTATCGGCCGTCTCCGCGCTGACGGTGAACGGCAGCGATGCGGTGACCGCCACCGGAATGTCCGGCCAGTCGGTTCTGGCAACCGCGGCAAAGAGCCTGAGCGCAGGAACGGTGCGTGCAACGGGCGGGCCCGTCACGCTCACGGCGACTGACGCTCTCTCCGCCCTGCCGATCACGGCGACCGGGACGATCACGCTGACGAGCACGGCTGCCAGCGTCTCGGTCGGAAACCTTGCTTCGAGCAGTGGCGCAGTCTCGCTCACGGCCAAGACATCCGGTTCGGCCGGCACGGTTACCGCGCAGACCGGCATTGCGATAGCCGCGGGGAGCGACCTCACGCTTGCGTCAGCTTCTACCGCGACTGGTGACGTGACGCTTGGTGCAGGGGCAGCGCTCACCTCGGGCAATGTCACGGCGACGACAGGCCTTGTGCTGGCCAATGCCGGCACATCGGCCTTGCTTGGCGATATCACGGCTGCTGGCACGATAAGCGGCAGCGGCATCCAGGTGACCGCTGGCACCACACTGACAGCCGGCAATGCCATTACGAGCGCAGGCACGGTCGATCTTTCCAGCACCGGCACGCTCACGGCAGGCAACCTCAGCGGGGATGCCGGTGTCAACGTGACCGGTCTGGCGGGCGTGACCGTGGGATCAGTGTTGGCGCCAAACGGCGCAGCGCTGCTTACCGCGACCAATGACCTCGTGGCCGGATCCATCACTACGGGCGCCCAGATCTCGCTGACCAGCACCTCGGGCGGCGTGAAGGCCGGTGCTCTCACATCGGTCGATTCTTCGATCACGGCCACATCGGCAGGCGCGATGGACATCGTGTCGGCCACTGCCGCCAATCTCGTCACGTTCAACAGCGGCGGCGTATTGTCTGCGGGCGCTGTTGCTGGCGTGAACGGCGTTTCGATCACTGGCCTCGGTGCAGTGACGACAGCGGTTCTGACGTCGGACGTCGGCAATGTCGTGGTCACCGCAAGTGGAGATCTCGCCACCGGTGCGGTCATTGCGGCGGGTTTCGTGACGCTCACCAGTAGCGGGGGTGGACTTTCGGCAGGCAATGTCCGCGCGAACGGCGGAACGGTCACGCTGCGCGCGAGGAATGCGGCCAGCGCGGGCAATGTCGGCGCCTCTGGAGGTGTGCTTGCTTCGACGGGCGGGAACCTGAACCTGCTTTCGGCCATCAGCGATACCGGCGATGTCAACCTCGGTGTCGGCGGCGGTGTGGTGACCGGCGATCTCACGGCAACCACGGGGCGCGTGCTGGTCTCGGCGAATGGCTCGGCGGCACTTGGCAATCTGGCGGCTGCCGGGCTTGCAGGCGGCCTCGGCCTCAGGGTCAGAGCCGGCACGACGCTGAGCGCCGGGAACGCGGTGGTGACGGCAGGCGAACTGCGGCTCGTGAGCGGCGGCGCAATGGCTGCGGGGAATCTCACGGCCAATGCCGGCCTTCTGACGGTGAGTTCGGGTGGCACCCTTTCAGCCGGCGCACTGGCCGGTAGCGCAGGGATCACGCTGACTGCGGCAGGCGACACGACCCTGACCGGAGACGCAAACTCGTCTGGCGGCGATATCACGATGGACGTGACCGGCGCGCTGAATGCCAAGGCTATCACGGCCACGGTCGGCCTTGTCGACATCAAGACGACGTCTTCGGCAACGACCGGCGCGATCAAGGCGGGAACGAGCCTGACCATGACCAGCGGCGGGGCGCTGGCGACCGGCGATCTTTCGGCAACGGCAATAACCCTGAACGCAGCCACCACGCTCGGCGCTGGCAAGATTGCCGCAGGCTCAGGGGACATTTCGCTCACGTCCACGGGTGACATGACCCTTGGCGACGTGACCGGCCTTGGCGCGGTGACGGCAGGAACAACCACCGGCGCGATCACCGCGAATTCGGTGAGTGCGGGCGGGGCGCTTCAGCTTGTCGCTGGCGGCGATCTCTCCGCCGGGCCGCTGAGTGCTGGCGGGGCAATCTCGGCAAGCGGGCGCAACGTCAGCCTTGGCAATGTGGATGGCTCGACCGTCGGGCTCAGCAGCGGCGGCACGCTCACTGTCGGCAATGTCCGAGCTCTCGCCAACGCGATCTCGATCACGGCCAACAATGCCATCACCGCTGGAACTCTGGACGCGCGGACCACCGTCCTGCTCCGCAGCAGCCTTGGTTCGATCACGACAGGCGCCATCACCACGGATGGCAGCATTACCGTGGTTGCCCCCGGTGATGTGCGGCTTGGCGATCTTTTCGCGGATCGGGGTTCGATCCAGATCGGGGTCACCAACGGATCGCTGACGACGGGTTCGATGGGGACCAACGTCTTTGTCGCGGCGGTCGCCTCGGGCAATCTCGATCTTGGCGCGGTGTCGGCGCGGGACATGGTCTTGCTTGCGGGCGGCAGCACCCGCGCGGCGAGCCTCGCGGCGCAGGGCGGACGCATCCTGATCGCAAGCAATTCGCTCGGGACTGCGGGTGGCTCGATCGGCCAATTCAACATCGATGCGGTCTTTGCCCAGCCCTTGGTTGCGTCGGGCGGCGCTCTCACCGTGACGGGCGCTACATCGAGCAACACGTTTACGGCGGCGGTTGCAGGCGATGTCACGACCGGAAGCGTTGCCGCTTCGAGCAGCATCTTCGTCGACGCGGGCGGCACTGCCCGGCTTGGCGGCGTATGGCAGTCGCCCTCGATCCAGTTGCGGGCGAACGACATCGATCTGCCAGCGGGCGCGGGTCTCAACGCGGGCCTTTCCGGCACGATCACGCTGGCCTCTCGCAATCCGGCGGGCATGCGCATCGGCGACGGGCTGGATGGCAGTGTCGTGCCGACCAGCGGGTTCTCGCTCGACAATGCCGAGTGGCGCAGGATCAACAGCGGATCGTTCAGCGTGATTGCGCCGGATGTCGCCGGGCCGGTCGATATCCTGATCGGCAAGCTAGACGTGACCGGCCCCGATGCGGGAAGCACCATCGACGATCCGCTCGGCAAGGTGTCGTTCTCCACCGTCCCGCCGAGCGGGAATGCGAGCGCTGGCACGATCCGCGTTGTCGGCGCGCTGAAGACCCTCGGTTTCCGCTCGACCAACGCGCTGGTGTTCAACACCAGACTGTTCCAGCTCGCATCCGATACTGGCAGCATCACCATGCTCGGAACGGGCGGGGCACCTTCGGGCACGCTGCAGATCAACGCGCGCGACATCCATGTGGCGGCGACATCGCTGCTCGGGCCGCTGGCCGCCGATCCCTTCTTCGCCGGAGTGGAGCCAGCGCTCGATACAGTAAGCGCGGGCGGTAGCGGACCGGTTCTGCTTGCTGGCGCCCTCGATTTCAGCGTCGGTCGCAGCTTGTACATCCAGCGCACCGGCAGCGGCTTCGATCCGCTGGGCTTCGAGGAACCGCTGGGCGGCTTGAACATAACGCAGGGTGGCACAAGGCCGATCGCGGTTATCATCAACGGCACGTTCCGCACCGCCACCGGCGTCATCAGCGGGCCCGCCGCATGGCAGGAATTCAAGAAGGGTGACTTCAACTTCGCAGGATTCACGCCGGACAGCCGCGTCAACGGCTGCTTGCTGATTGCGGCGGCGTGCAGTGTCCGCATTGAACCCGATCCCGGTATTCGCACCGTGATCGAATGGGCGGAAAAGCCGAAGCTTGATGACACGCCGTACGATCCGGAGAATCCGGCACCGCAGAGCAGGGATGCGATCATGCCGCCGCAGTTGCTGCTGCCGATCAGGCCGGATGCGCTGACGGGCCAGGTCGATGAGCCCATCGCCGGCAGCGGCAATCCCGCGCTCAGCGCCGGCAGCGGTGCGGAAGGAGTCCAGCCATGAGGCGCGCGTTCGGTCTCCTCGCCTCGCTCGCCGCACTGGGCAGCAGCGCCGTGCCCACCGATGTGGCCGCGCGCACGATCCCGATTTCGGTGCGCAGCAGCTTCCGGCTCGGTTCGGCGGGCGTGGTCTGTACGGCGCAAGTCGCACCGCGCGATCCGCGCCTGCTCGGCATGTTCGACCGCGCCTTCACTCTCTCCTGCCGCGATGCGGCGGGGCCAGTGGGCACGGTGATCGCGGTGCGCCGCGCCTATCCGGTCGATGCGCCTGCCGTTGACGGAATTGCCGCAACTGCCGGTCAAAAGCCTTCCTGCGGCGCTGCAGGGCAGGTGGTCATCGATGCGCTGGGCCGGGTCGATGCCATGATCTGCCGCGATCCCGCGACCGGTCTCGACTATCACCGCTATGCGCTGGCCCGCGGCGACACCAGCTACTTCACCGAAGGCCTTGCCGCCTACGACAGCGCGCTGCGCCTTGCGCTGGCCAGCGTGGTGCTGAACCGCGCGGTGCCGGGTGAGATCAAGGTCGCGACGACGGAGGTTACCGACGCGGCAGCGTTTGCGCGGCTGCAAGCAGGTCTGCTCGACCCGCTCGGGGTGCGCGGCGAAGGTTATCTTCGCAACAATGGCAGCAGCTTTGCGGAATCCGCAGCCTTTTTCGAAGTGCTGGCCGAAAAGGCGCGGGGCCAGAAGGGCGAGCAGGCCAACATGGCCGAAGCGCTTGCCAATGGTGGGCTCCAGCAGTCCAACCTCGGCAACTTCGCGACCGCCGCGCGGCTGTTTGATGAGAGCGAGCGGGCGCAGCCAGCGGGCGACGGCCTCGGCCAGCGCCTGCTGCGCAATTACCGCGCGCTCGACCAGTTGAACCAGCGCCGTCCCGATGCTGCGGCCGCAGAGCTTGCAAAGCCCGTCGATCCGGTGAACGCCATTTTCGACAGCGCAAGGCTCGCCGATGGCGAGATCAACCTCCCGCTGTCAGAGGCAATCAACCGCGAGAATGCCGCCAACCGGCGCATGGGCACACCGGATCCCGCGCTGACGCGGGCCGAGAAGGGCGAGATCCTCGATGCCCAAGCGCTCGCCATCGGCGCGACGGCTGCGCGCATGGCGGGCCGCATCGGGGATGCGGTCAAAGGCTTCTCGCAGGCGCGCGAACGGCTCGCGACGGTGCGTGACGGGCACGTGAATTCCATCGTGTGGCTGGCCGCCGAGATCGATATCGAATTGGCCCGGATTGCGGGTGCCGCCGGACGCAAAAGCGAAGCCGAAGCCGGTTTCGACCGTGCGATAGCCTCGCTCGCAGCGGCGTACCCGTCCTCTCCCGCAGTCCTGTCGGCCGAGGCGCGCAAGGCCGCTTTCCTGCTCGATGCTGGTGATCGCGATAGGGCAGCCAAGCTGTTCGCCAGCGTGGTCGAGGAAAGCGCCTCGATCCCCGATAGCGGCACCACCTTGCGCAACCTGCTCGCTCCTTACTTTGCTTTGCTTGCCGGGCAGGCCAATGATCCTGCCGCCGTCACCAGCGCTTCTGCCGCCTTCGCGGCGGCGCAAGTGCTGGAGCGGCCCGGTGTTGCGCAGACGCAGGCGATCCTTGCCCGCCAGCTCGCAGAAGGGAACGATGCCGCCGCAGCGCTGTTCCGGCTCTCGCTCGCCCGGACGCGCGATATCGCACGCACCGAGGGCGAGGTTGCCCGGCTCAGCGCATTGGCGAACCCCACTATCAGCGAGAGCACCGAACTCGCTTCCCAGCAGGACGCCCTGACTGCCCTGCGCCGGGACCAGACCGAGATCCTTGCGAAGCTGGCTGCCTACCCGCGCTATACCGCGCTCGCCCCCAAGCGCGTCACGCTTTCCGAAATGCAGGCCGCGCTGAAGCAGGGTGAGGCTTACTACAAGCTCGTGGCCGTCGGTCAGGACCTCTACGGGCTCTATGCGACTTCCGCTTCGGCTCGCCTTTTCGCGGTGCCGCTGTCTCGCACCGAACTTGCGCGGCAGGTTCAGAAGATCCGCAACAGCATCGTCACCATCGAGAACGGCAAGGTGATCAACCGGCCCTTCGATCTCGATTCCTCGCGCGCTTTGTACAAGGCGCTGTTCGGCCAGGTCGATGCCGATCTCGCCGGGGTGCGCCATCTCGTGTTCGAACCCGATGCGGCTATGCTCCAGTTGCCGCCGTCGGTGCTGGTCACCGCCGATGCGGGGATCGCGGCTTACAAGGCGCGCACCGTCGACATCGATTCCGATGCGTTCGATTTTACCGGGATCGCCTGGCTGGGGAGGGGAAGGGCGATCTCCATCGCGGTCGGCCCGCGGGCTTTCCTCGATCTGCGTTCGCTGGCGCCCTCCACCGCGCAGCGCCCCTATCTCGGGCTCGGCAACAACGTCATCCCGTCGCAGCGCCCGGTGACCGCCGTTGCGGACAGTTGCGATTGGCCGCTTTCGCTGTGGCAGCGCCCGGTCAAGGCGGATGAACTGCTGTTTGCGGCCAAGACGCTTGGCAGCACCAGTGTGGTGAAGACAGGGACGAGCTTTACCGACACCGGGCTCCTCGCCGATCCCTCGCTCGATCAGTACCGTGTGCTGCATTTCGCCACGCACGGCCTCGTTTCCGCGCCGCGCAAGGATTGCCCAGCGCGACCGGCGCTGGTCACCAGCTTTGGCGGCAAGGGTTCGGATGGCCTGCTGACCTTCCGCGAGATCTTCGATCTCAAGCTCAACGCCGATCTCGTCATCCTTTCGGCATGCGACACAGCGGGGATGGCAACCGTTGCCGCAAGCCGCGAGGCGGGCGTGACGACCGGCGGCAACTACGCCCTCGATGGCCTTGTCCGCGCCTTTACCGGGGCAGGGGCGCGCGCGGTGATCGCCAGTCACTGGCCGGTTCCCGACGACTTCAACGCCACACGGCGCCTGATCGGCGGCCTTATCGCGGGCAAGAGCGGAGAGTCCGTCGGCGACGCGCTGGCCGGAGCCGAAGCGGCCCTGATGGATGATCCGCAGACCTCGCACCCATTCTACTGGGCAGCGTTCGTCGTTGTCGGCGATGCCGCCAAGCCTGCGATGAGCACGCTTGCACCGCGCTAAGCGATCCGGCTGGGCATAACTGCTTTGGGGACTGGACCAAGCGCGTTCGCTGGTGCACAATAAGATTACGAGATAAGGACATGCACACGAGTCATGGCCCTGATCTCAGCAGGACAGGGCTGGGCCGCACAGGCCACCCATGCAAAAGGAGTACGCCGCAACCATTGTCTTGATGACCGCATGGGA
This sequence comes from Sphingomonadaceae bacterium, assembly GCA_947454135.1. GTDB lineage: Bacteria > Pseudomonadota > Alphaproteobacteria > Sphingomonadales > Sphingomonadaceae > Novosphingobium. The sequence goes on from CANGJI010000003.1 coordinate 99,262, forward strand.
GAGTCCGGTAGAAACCCAGTTTCGATCCGGCGCCGACGGAGCAACCCCCCAGGAAACTCTCAGGCACCAGGAACCGTGTGGTCTTGACACTCTGGAGAGTGATGTCGCGCGAGGCTTATCACCTTGTCGTAGTCATCCGCCGACGGAGAAAGCCGTATAGTAGGGTCACGCGAAAGTCCGCGTGAGACCGAAGCGGTCAAGCTCTCAGGCACAAGCGACAGAGATGGGGAAATGAACGCCGTGCCGGTCCCTCGAAGGGCCGGAACACCCTCATTTCCTTTATCAAGGAGCATACGCTCATGTCGCATTTTGCGGTTATTGGCGCCGGCATCACCGGCATTACCACGGCTTACGCGCTGCTCGAGCGCGGCCACGACGTCACTGTCATCGATCGCCAGCCGCTCCCGGCCATGGAAACCTCGTTCGCCAACGGCGGGCAGCTTTCGGCCAGCAATGCCGAAGTTTGGAACTCGGTAGGCACCGTGTTCAAGGGCCTGCGCTGGATGGCGCGGCGCGATGCGCCCCTGCTGTTCAATCCCCGTCCGGGCTGGCACAAGTTTTCGTGGATCGCCGAATTCCTTGGCGCGATCCCGAAGCATGACGCCAACACCATGGAAACGGTGCGGCTCGCCATCGAGGCGCGCAAGTACCTGTTCGGCATCGCCGAGCGCGAAGGCATCGATTTCGACTGCGAGAAGCGCGGCATCCTGCACATCTATCGCAATGCCGAAAGCTTCGCCGCTGCCGCGCGTACCAACGAACTCGTCCGCGCGGGCGGGCTGGACCGCTTTCAGGTCACCCCTGAAGAAATGCGCCAGATCGATCCCACCGTCACCGGCGACTATTGCGGCGGGTACTATACGCCCTCCGACGCCACCGGCGATATCTGCAAGTTCACGCGCGGCCTTGCCGCTGCCTGCGAGCGCAAGGGTGCGGTGCTGCAGCTTGACCGCGCAGTGCAGGCCATCGCCGTGCATGATCGCGGCGTCACCATCCGCACCGCCAGCCTGACGGATGCGCGCATCGAGGACGTCGGTAACTTCGACGGGCTTGTGATCTGCGCCGGTGTCGGCAGCCGCCGCCTTGCCGCGATGATCGGCGACCGTGTGAACGTATACCCGGTCAAGGGCTACTCGATCACGGTGATGATGCGCGACGAGGCAAGCCAGGCGGCCGCGCCGTGGGTCAGCCTGCTCGACGAGGACGCCAAGATCGTCACCTCGCGGCTTGGCAAGGACCGGTTCCGCGTAGCCGGTACGGCCGAGTTCAACGGCGAGAACCGCGACATCCGCGCCGACCGCATCGCCCCGCTGGTGCAGTGGGTACGCCAGCTCTTCCCGGGCGTCAGTGTGGGCGAAGTCCTGCCTTGGGCGGGCCTGCGCCCCATGCTGCCCGACATGATGCCCCGTGTCGGTGCCGGACATCGCTCGCGCGTGTTCTACAACACCGGCCACGGTCACCTCGGTTGGACGCTGAGCGCCGTCACGGCGCAGATGGTGGCCGCGACCATCGATCAGTCGCTGGAAAGCGCATCGGCGCTGCGCGTGGCCTGAGGCGCTCAGGATACGTACAACCCGCTAGGTCGGCCCGGAGACCCGAAATGCCTGAAAGGCAGGGTAGCCGGGCCGTTCTTCCTTGTGAGGTCCGATGAGCGGATCCTGCACAGGGAACACATGCCATGCTGGTCAAGCACGCTGCAGGACAGGAAACCAATCCGTGGGGCTCCGCGCCGCACGGCCCGGTGATCACCGCAACCTATCGCCGCGGGGTACTGCGCGCCAAGGTCGCCCTGAGCGAGCTGACCTGTCGTTCGGCGCGAATCGATTCGATGGACACCTTGAAGCCCGGCATGCTGGTCTGGATCACGCTGCCGGGCCTTGAAGCGCGTCCGGCTACGGTCGACTGGACGAGCGGCTTCACCGCCGGCCTTCGTTTCGAAGCGCCACTGCATCCCGCCGTGCTCGACGCCATCCTCGACGGCCGCATCGGCTCGGTCCATTGATATTCGCGATAATGAGGGGGGTGGCTCCCTGAGTAGGATTCGAACCTACGACCACTCGATTAACAGTCGAGAGCTCTACCGCTGAGCTATCAGGGACCAGACCCGGTTGCCCGGGGCAGGAGCGCGCTAATAGCAGGCGTTTCGGGTTTGGCAAGCGCCTGATTGCCCAAAAATCCACACAGGATTTCAGACCAGGAACTGCTCGGCAAAAATCCGCTCGTCGAGGCTCTTGCCCTTGTCGAACAGCAAGGTCAGCCGGTGGTCCCGCGCGGCGCTTACGCGCACTTCGCTGATGTCGCGCACTTCCTTCTGGTCTGCCACCACCGAGACGGGGCGCTTCTTGGCCTCGAGCGAGCGGAACAGGATCTCGCAGCTTTCCGGCAGGATCGCTCCGCGCCAGCGACGGGGCCGGAACGGGCTGATCGGGGTGAGCGCCAGCATTGCGCTGCCGAGCGGCAGGATCGGGCCGTTTGCGGAAAGGTTGTAGGCGGTGGAGCCCGCCGGGGTCGCCACCAGCACACCGTCGCACGACAGTTCGGGCATGCGCACCTTGCCGTTGACCGAGACCTCCAGCTTAGCCGTCTGGCGCGTTTCACGCAGCAGCGAGACCTCGTTGATCGCCCACGAGGAATACTGCTCGCCTGTCTGCGTCACCGCTTCCATCCACAGCGGCGCGACCGCCACGCCGCGCGACTTGGCGACGCGTTCGGCAATCGGCCGCGTTGCCTTGTGGCGGTTCATCAGAAAGCCCACAGTGCCGAGGTTGAGCCCGTAGGCGGGAATCACCCGGCCAGTATCGAGCATGTGGTGCAAGGTCTGCAGCATGAACCCGTCACCGCCGAGGACGACGGCGATGTCGGCTTCTTCCAGCGGGACCCAGTCATGCGAGGCGACGAGCGCGGCTTCCGCTTCCTGCGCGCGGTCGGTCGGAGAGGCGAGCAGCGCCAACCGGGGGCTTTCGGGCATAAGGTAACGCTCTCCTCCGGGCAGGCGCTGCAATCCGCGTCCACCGGCCACGTGATATGGAGCGACCCAAACTGGTGCAATGCCAAATGGCACAGCGAGGATGATTTCGCCAAGCCAATCGCCTAAGACGACCGAAGATGAACGGCACAACTCTCCTTTCCGGCGATGATCGCGATGTCCTGACGGGCCTGCCCGGGCTCGACAGCGCGGCCCAGTGGCTTGATGGCTCCAGCGAGACGGGCTTCGTGCAGGCGATGATGGTCAGCCTGCAGCGCCTGCCGGCGGTCAACCTCGCCTATGGCATGGCGGGCGGTGACCGGGCGCTGGTCGAGATCGCGCGGCGGCTCCGGGATTTTGTGGCAGACGAACTTGGCCCGCAGGCCTTTGTCGCGCGCGCGAGTGGCGGGGCGTTTCTCGTCGCCAGCCATGCCGCGCTTCCGCGGGAGCGCTGGCAGTGGCTCGCCGAAGCGCTGGGGCGGGCAATTGCGCGCCCCCTCGTGCTTGATGGCGAGAAGCTCAGCCTTGCCCCGCGCACCGCGCTCCTGCGCGGGCGGCCCGGCGAAAGCGGCGCGGCGCTGCTTGACCGGCTTGAGCAGGTATCCGGCGATCTCCAGCGCCGCAGCGGGCGCCGCGTGCTCTGGGCGGACGGGAGCCACCCGGCACGCGGACGCAGCGCCGCAAGCCTTGAGGGGGACCTGCTCGGCGCGCTCCACCGCGAGGAAATCGCGGTGCTGTTCCAGCCCCAGTTCAGCGTCGCAACCGGCGCTCTGGCCGGGGCCGAGGCGTTGGCGCGGTGGGAGCATCCGGGCTTTGGCCGCATCTGTGCCGAAACGCTGTTCGCCGTTGCTGACCGCGGCGACCACGTGGCGCAGCTTTCGCGCCATATCGGCAAGCGCGCGCTCGCGATGGCCGCGCAGTGGCAGAGCGAGCTGCCGCTCAAGCTCTCGCTCAACGTGACGGCCGAGGACTTTGCCGTGGGCGATTTCGCTTCCGTGCTGCGCTCGGAGATCGCGGCGAGCGGCTTTGCGCCCGAGCGCCTGACCATCGAGATCACCGAACAGACCCTGATCGCCGACTTCGAAGCCTGCGCCGCCGCGCTGCGCGAGCTGGAAGGGGTGGGGGTCAAGGTGGCGCTCGATGATTTCGGCACCGGCTTTTCCAATTTCCGCGCGCTGAAAGCGCTGCCGCTCGATGCGCTGAAGCTCGATCGCTCGCTGGTCTGCGATATCGAGCACGACCCGCGTGACCGGGCGATTCTCTCGGCCATGGTCGCCATGGCGCGGGCGCTGGGGCTCAAGGTGATCGCGGAAGGGGTCGAAACCGAAGGCCAGCTCGCCATTCTGCGCGAGGAAGGCTGCGATCTGTTTCAGGGCTTCCTGCGCGCGGGGCCACTCGCGGCGTCCGAGTTTGCGGTGCTGGCGGGCGGGGCCTGAGAGTCCCCATCCGGGACAAGTTGACACAGTTGACACAGTCCTGAGGGGAAACCCGCAAGGCCTTCCGCGCGCCTTCACTCCTGCGGGATAGGCACGTGGGAACAAGGGCTTGGGTCATCTGCGAAGCGTACCGCAGACGGGGCTGTGTAGGACAGGGGACTTTTGTTCCGCCGTGCCGCGCTTGCCTTTAATCGCTCGATTAACTAGCCTCCCGCGCCAAGGCCGATGGAGCCATCGGCATTCTGGATGAGGCATGATGGACATGGCGCAGGGCGAGTTCGATTACATCGTGATCGGTGCAGGCAGTGCGGGAGCGGTGCTGGCGGCGCGGCTCTCGGAAGACCCGCAAAACCGCGTCCTGCTGCTGGAGGCGGGCGGCACCAACACGTCGGTGCTGGTGCGCATGCCGGCGGGGGTCGGCACCCTCATCAAGCAGAAGAGCAAGCACAACTGGGGCTTCTGGAGCGAGCCCGAGCCGTACATGGATGGCCGCCGCATGTGGCACCCGCGCGGCAAGGGGCTGGGCGGATCATCCGCCATCAACGGCATGGTCTACGTGCGCGGCCACGCCCGCGATTACGACCAGTGGCGGCAGCTGGGGCTGGAAGGCTGGTCCTACGCCGATGTGCTCCCCTATTTCCGCAAGGCCGAGGACAATTGCCTTGGCACAAGCGAATTCCACGGCACCGGCGGCCCGCTGAAGGTCAACTGGGGCGAGCAATCGGACCATCCGCTCTACAAGAGCTTCCTTGCCGCCGGGCAGCAGGCCGGGCATCCGCTGACGGAGGATTTCAACGGGGCGAGCCAGGAAGGCTTTGGCCGCTATCAGCTGACCATCAACGACGGGCAGCGCTGGTCTGCGGCGCGCGGCTATCTGACGCCGATCATGGCGACGCGGCGCAACCTCGAGGTGGTGACCGGCGCCCGGGTTCACCGCATCGTGATCGCGAACGGGCGCGCGGCAGGGGTGGAATACTCGCTCGGGCCGGGCAAGCCGGTGCAGACGGCGCAGTCGAGCCGCGAAGTGCTGCTCTGTGCGGGCGCGTTCCAGTCTCCGCAAATGCTCCAGCTTTCCGGCATCGGCGATCCTGAAAAGCTGAAGGCGGCGGGCGTCAGGCCGGTCCATGCGCTGCCCGGGGTGGGCGCGAACCTGCAGGACCACCTCGACGTGACGCTCAACTGGGCGGCGACGCAGCCGGTTTCGCTCTACCACCAGATCAGGGGTTGGCGGCAATACAAGGTGGGCCTGCACTATCTGCTGACAGGCAAGGGCGGCGGGCGGCAGAACGGCCTTGAGGCCGGAGCCTTCCTCAAGTCGCGCCCCGATCTCGACCGGCCGGACCTGCAACTGCATTTCGTGATCGCGATCATGCAGGAGCACGCCAAGGTGCGGGTGGAGCGCGACGGGTTCACCGTCCATGTCTGCCAGCTGAGGCCGGAAAGCCGGGGCACGGTCGGGCTCAGGAGCACCGATCCCTATGACGATCCGGCGATCACCGCCAATTTCCTCAGCACCGAGGAAGACCGCCGCGTGGTGCGCGAGGGCATCCGCATCGCGCGGGAGGTCGTCGCGCAGGACGCCTTCGCGCCCTATCGCGGCGAGGAGATCTGGCCGGGCGCAGAGGTGCAGAGCGATGCGGAGATCGATGCCTGGGTCCGCGCGCGGGGCGAGACGATCTACCACCCGGTCGGCACCGCGAAGATGGGCACCGAGAGCGATCCGCTGGCGGTGGTCGACAAGGACTGCAAGGTGATCGGGCTTGATGGCCTGCGGGTCGTCGATGCCTCGGTCATCCCGCTGCTGATCGGCGGCAACACCAATGCGCCGACGATCATGATCGCCGAAAAGATTGCCGATGTGATCCGGGGCAAGGCGGCGCTGGCGGCGGCTGCATGATCAAATAACGCCCGTCGGCCCGTGCTTGACACGGGCCTTGGCTAGCCTTTGCCGCCAAGAAAAGCCAAGCCCCGTGTCAAGCACGGGGCGACGAGGAGAATGTGGTCTGGTGAAGGCGTGTTCCGGCTCATCGGTGAGGGGAAGATGAAATGACCGTGAAAGTGATCAGCATGGAGCCCGATCCGCTGGCCCCTTATGCGATTTCGCCGGGGTGGCAGGTGGGGAACCTGCTGTTCCTATCGGGGCAGGCCGCGCTCAGCCCGGAGGGCGAGATCGTCGGCGTGGGGGATTTCGAGGCGCAGCTGGCGCAGACTTTCGCCAATATCGACCGCGTGCTGGCGGCGGGCGGCAGCGACCGCAGCCGCATCGTGAAAGTGACGATCTACCTGACGGATATGGGCAACTTCCCGAAGATCGTGGAAGCGCGGCGCAAGTACTTCACGCCACCCTGGCCGGCGGACACGATTGTCGAGGTGAAGAGCTTGGCGCTGCCGGAGCTGATGGTGGAGATCGATGTGATTGCGGTGGTGGGGTGAGGGGGGCTTACTCCTCCCTAAGCAAGGCATCCATATCGCGTCCGGCGTAAAACACGCCGACGATAACGACATCTCGTTCTTCGATCACATAGGCCACGGTGGCGCGGCGCTGCCAAGGGATCGTGCGCAGGCCGGGGCGGATATCCTCGCGCGGGGTGCCGCGCTGGGGGAACTCGGCGAGGGTGGCGATGTGATCGAGGAGGCGGTCCACGAAGCGCAGGGCTGTATCCGCATCTTGCGCGGCCGTGGCAATGTAACGGTAGAGGTGGTCGATCTGGTCGCGCGCTTCGGGCGTGACGACGATGCGGTGCGGCACCTGCGGTATCAGCGCTTGCCGAGTGAGGCGCGCACTTCATCGAGGGACAGGCCGCGCGAGGGATCGGCGCGGTAGGCATCGTAGGCGGGGGCCGCCTGCTGGTGCAGCCAATCCTCCATCGCCCGTTCGCGCGCACCGAGCGCGCGCAGGCCTTCGCGGATCACTTCGCTTTCGCTGGCATATTCACCGGACGCCACCTTGGCCCGGACGAGCGCGGCCATTTCGTTGGGCAAGGTGACGCTGAACTGCTGAGTGGTGCGCATGGCATGGGCTCCTTGGTGGGTAGGATTTAATCCTATTGGAGCTTGGGGGCAAGGAGTAGGGTTTGGGGATTTAGCAAGCTGTCACTGTAATCCCCCAATTCCCGCAATTGAAACGCATATTGTGTCACCAGTGTGGAAATTAGCTTCACCAATATTGAAATGGTGATTTATATTTATGGATGAACCAGGGGAAACTGATACGAGTTCTTGGAAAATCTGATTTGATTCTGCGTTACAATCCAAATTCATCCCAAATTGATAATAAAATGAGATATTCTGAACGGATTTTAATCCAATATTTTTAATTTGTACGCGAAGCGTGCCGCCACCCAGTGCACAGTCTGTTGCAAGTGATCCGCTGCAATCAAAACTGTAGTTCAAAATCTCTAAGTGCGAAATGTAATCACGAATCTCCTTTTGCTCAAGTTCGTGATGGTAATTCGCATAATCATCAGATCGCCTCTTTTCCACTCGGTATTTTCGAATAGTTTCAAGGTCGTTTTGATTTAGTCGGGGACTGGAGACCCTTATCCACTTTTGCGTTACCGTATCAAAAAATGCGTATCCACCACCTTCTGCTCTAACAGCAGGAAATATTCTCCTGCAATTTTCAATCATTACGCCAAGGCCCTGAGGAGTTCGCGCAACCATTGCAGCTCGGTTCGTGCATTGCTCTTGATCTAGTGGCGACGTGGGCTGCTTCGCTTGCAAATTAGGAGATGCCTGACTGGAAGCTAGAGCTGCAAAAACCAAGGCTACACGCCTAGCTTGCATTGTGCGCCCCCCCTAACAGTTTCAATTTAGCCCGAGGCGGTCGTTGCGAACGACTCACTACTCACCAATTGGAAACATATCACCGAGGATGATATATTTCCGCAAGCGCTTTGAATATCAGGTTACGGTGAAGGTTACGGTGACACTTTACTAAATCCAGAATACCCTCTCCTGGCTCTTTTCCCTGAAGCGGAAAGAGCCTTTAGGGGTCACCCTCGCTTCCCCCTCTTCGCCACAGCACTCAGCCCCTTCGTCAGCTGCACCAGCCCATTCAGCCGCGCCTCAGGAGTCCCCCAAGCGCGGTTGATCACCAGCTTGTTGTCGGGGCGCAGGCGGGCGGTGCCCTTGAGGCGGTCGATGTAGGCGATGAGGCCCATCGGGTCGGGGAAATCGTCCTGGTGGAACGAGACGAGGGTGCCCTTCGCGCCGACGTCGATCTTGGCGATGTTGGCGGCGATGGCCTGGCGCTTGATCTCGATGAGCTTGAGCAGGTTCTGTGTCGGGCCGGGGAGGGGGCCGAAGCGGTCGATCATTTCGGCGGCGAGGGCTTCGACCGCGTCCGGGCTCTCGGCATCGTTCATGCGGCGGTAGAGCGCCATGCGGACGGCGAGGTCCGGCACGTAGTCCTCCGGGATCATGATCGGCGCATCGACGGTGATCTGCGGGCTCAGCGCCTCGCGGCTGCGGGCGAGGCCGATTTCGCCCGCCTTGGCGGCGACGATCGCGTCCTCCAGCATCGACTGGTAGAGTTCGAAGCCGACTTCGCGGACATGGCCGGACTGTTCGTCACCCAGGAGGTTGCCGGCGCCGCGGATATCGAGATCGTGGCTGGCGAGCTGGAACCCGGCGCCGAGGCTGTCGAGATCGCTCAGCACCTTGAGGCGCTTTTCGGCGACTTCGGAGAGGGCCTGATCCTCGGGGTAGGTGAGGTAGGCATAGGCGCGCAGCTTGCCCCGGCCGACGCGGCCGCGCAGCTGGTAGAGCTGGGCGAGGCCGAAGCGGTCCGCGCGGTGGAGGACGATGGTGTTGGCGCTCGGGATATCGAGGCCGCTCTCGACGATGGTGGTGCTGAGCAGCACTTCGTAGCGCTTCTCGTAGAAGGCGCCCATGCGGTCTTCGACTTCGGTGGGGCTCATCTGGCCATGCGCGGAGACGTAGCGGATCTCGGGCACGTTGAGGCGGAGCCATTCCTCGAGCTCGGGCATGTCGGCGATGCGGGGCACGACGATGAAGCTCTGGCCGCCGCGCTGATGCTCGCGCATCAGGGCCTCGCGCATGGTCATGTCGTCCCACGGCATGACATAGGTGCGCACGGCGAGGCGGTCGACCGGCGGGGTCTGGATCGTGGAAAGCTCGCGCAGGCCCGACATCGCCATCTGCAGCGTGCGCGGGATCGGCGTGGCGGTGAGGGTGAGGACGTGGACGTCGGCCTTGAGCTCCTTGAGGCGCTCCTTGTGGACGACGCCGAAGCGCTGTTCCTCATCGACGATGACGAGGCCGAGGCGCTTGAAATCGAGGCCCTTGGAGAGAAGCGCGTGGGTGCCGATGACGACGTCCACGGTGCCGGCGGCAAGGCCTTCCTTCGTGGCGGCGGCTTCCTTGGCGGGCACGAGGCGCGAGAGGCGGCCGACGTTAAGGGGGAAGCCGTTGAAGCGCTCGACGAAGGCGGAATAGTGCTGGCGGGCGAGGAGCGTGGTCGGCGCGATGACGGCGACCTGCTTTCCCGCCATCGCGGCGACGAACGCGGCGCGCAGGGCGACCTCGGTCTTGCCGAAGCCGACATCGCCGCAGACGAGGCGGTCCATCGGTCTGCCCGAGGCGAGATCGGCGAGGACATCGTCGATGGCGCGCTCCTGATCGTCGGTCTCGGCCCAGGGGAAGCGGTCGACGAAGGGGCCGTAGCTGACGGGATCGGGGGCGATGGTGTCGGCTTCGCGGAGCGCCCGGAGCGCTGCCGTCTGCATGAGCTGGCCGGCGATCTCGAGGATGCGTTCGCGCATCTTCGCCTTGCGGCGCTGCCATGCCTCGCCGCCGAGGCGGTCCAGCTGGACGCCCTCGTTGTCGCTGCCGTAGCGGGAGAGGACGTCGAGGTTTTCGACGGGAATGTAGAGCTTGTCGCCGCCGTGGTATTCGAGCTGGACGCAATCGTGCGGGCTGTCGCCCACGTCCACCGGCACGAGGCCGATGTAGCGGCCGATGCCGTGCTCCATGTGGACGACGAGATCGCCGGTGCCCAGCGCAGCAAGTTCGGCGAGGAAGGCGTCGGCATCCTTGCGCTTGCGCTTGGGGCGGACGAGGCGGTCGCCCAGAATGTCCTGTTCGGTGAGGACTTCGATGTCGCCGCTGGAGAAGCCCTGTTCGAGGGGCAGGACGACCGTGGCGGGCTTGCCGGTGGCGGCGAGGCCGAGGGCTTCCTGCCAGGTATCGGCGAGCGCGGGTGCGGCTTTGCCGGCATCGCCGAGCAGCGAGGCGAGGCGCGCGCGCGAGCCTGCGGTGTAGGCGGCGACAACCGCCTTGCGTCCGCGAGTGGCCAGCGCGGCGAGGTGCTTGGCGGCGGCTTCGTAGATGTTCGCGCCGGAAGCGCGTTCGGGTGCGAAATCGCGCGGGGGGCCGAAGCCGAAATCGAGGACGCGCGTGCTCTCCGGCTCGGCGAACTGGCTCATGCGGTGGACGGGCCAACCGGCGAGGGCGCGGTCGAATTCGTCGCGCGCGAGGTAGAGCGCGGTTTCGCCGAGCGGGCGGTAGGTGGTGCTGCCCGCGCGCTGGCTGCTTTCGGCGCGGGCCTGCCGGTAATCGGCGATATCGGCGAGGCGCTGTTCGGCGGCCTTGGCGGCGGATGCGTCGAGGAGGACGAGGTCGCCGTCAGCAAGGTGGTCGAACAGGGTGACGAGGCGGTCTTCGAGCAGCGGGAGCCAGTGCTCCATGCCGGCAAGGCGGCGGCCGTCCGTCACCGCCTGATAGAGCGGATCGCCGGTGGCATTGGCGCCGAACTGTTCGCGGTAGCGGGTGCGGAAGCGGCGGATCGAGTCTTCGTCCAGCAGGGCTTCGCTGGCGGGGAGCAGGAGGTGCGACTGGACAGGCTGGACCGAGCGCTGGGTGGCCGGATCGAACAGGCGCATCGTCTCGATCTCGTCACCGAAGAAATCGAGGCGCAGGCCGTGGGAAAGGCCGCTGGGCCAGAGATCGAAGACCGAGCCGCGCACGGCATATTCGCCCGCGTCCACCACGGTATCGACGCGGGTGTAGCCCTGCCGCTGGACGAGCGCGATCAGCGCCTCACGCGCGATTTCCTGACCGACCCGCAGGGCGCGGACGGATTCTCGGATGCGGAACGGGGTGAGCGTGCGCTGGAGAACCGCGTTGATCGTGGTGACGAGAAGCTGCGGGCCGTCCTGCTTTTCCTGCAGCGCATGGAGCGCGGCGAGGCGGCGGGCGCTGACCGACATCGCGGGAGACGCGCGGTCGAACGGCAGGCAGTCCCACGCGGGGTATTCGGTGACATCAAGCTCGGGCGCGAAGAACGCGGCGCTGTGGGTGACGGCGCGCATGGCGGCATCGTCTGCCGCGATGAAGATCGTCCGCCTGGGCGTTGCGGCGCTGGC
>CANGJI010000004.1 GCA_947454135.1 Sphingomonadaceae bacterium
CCCCGGCGTCCGGGGCGCCCCCCCTCGCGCCGGGCACGCCCCTTTTCCCTGGCCGGGATGTTTCCATCCCCAGAACACCGGAGATTGCCATGAAGCGGGCAATAACCGCGCCGCCGACACTGGCACCGACGGCGCTCGCAGAGCTCAAGGCATGGCTCGGCATCAGCACGACGCGCGACGACGCGGAGCTGACAAGTCTGATCAGGACCGCGCTGGAGCTGTGCGAAGGATTTATCGGCACGATGCCGCTGGTATCGGGCTGCGAGGAAGTGCTGCCGGCGTCCGGTGATTGGCAGTCGCTGGCGACAGTTCCGGTCAAGGCCATTTCGGGTGTGATGGCGATTGCCAAAGATGGCACCCGTACAGCGCTGGCTCCGACAGACTACGACCTCGACATCGATGCAGAGGGCACCGGACGCCTGCGCCTCACCCGGCCGACCAGCCAGACACGCATAGCGGTGAGGTTCACCGCCGGCATGGCGGAAGGGTGGGATACTCTGCCCGATGCGATCCAGCAGGGACTGGTGCGCTGGGCTGCCTACCAGCACCGCGCGCGCGACAACGACAAGGCGATCGTCGGCCCGCCGACTTCGGTGGCAGCGCTGTGGCGACCATGGCGGCGGATGCGCATCGCATGAGCCGGGTCAGCAGCAACTTCGCCCAGGTGCAGCAACAGCTGATCGCAGCCGCGCGACGCATTGCAGAGGCACGCGCAGCGCAGCGCGCGGCGCCCGACAACACGGCCAATTGGCGATCTGCACGGTGGCTCTGGCCCCTGCACTGACTGGAGTGAGCTATGGAACTGGCTTTTCGCGCCACAGTGATCGACTGGCTGGCCGCCGACCCGGTGCTCGCCGCCGGGCTGAATGCGATCGTCGAGGAAGCGCCGGTCCGGGCTGCCCTGCCCTGGCTGGCACTGACCGCCAGCGCGAGCACGGATTGGAGCAACAAGAGCAGTCGCGGGCGGGAAATCCGCGTGGCGCTCGAGCTCAACTACCGGGGCTACGAGCAGCTCGCCGAAGCGGGACTGATCGCCGCCATTGAGGCGCGCATGGAGAGCTTGCCAGCCGACCAGAGCGCTGTCGGCATCCAGATCGCCAGCCTGACCTTCCTCAAGGCCCGGGCCGAGCAGCGCGGTGAAGCGCTGCGCGTGCTCGTGCTGGAATACCGGGCCCGGGTGCTCGCGGTCTGACCACAGTACCTGGCCCAAACTGACCGCTTCCTCTCAACCAGGAGAACTTAAATGCCCGCACAGAAGGGAAGCGCCTTTCTGCTGAAGATCAGCGATGGCGCAGCGACACCGACCTACAACACCGTAGCCGGGCTGCGCACGACGCAGATGTCGATCAACGGCGAACTGGTGGTGATCACCAGCAAGGAATCGGGCGGCTGGCGCGAGTTGCTCTCGGGTGCGGGGACGCGCTCGGTCAGCGTGAGCGCGGCCGGCATCTTCCTCGGCAGCGCTGCCGAAGGGCAGGTACGCGGCAATGCGCTGGCGGGCACGATTACCGACTACGAGCTTTCCTTCGAAGGGGGAGAGAAGATGCGCGGCAAATTCCTTGTCCAGCGCCTCGACTACGCCGGCGATTTCAACGGCGAACGCAACTACACCCTCTCGCTCGAAAGCTCGGGCGTGGTGGTGCAGGTATGAGCGCCGCATCCACCACACCCGCCGCTGTCAATCCGCACCGCGGCGAGGCCGGGTTGCTGCTGGACGGCGTGACGCACGTGCTGCGCCCCACGTTCGGTTCTCTGGTGGCGGCCGAGGAAGAGCTCGGGCCGCTGTTCGCAGTGGTCGAGCGGGCCAGCGGCGGCGAACTCAAGCTGGGCGAAATGGTGGCGCTGTTCTGGCACTGCCTTGCAGACCCTTCAGCCCACAGCCGCGAGGACTTTGCCGAGGCAGTGACCCGTGCCGGCCTTGCCGCCTGCGCGCCTGCGCTGCGCAGCCTGCTCGTGCAAGTGCTCAAGGGCGGCGGATGAGCACGCGTTTCGGTGAAGCGGCAGCACGGCTTGCGGGCCAGGCAGCGCTGTTCATCGGCTGGACGCCCGACACGTTCTGGTCAGCCACACCCGCTGAACTCGCGGCGATCGTGATGGCCGCCGCGCCGCCGCCCGGCGACGGGATCGACCGCACCACCCTGACCGCGATGATGGAGCGCGACACGCATGGATAGTCTTTCAACGCTGGTCGTCGATGTGCGGGCCAGCACCGACGGGTTTGCCAGCGACATCGGCCAGATGCGCAGCAGCTTCGATTCGATCGTGGTCGACGGCTTCAGCCGGGGCAGCGATGTGCTTGAGCGCGGGCTGCTGAGTGCAGTCCGCCGCGGCAGCCTCGGCTTCGAGGACCTGCGCCGGACCGGCCTGCGCGTGATCGACGACATCGCGGCGCAGGCCTTGCGCGGCGGGCTCGCCTCGATCGGCATAGGCGGTTCAAGCAGTGGCGGCCTTGGTGGCGGAATCCTTGGGCTGGGAAGCCTGATCGGCTCGCTGTTCGGGCTGCCGGGGCGGGCGACAGGTGGGCCAGTCTCACCCGGACGACCCTACGTGGTGGGTGAGCGCGGACCGGAACTGTTTGTGCCGACATCAGCCGGGCAGGTCGATGCTGGCGGTGGCGGCAGCGGTGGCCGCTCGGTCAACGTTTCGATCCGGGTAGTGGCGCCGGAGGGCAGCAGCAGCCCGGAAAGCCTGCGGCGCTCCAGTCGCCAGGTGGCGCAGGCCGTGCGCCGTGCGCTCAGCGAATACTGAGCCGGGCGAATTGTGAAGAAGAGGAACGAGGGGCCATGAGCTTCTGGCTGGCATGCCGCCGCACAGTGCAGGCAACCGATACGATCCAGCGGTTTGATCCGCGGTTCTGGACGGTCGACTTTCCGCGCCCGGCGATGGCTTCGGTGGTGACGACCGCGCCCGATGCGCTGCGGGTCGATGCAGTGTTCCAGAAGACGAACGACCTGGTCGGGCTGATCTGGGAAAGCGCCGACCGGTGGGATCACCCGCTGCTCGCTTACGATACCAACCGCGACTACGCGCGCCTGACACTTTCGTTTCGCTGGCGTTCGAGCGGGGTCCTGCCGCTTGATGCGGTGAACGGACCGACATTGACCATCGAGGGGCGCGACGCAGCGGGCAATCGGCGCGGCTGGTATGTGCGCCTGTGGAACTACGCCGAAGGCACGCCGACCGATGCGGTGGTAACGCTGCCGTTCTCTGCGCTGGCGGGCGGCTTCATGCTGCCGGGGGAGGCCGATCCGGTTTATCCCTCGGACATCGACCGCGTGTTCATTTCGCTTGTGGCGCCGGGTTACTCGGCAACGGCGACGACGCCGTTTCCCGCAGCAGTGACGGGCTGGGCCGAGCTTAGCGCGATGCGGTGCAGCGGCCACAAGCCCATGCTGACAATCGGCGATGTGATGGTGCCGCCACACGGGATCTCCATCGCGACGGGCTATGACGACGGCTACAACCAGACGCCCGCGCGTCTGCTGCGCACTATCCGCGGTCTCGGTTATCGCGGCAGCATCAATCACTACGTGGGAATGAGCCACTTCTTTCCGCTGGCGCCAGACGGCGCAGGCGGCTTCACGGTCGATCCGGCGCTGCCCGCGCTGAATGTTGCGGCGGAGCGTTGGCATGGCGCATTTCTTTCTGCCGCAAAGGCGATGGGATACACGGTCATCCTCTCGCAATCCTACGAGTTGCTCGCGCAGCATTGTCCCACGGCCTGGCAGCAGCGGGCCGCCGATGGCACGGCGGCGCGAACGGGCTGGTCGCCGCCTTCAGCCCTGCTCTCGCCCGCCAACACGGCAGCGACAGGGTGGCTGCGAAAGGTTGCCGTCCGGCTGGCAGGATTGCTCACGGAAGCCGGGCTTCCGGTGCGCTATCAGGTGGGCGAGCCCTGGTGGTGGGTCACTGCCGAGCGCAAGATCTGCCTGTACGACGATGCGGCAAAGGCCGCGCTGGGCGGCAATCCGGTGGTCATTCCCGACCTTGGCGCGGTGCTTACCGCCGAGCAGAAGTCGCTTCTGGACGCTGCGGGCGCCCTGCTCTCCGCATCGACAGCGAGCCTGACGGCTGCAGTACGCACCGCTGCTGGAACCGCGCCCTGCGAGACACTGCTGTTGGCATTCGTGCCGACCGTGCTCGATCCGGCCACACCCGAAGCACGGCGTGCGAACCTGCCGATCGGCTGGGCATCGCCTGCCTTCGATGTGCTGCAGCTTGAGGACTACGACTGGCTGATGGCCGGGTTCGAGGCGAGGCGAACGCGCGGACGGGCCGAAGCCGAGGCGCGGCTCGGCTATCCGCGGGCCAAGCAGCACTACCTTTCCGGATTCGTCCTGAACGCCGCCGATGCTGAAGCGATGTGGCCGCTGATCGATGCAGCGGCAAGCGAAGCGCGGGCAATGGGTGTCGCTGAGACTTTCATCTGGGCGCTGCCCCAGGTGGCTCGGGACGGCTTTACCCGCCTGCCCGACGCCGCGGCCGGAGCAGCCAGCGAGGACGACATTATGCAGCCCTTTGACGACGTGCTCTTCCCCATCGCGATCGGCCGATCGGCGACGGTGACACCCGAGTTCTCGACCAATGTGACCATCACGGCTTCGGGGTTCGAGCGGCGCAACAGCCTATGGTCCGACGCGCGGCTGCGCTTCGATGTGGGGCCGGGGGTGCGTTCGGAAGCAGAACTGGGCGAACTCATCGCCTTCTTCCGCGCACGGCGCGGGAAGGCACGCGGGTTCCGGTTGCGTGATCCTTCGGACTACAGCTCGAACGGGATGACCGGCACGCCGACCGCGCTCGATCAGGTGATCGGGACGGGAAACGGGGCGACAGCGCGCTTTGCTCTGGTGAAGGCCTATGGGTCAGGGCTCGACGCACAGCAGCGGCGAATTACTCGCCCGCGAGCAGAAAGCCTGCTGGTTAGCGTGGACGGCGCGGCTGTGACCAACTGGACGCTCGATGCGCTGGGCGAGATCGTGTTCGCTGATGCCCCGGCCATGGGCACGACGGTGTGTGCTGGCTTCCTCTTCGATGTGCCGGTGCGG
The DNA here is from genome assembly GCA_947454135.1 of Sphingomonadaceae bacterium. Classification (GTDB taxonomy): domain Bacteria; phylum Pseudomonadota; class Alphaproteobacteria; order Sphingomonadales; family Sphingomonadaceae; genus Novosphingobium. The sequence goes on from CANGJI010000004.1 coordinate 5,046, forward strand.
TTCGCCGAAGACCAGCTCGACGTTTCGGGCACGGCCTTTGCCGCAGGAGAAGCACCGAGCGTGCCCCTCATCGAATTGCGCGAGGATGCCTGAAATGCCCGAGAGCACGCGCATCTGGTTCAGCCAGCCGCTTGAGACCGTCGCGATCTGGTGGCGGCTCGAACGGCGCGATGGTGTGACACTTGGTTTCACCAGCCATGACCGGGACCTGTCGTTTGACGGTCTGGTTCACCGCACTGCTCCCGGCATGGTGCCTTCCGCGATCCGCCGCACAGCCGATTTCGAGGCAGACAGCGCCGAAGTGGCAGGCGCGCTCAGCCACGATTCGATCCGCGAGGCCGACCTTGCGGCGGGCCGGTTCGACGGCGGATCGATTGCCATGGGATTGGTCGATTGGGAAACGCTTGAGCGCATGACGCTCTACGCAGGCACGATCGGTACGGTCGGCCACGAAGGCGCCGGCTTCTCCGCCGAACTGCGGTCGGTCAAGGACCTGCTGGCGCGGCAGATCGTTCCTCGGACTGCGCCGACCTGCCGCGCGGAGTTCTGCGCGGAGGGCTGCACGCTTTCCGCCAGTGCCTTTACCCATCAGGCGACCTTGGCAGAGGTATCGACAGACGGCGGTTCAGTGCGCGTCTCAGGCGGTCCCCCCGTGGCGTCGCTGGCCTTCGGAACAATGCGCTGGATCGACGGCCCCGACGCCGGACTCACGCGTCGGATCGAGACTGTCGAAGGGGCATGGCTGGTACTCGACCGAACGACGGCGAGCGCAGTTGCGACCGGAACGCTGATCGAACTGCGCGAGGGCTGCGATCACACGCTCGACACCTGCGCGACCCGTTTTGGCAACGCCGTCAACTTTCAGGGTGAGCCGTTCCTGCCAGGCAACGACCTGCTGACCCGCTACCCGGCGCCGCAGCAGTGAACGCCGCGCTTGCGACGGCCGCCATGCAGCTGGTCGGCACGCGCTTCCGCCTGCATGGCCGGGATCCTGCGACGGGGCTAGACTGTGTCGGTGTCGTGGCGGAGGCGATGCGGCGGGCGGGGATCGCCCCCGTGACCCCGGCAGGATACCGCCTGCGCAACGCATCGGTGAGCGGCTTGCTGCCCTTCGCCCGCGCCAACCACTTCGAGCCGGTCGGGGCCGCCGAGGCGGATGTCCTGCTGGTGATGGTGAACCCGGTCCAACCGCACCTCGTCGTCCGTACGTCTGAGGGCTTTGTCCATGCGCACGCCGGGATCGGACGGGTCACCTACCTTTCCGGCACCCTGCCCTGGCCGGCCACGAGCGGATGGCGCGTGCCAAGCCCCAAGCAAGCAATCGGGAACTGACTTCTATGGCTACTTTGCTGCTGACCGCTGTTGGCTCCGCTTTCGGGGGGCCGATAGGCGGTGCGATCGGGGCACTTGTCGGCCGCCAGATAGACACCATGATCTTCGGCGGGCGCAGGGTCGAAGGCCCGCGCCTGAAGGATCTGACGGTCCAGACATCCAGCTACGGTTCGGCGCTCCCACTGCATTTCGGCAAGATGCGGGCAGCGGGGAGCGTGATCTGGGCAACCGAACTCATCGAGCACAAGGAATCGACGGGGGGCGGCAAAGGGCGGCCATCGGTTACCAGCTATGCCTATTCGTCTTCGTTCGCCGTGGCGATCAGCAGTCGGCCAATTGCGGGCATCGGGCGGATCTGGGCGGATGGCAACCTGCTGCGCGGTGCCAACGGCGATCTCAAGGTCGGCGGCAAGCTGCGCGTTCACCTCGGCCACGGAGACCAGACAGCCGATCCGCTGATGGCGCAGGCGGAGGGGACTGCGCGCTGCCCTGCCTATCGCGGCCTTGCCTATGTCGTGTTCGAGGACCTTGAACTGGCAGACTACGGCAACCGGCTGCCTTCGCTGACATTCGAGATACTGGCAGACGCTTCAAGCACTTCGATTGCCGCGGTTGCGCGGACAATCCTGCCGGAGGTCGTCGTCAGCAACCTCGACATTGGCCTTGCGGGGTTCAGCATCGATCAGGGATCTGCGGGCGACTCGCTGGCCGTGATTGCCGATGCCGTGCCCATCGCGTTCGCGGTCGTCGGCGGCGCTTTGGCAGTACACTCCGCGGAGCCCACCGGACCGGTCGTGCCCATACTCCTGCCAGAGCCGGCTGCGGCGAACAGAGATGCCCAATCTGCCGAAGCAAAGGCCAGCGGCTGGTCCCGCAAGCGAGAGCCGCTGCCGCAGGTGCGGCAGTGCGGGATCCGATACTATGATGTCGCCCGCGACTATCAGCCGGGTCTGCAACGCGGGATTGGCAGGAGCGAACGGGGCGATCTGCAAGTCATCGAACTGCCGGCGGCGCTCAGCGCCGCGCAAGCCCAGACGCTTGCCAGCAATGCCAGCCGCCGTGCCACACGGCCGGCCGACACAATCAGCTACCGCGTAACGGAAATCGATCCAGCGATCGTTCCAGGAGCCTTCGTCGAAGTACCGATCGCCTCCGGACTATGGCGCGTTGCACAATGGGAATGGCAGCAGGATGGCGTTCTGCTGTCGCTCGCGGCCTGTCCATCGAACGGCGGCAGCATGACGGGCGCGGCGGTCATGGCCGACCCGGGCCGCATCAATGCGGCAACCGATCTTGCCAGCACACCGACCGTTCTAGGTGCTTTCGCCTTGCCGTGGGACGGGACCGGCAGCGGCACAACTCCGGCTGTCTTCGTTGCCGCATCAGGGGCCAGCGCCGGGTGGACCGGTGCGGCGCTGCTGGCAGATCTCGGCGGCGATGGGGGCGCTCTGACCTCCATCGGCACGACCGGACGGCGAAGGGCGCGCATGGGCCGCACGGTTGGCACCTTTCCAGCTGCCTCACCGCTTCTGCTGGACCGCCAATCAACCCTCGATGTCGTGCTCGCGGGCCCGGACCAGACCTTGGAGGATGCCAGTCTGATCCAACTACTTCAGGGTGCGAACCGGGCGCGGATCGGCAGCGAAATCGTGCAATTCGCCAGTGCAAAACCGCTCGGCGGTGGAGTGTGGCGGCTCAGCGGCTGGTTGCGTGGCCGCGGCGGCACGGAATGGGCAATCGGATCCCATACGGCCAACGAACCGTTCGTGCTGATAGAAGACACGCTGGTGCAACTCGATGCCGCACAGATCGGCGATCCCGCTACGACAAGGATCGTTGCTGTCGGGCTCGGCGATACGGCTGCAGTGAGCGTCTCGATCAGCGATCCTGGTGCGACCTTGCGTCCGCTGTCACCGGTCCATGGGAAAGCCGTCCGACAGGCCGATGGGACGATGGCGCTGGACTGGGTGCGCCGAGCACGCGGTGCCTGGCGATGGCTCGACGGTGTCGATGCACCGCTCAACGAGGAAGCGGAGCGCTGGGAAATCACCGTGGGCGATCCGGACGCACCGGTGCTGCGCTGGCAGACCACCGGACCATCGCTTGCGGTGGCGACCGGGCAGATTGCCGATCTGCCAGCAGGCGCACCGCGCTACTTCGCCGTCCGCCAGATCGGACGGAACGCCGCCTCACCCGCGCTGCGCATCGACTTTCCCGCCTGACCCGACGACAGGAGACAACCATGACCGACCCCCTCAGCTTCTCCTCTGCTTCACCGCGCCACGCGCTGCCGCTACTTTTTGCCGGCCAAAGCCAGAAAGAAGTCATCGTCAACGAGGCGCTACTCGCCGCGGACATCCTGCTGCATCCGGCGATCGAAGCAGTAGCCTCCAGCCCCCCCGCAGCACCCGCCAACGGCCAGTGCTGGCTGGTGGGGACAGCGGCGACGGGGGCATTTGCAGGACAGACCGACCGGATCGCTGCGTGGAGCGAGGGGGGCTGGCGATTCTTCGCCCCACGCGAGGGCATCCGCGCCTACGACATCGCTGCGGCTGCATATCGCCTCTATGCCGGAGGTGCATGGCGCCTTGCCTCTGCGCCGACCGCACCGACCGGCGGAAGCATCGTCGATAGCGAGGCACGGGATGCGATCTCCAACATCATCACATCGCTACGCACCGCCGGAGTCATTGGCTAACGCGATTCCCCTTCGGTCCTACTTAGGGCGCTGCAGGCCAAGATCGGCCGTAGCATCTAGGATTTGTTGCTTAGATGTCTGGTTTTAGTTGCCTTTTGGCAACATGAGACACTCACGTTTGCTTGCATGCAAAAACGAGAGCCGCTAATGGCGAAAGCACCCGAGGCATGACTTCGAATAAAGGGGAAATGAGAATGCGGAAACTGCTCATGGGCTTGGCCCTGGCGTCGACGGCGCTCGCAACGCCGGCTCTCGCCAAGAAAGATTCCTGGTACGTCGAGGTCGATGCTGGCGCGATGATCGTCGAAAAGACGGATCTTGCCATCGCTGGCGTCGCTAACGCTGCCACTCTCAATAACGATACTGGCTACGATTTCGGTGGGATCGTTGGTTATGACTTCGGCGGTTTCCGCCTTGAGTCCGAGATAGGTTATCGTCGCGCTCGCGTCGACAGCCTCATTGACGGCGTCAACATCAACGATAGCCGCGCAAGCGGAACGTTGGGTGGCCGTTCGCAGGCGCTCAGCTACATGGTCAATGGCCTCCTTGATTTCGGCGGCGACGGTGACTTGCAGGCATTCGTCGGCGGTGGTGTTGGCGTTGCCAACGTCAAGTACGTGATGAGTGGCGCTGGCTTCGGCAGCGTTAACGACTCCGATACCCGCTTCGCTTGGCAGGCACTTGCCGGCGTGCGCGCACCGATCTCGAAGCATTGGGATGTGGGCCTGAAGTATCGCTACTTCAGCGTCGACAAGCTGGGCTTCGTTGGTGACGGCGCGCTGAGCGGCGCTGCGATCAACGGCCAGTGGCGCTCGCACTCGATCCTTGGCACGCTGGCGTACAACTTCGGCGGCGAAAAGCCGGCTCCGATGCCGGAACCCCCCGCTCCGCCCCCGCCGCCCCCGCCGCCCCCGCCGCCGCCTCCGCCGCCTCCGCCGCCGGCTCCGGTCTGCAACAAGGGTCCGTACATCGTGTTCTTCGACTGGGATAAGTCGAACATCACGCCTGAAGCGGCAACCATTCTGGACAACGCGGTTACGGCCTATGGCAACTGCGCCAGCGTTCCGATCATGCTCGCGGGTTACACCGACCGCTCGGGTACGCCGAAGTACAACCTCGGCCTCTCGCAGCGCCGCAACGACTCGGTCCGCGGCTATCTGACCGCCCACGGCATCCCCGATGGCTCGATCACCAGCCAGGCCTTCGGTGAAGCAAACCCCCGCGTTCCGACCGCCGACGGCGTCAAGGAACTCCAGAACCGCCGCGTGGAAATCACGTACGGTCCGGGTTCGGGCATGTAAGTTTCGGCATAAGCCGAATGGAATTGGGGGGCCGGAGCGATCCGGCCCCCTTTTCTTTTGGTCCCTGCGGCAAATGCAGGCTAAGCTAGCCTGTAGTATTACTCAGACGAGAGACGCCCGCGGATGCGATCGGGGCGAGTTGGGACCCCAGCCGAGGCTGGGCACCAAAGCCCCTAACGTTCCTTGCTGATGAGATCGCGGCGACAGACCTCGAGGGAGGCCAGCGCAAAGGGCACCACCACGAGAATTCCGCCGAGGCCGATGCGCAGATTGGCGCCGAACGCGCCTGAAATCTTGCCGGCTGCATAGGGCCCGAGTGCAAGGCCGACCATTGTGGCAAAAAGGAAGAACGCTGCCGTTGCAGTGGCCCGGGTATTGGCGGGCACGATGTTCACGATCGTTCCCGCCGCACCGCCCAGCGCACAGCTGGCAAGAAACCACATTGGGAACACGCAAATGTAGACGACCGTGAGCGAATGGGTCGCCAGCATGATGCCATTCGGCACCAATGAGGTCAGGAGCGCTGCCATAACGACAAGGATACGGCGTGAATGATGCCGGTCGCCCGCAAGACGATCGCCCAAGGCACCGCCCGCAATCACACCCAACGCACCACCGATTGCTGCCGCGCCCCCTACGATCAAGGCTACGGCGCCAGCGGATGCACCAAACTCGCGGATCACGAGGGACGGCCCGAACGCGGAGTTGGCATACGTGATCACGCACATGAGGCCGTAACCGAGATTGAGGCCAACCACCGACTTGGAAGCCCAGATGACGCTGAAAGCTTCAGGATCGTCGTGACGCAGCGCGACAGCCCATGATGCGATGGCATACGTCCCGATGCCCAGCGCAATCCATTGGACTGGATCACCGATCAGGAACGACAGCAGCGACCCAACGACGGCAACGCCCGCGGCAATAGCAAGATTGCCGAGGAGCGCAGCAGAGCCGCGCCGAGCTGCTGCCAGTAACGTGAAGGGGGGGACAATCGCGGCAAGATCACGGCCGAATGCCGCAAGCGTTGCAGGCGGCGGCGCAGGTCGCGGAGCGCAGTCCACAGGTGGCATTTCAAAGCGGCCACGGATCGGTTCTCGGAGGCTGCGCACCCAAATCGCGAGCGCGAGCCCGGGCAGCCCGACGGCAAGGAACGCGGCCTGCCAGCCCGCCAACCCGAATGGTCGTTCTCCTAAAGGAAAAGCGTGGTTCCAGCCTCCGGCGATCGCGGTGCCGATGTAGAGCGAGAAGCCGCCGCCAAGGTAGATGCCGGAGGAGAAGATCGCCACGGCGGTCGCGCGGCGGTTCGCAGGGAAATAGTCCCCAAGCAGCGAATAGGAGCAAGGGCCGGCGGTCGCCTCGCCCACGCCGACACCGATCCGTGCCGCACCGAGTTGCAGGAAGCTGCGCGAGAGCCCGGAAAACGCGGTCATCATCGACCAAAGGGCAAGGCCGGCTGCAAGGACGCGGGTGCGCATGGCGCGATCGGCCAGTTTGCCGAGAGGAATGCCGAAAAGCGCATAGAAGACGCCGAACGCGGTGCCGTAGAGGAAGCCGAATTGGGCATCGGAGATGCCAAGATCGTGCTTGATATCGACCGCGAGAATCGTCAGCAGCTGTCGATCAACGAAATTGATGATGTAGACGATGACCAGGACAAACAGCGCGTACCAGCTGTAGCGGTCAACACCGAACCACTGTTTCGGCTTATCCGTCATCTCCATACTTGGTGCCATCCTCTATCCCGGCTGCCTCGAATCCCGCGCGCCGCAGACGGCAGCTGTCGCACACGCCGCAAGCCCGTCCATCAGGCAGCGGGTCGTAACACGACCAGCTGGCACCCGGCTCGAGCCCGAGACGGGCCGCTTCTTGCGCGATTTCGCTCTTCTTGAGGTGTTGGAGCGGGGCGTGAACCCGCACGGTGCCGCCCTGGTCACCAAGCTTCGTGGCAACGCGGGCCAGATTTTCGAACCCGCCAATGAATTCGGGTCGGCAATCGGGATAGCCGGAATAGTCGAGGGCGTTGACCCCGATGAACAGGTCCGATGCACCGGCTGCCTCGGCCCACGCGAGGGACAGCGAGAGGAAGACGAGATTCCGGGCGGGCACATAGGTAACGGGAATATCGTCCCCCACGCCATCCTTGGGCACCGCGATATCGGCGGTCAGTGCCGATCCTCCGAACTGGCGCAGATCGAGCGGCAGGACGACATGGCGTTCGACACCGAGAGCCTGTGCGATACCCCGCGCGGCATCGATCTCAATGCGGTGCCGCTGGTTGTAGTCGATTGTCAGCGCCAGAATGCGGAAGCCCTGTTCGCGCGCAAGCCCCGCACAGACCATCGAATCAAGCCCGCCGGAGAGGAGGACGACGGCGAGAGGAGCTTGGGGGGTAACGACTTCTGCGACCATATCACAGAGCTAGAGGGATGGACCGCCCGTGGCAATCCTCAGCGCGAAATCAGGATGTGCAGGCGCCGACTCGCCGTACTTCAGCACGGAAATTGAACGGCAGACCCTGGGCAATGCCCTGGGTTTCCAGCTGCACCAATTGCGCGCTCTCGAAGCGGACGGAAGTCTGCCCATAGCCGTTGCCCGGGCACGTGTAGTGCACCGTGACGGCATCAGCCGTGTCCTCCACCGTGAAGCTGCGGCAAACTTCGCGCATGTGCCGGATCTGGATGAGGCGGCGGCCATTCTCGATGCAGATCCGGCTACGCCCCCCGGCGAGATCGCGGTCGCGCACTTCCCACTGACCCGGCTGCAGATGGTCGAGCATGGCAAGCGAGGGGCGCTGTGCCGTCAGCGTCGGCGCGGCGAATGTCAGCAGCATGAGCGCGCTACTACCGACCACCCTAAGGAGCAGGCGGGGTGAGCAACGGGCGAAGAGGCGCAGCAGGCGGTCCATCTGACAGGCGCATCCAAGAGGGCGCTCCGGCACCATGCCGGATAGCCTCCACCAATATACGCAGTTTTTGGCTGCGTTAAAGTGTTCTTCTTCAGCGACGAACCGAAACGGATGTATCAGTCGAGATCAATCTCGAACACCTTCGAGCAGAAGGCGCAGTCAACAAGGATCAGTCCATCCTCGTTCCGCATCTCCTCGCGCTCGGTAATGGGGAAGCGCGCGAGCACGGAGCGGTAGTAGTCACTGGTGCAGCGGCAGCCTTTGACGATCTGCTTGCCACGCTCCACGCGGACCTCGCGCTCCTCATGAAAGAGGCGCCACAGGACGGTTTCCAGATCGAGACCGGAGTCGACAAGCTCGGCCGTCGACACCGCACCGCCCATGATGCGCATGTGCTCCCATTCCGGATGATCGAGCTGGACATGGAGCCGCTCGCGCCCCTCCTCGCCCTCTGGCAAATGCTGGATCAGCAGGCCTCCGGCGATACAGCCATTGGCATCGCTGCGCACGCCGACGCGGATCAGCGTCGGGATCTGCTCCGACTGGAAGAAGTAGCTCTCGCACGCCGCCGCGAGCGAATCGCCTTCCAGCGGAACGATGCCCTGATAGCGCTGCCCAGTTGCCGCCAGATCGAAGGTGATCGCGAGATAGCCGTCGCCAAACAGGGCGTGCAGCGTAGGACTGGGCCCGAGATCATCGAGCCGCGCACGGTCGAAGCGAACATAGCCGCGCAGCTCGCCGGCCCGGTAATCGCAGACCAGCAGTTCGACCACGCCGTCCTGGGTCTGCGCCTGCATGGTGAGCTGGCTCTCCTCATCCTTGAGCAGCGAGCCAAGCAAAGCCGCCAGCACCAGCGCCTCTGCCAGAAGATGGCGGACTGGAGCAGGATAGGCATGGGCCGCGATCACGTCATCGAGCACCGGGCCCAACCGCACGATACGGCCGCGCGCATTGCGGTCGGGGATCGTGAAGGATAGGACCTGCTCGAAGCCGGTCGATCCGGTAGATGAACTGCTGCCCACCATGGTCAGATCTGTCCGAAAGCCCAGCGCAGGATCGACTTCTGGGCGTGGATGCGGTTCTCAGCCTCGTCCCAAACCACCGACTGCGGACCGTCGATGACCTCATCCGTCACTTCTTCGCCGCGATGCGCGGGTAAGCAGTGCAGCAGGAGGGCATCCGGCTTGGCGTGCGCCATGAGCCCGGCGTTGACCTGATACGGGGTCATCGCGGCAAGTTTCGCTTCGGCGTGCGCCTGACCCATGGAAATCCAGGTGTCCGTGACGACGACGTCAGCGCCGCGCACGGCCTCTGCCGCATCGCGGACGATGTCGATTCGCGCGCCGCTGGCACGTGCCGCTGTGATGAAGGCAGGATCGCTGTCGTAGCCCTCGGGCACACCGATGCGAACGTTGAACTTCATCAGTCCCGCCGCCTCGACGATCGAGTTGAGCACGTTGTTGCCATCGCCAAGCCATGCCACTTCGAGCCCCGGCAGCGCCTTGCCATGTTCAAGCAGGGTCTGCAGATCGGCAACGATCTGGCAGGGGTGCGAGAGGTCGGTCAGGCCGTTGATCACCGGCACGGTGGCATAGTGCGCCAGTTCTTCCAGCTTCGCGTGATCATCCGTGCGCAGCATGATGGCATCGGCCATGCGGCTGAGCACGCGGGCGGTATCCGCAATTGTCTCGCCGCGGCCTAGTTGGGTGTTGCTGGCATCGAGCACGATGCCGCTCCCGCCAAGCTGGCGGATACCGATATCGAACGAGACCCGCGTACGCGTGGAGTTCTTCTCGAACACCATGGCGAGGACATGCCCCGCCAAAGGCGCATCGGCATCGTGCTGGCCCTTGGGGAGCCCGCGCCGCGCCGCTTTCCGCTCGATCGCGTCACCCAGGATCGCGGCAAGTGCGTCGCCGCCGGCATCGCTCAGACTGAGGAAATGCCGGGTCATGCCGGCACAGCTTCAGGCACGTAACTCGCGGTTGCGGCCGAAAGCTTCTCCATGAATTCCTCGATGTGGCTGTCATCGATGACGAGCGGCGGGAGGACGCGGAAGGTCATGTCACCAGCCGCCACAGTCAGCAGGTGGTGATTGTCGCGCATATGGGCGACGAAGGCGCGCGGCTCGATCTTCATCTTCACGCCGAGCATGAGGCCGCGCCCGCGGACGAGTTCGAACATGTCCGGGTAGTTGCCGATGAACTGCTCCAGCCGTCCGCGCAGGCGCTCACCCTTGGCCTTCACTTCCTCGAGGAAGGCAGGTTGGGCGACGACGTCGAGCACGGCTTCGGCTGCGGCCATCGCCAGCGGGTTGCCGCCATAGGTGCTGCCGTGCGTGCCGATCACCATGCCCCGCGCGGCCTTTTCGGTCGCGAGGCAGGCCCCAAGCGGGAAGCCGCCGCCGATGCCCTTGGCGCTCGCCATGATGTCCGGCGTCACGCCGTACTGCTCATAGGCGTAAAGATCGCCGGTGCGTGCGACGCCGCACTGCACTTCGTCGAAGATGAGCATGAGATCGTGCTCGTCAGCCAGCGCGCGCAGGCCCTGCAGGAACTCGGGCGAGGCATCACGGATGCCGCCTTCGCCCTGGATCGGTTCGACAAGGAAGCCCGCCGTGTTGGGACCGATTGCCGCTTTGGCGCCTTCCAGATCGTCGAAGTCGACATAGAGGAAGCCTTCGAGCAGCGGCATGAAGCCCTTGTGCATCTTTTCCTGATTGGAGGCGCTGATAGTCGCCATGGTGCGACCGTGGAACGCGTTCTTGAACGTGATCAGCTCAAAGCGCTCGGTATTACCGCCATGCTGGTGATAGGCGCGCGCGGTCTTGATCGCGCATTCCACCGCTTCTGCGCCCGAATTGGTGAAGAACACCGTATCGGCAAAGGTGAGGTCGACAAGGCGCTGCGCGAGATGCTCGCCCTGCGGGCTGCCATAGAGGTTGGAGACGTGCATCAGCGTGGCGGCCTGCCGCTGGATCGCGCCGATCAGGTGTTCGTTGCTGTGGCCGAGCAGGTTGACCGCAATGCCGCTGGCGAAATCGAGATAACGCGTGCCGTCTTCGCTGATCAGATGGCAGTGCTCTCCGCGCACCGGACGCACGCCGCACCGGGGGTAGACGGGCATCAACGGAGTGATCGACATGACACGGTTCCTTCCTGCTTCGGCTCCCGTCTGGTCGGGAGTTATGTCGTAAACGACAAATGGCGACCCAGCAGGGCCGCCACTTGCGAATTTCATAGGCACAGACCACCAGCCTCGCGGCAGGCGGCAATGCGCCAGTCTCAGTCTTGTCGCGGCACCAGGTTGACAGCCGAGTGCTTGCCGCGCCGGTCAACCTCGAGGTCGAACTCAAGCTTGTCGCCCTCGTTCAGCTCGCGCATACCCGAACGCTCGACCGCGCTGATGTGCACGAACGCATCCGGCTGACCATCATCACGGGTGATGAAGCCGAAGCCCTTCATGGCATTGAAGAACTTGACCGTGCCGGTCGCCTTCTCGCCTGTCAGCTGGCGCTGGGGTGCAGCCGGCTTTGCCGCGACCGCGATCACATCGCCAACAACCTGCAGGTCGGCCGCCGAGATCTTGCCGCCGCGATCAACAAGGTTGAATTCGAGCTGCTGACCTTCAGCGAGGCCTTCGAGGCCCGCACGCTCAACAGCGCTGATGTGGACGAACACGTCCTCGCCGCCGTCTTCACGCTGGATGAAGCCGAAGCCCTTCTGGGAATTGAAGAACTTGACGACACCCTTGCCGGTGCCGACGACCTGGGCCGGCATGCCGCCGCCACCGCCGCCGCCACGCGGGCCGCCAAAGCCGCCACCGCCGCCGCGCGGGCCACCGAAGCCGCCGCCACCGCCGCCGCCGAAGCCGCCGCGATCACCGCCACCGAAGCCGCCACGATCGCCGCCGCCGAAACCACCGCGACCGCCACCGCCGCCGAAGCCGCCGCGGTCAAAGCCACCGCCGCCGAAACCACCGCCGCCGCCGTAAGGGTCGAAGCCGCCCTCGTCACCGAAACCATCGCGCTTGTCGCGTCCGCGACCCCGCCGCCCTCTGTCAAAACCCATAAAAACCAATAAACCTTCGTTCCGCCCCTGCTTTCCTAGGTGCCGCAAGCCGGACGCGGTTGCCGACGGCACAACAAGGGAAATGCGCGAGACTCTGCTCGCCTGATCCTCTGCGATTAAGACTATAACCAACAAAAGGCTCCAGCGCGAACGGATTCGTTGCTTAGGAGGACTTGCCGCGACGAGGGTGTTGCCATTCTACCATGTTGGGGCGCCACTTGCCCTTGCAAGCGGCTTTGGGCAAAGCGAAAGCGATGCACTTGCCGACGCAACTGCACGCGACAAACAGCGCGCGGGGTGCATCGGCAGAGGAGAAATTGGCCCATGTTCCGCAAGATCGACGACAAGACCTTCGCCAGCCCGCAGATCGAGCTCTCCGACGTGGCCGAGGCGCAGGCCATGGGTATCGGCATGATCATCAACAACCGGCCCGAAGACGAGTCTCCCGATCAGACCCCCGGTGCCGAGATCGAAGCCGCCGCCAAAGCCGCAGGGATCGCCTATGTCGCGATTCCCGTCACGCATGCAGGTTTCTCGATGCCGCAAGTCGAGGCGATGCAAGCCGCGCTGACTGAAGCAGGCGACAAGCCAGTGCTGGCCTATTGCAGGTCGGGCACGCGCTCGACGCTGCTCTGGGCACTTACGCAGGCACGGATGGGCATGTCGCCCGATGCGATTGCCGCCCACGCCGCCGAGGCAGGCTATGACGTAAGCCCGATCATGCCGCAGATCGATTTCCTCGCCGCGCAGGCGCGCTGAGGCAGAAGGCAGGCGCGCTATGTCAGTGGACGCCTTTCTTGCGCTCCCCGGCGCGGGGATTGCCGTGCAGGCGGTCGGCTCGCTGGTCGCCGTCCTGCTCGTCTTCGTGCTCGTGCGCACGCTAGACATGGGCAGCGACGTGCGGATTGCCGACGAGGCCGAAGCCCGCGCGCTCGCCGAAGCAGCCCGCTGCGGATTCGATGCGGTCGATGTTGCGCTCGACCGTGCGCGGATCGGAGCCTTGCTGCGCAACCATGCCGGTGAAGTGATGCTGATCCGCCGCCACGGCGCCCGGTTTGCGGCGCGCGTGCTCTCCTCGCATGCCGGCGCCCGCCTGGACCGAGGCTTCCTCACCCTCTCGACCGACGATCCCCATTTCGGCAGCATCACCCTCGACCTCGGCGAGCGGGCGCAAGTCTGGGCCGCGAGCTTGCGCCGGCTCGGAGCACAAGCATGAACGAGACCTTCGCCCCGTTCCTGGCGGCGCTCAGCGCGCCGATCACTCATCCTGTCGACGTGATCGCCTATGCTGTGCCTGCCTTTGTCGCACTGATCCTGATCGAGATCGCCTGGGCGCGCCGTCATGCACCGGAAGCCTACGAAGCGCGCGACATGCTGACCTCGCTGCTCATGGGTCTCGGCAGCACGATCGCCGGAGCGCTCGTGGCCGGCGCGATCTATGCCGCGGCGACATGGCTCTACGCCCACCGCATCGCCACGGTGCCTTATGCCTGGTGGTCGTGGGTGGCAGTCATGCTGCTTGATGATTTCAACTACTACTGGGCGCACCGTACCGGCCACCGTGTGCGCTGGTTCTGGGCGGCGCACGTCAATCACCACACCAGCCAGCACTACAACCTGAGCACCGCGCTGCGGCAGACATGGACCGGGTTCCTTGCGCTGTCGTTCGTGTTCCGCATCTGGCCCGCGTTCTTCGGCGTCCCGCCGGAAATGCTCCTGACAGTCGGCGCGGCGAACACCGTGGGCCAGTTCTGGATCCACACCGAAGCGGTCCGCCGCATGCCTGCGTGGTTCGAATGGGTGTTCAACACCCCCTCGCACCACCGCGTCCACCACGCGACCAATCCGCTCTACCTCGACCGCAACTATGCGGGCGTGTTCATGTTCTGGGACCGCATGTTCGGGACGTTCCAGCCTGAACTCGACGAGGAACCGGCGCGCTACGGCGTGATCCGCCAGCTCGGCACGTTCAATCTGCTGCACAGCGTGTTTCACGAATGGAAGGGCATGCTGAAGGACTTTGCCGTGGCGCCCTGGCGCTACAAGCTCGCCTATCTGGTCCGCGAGCCAGGCTGGAGCCACGATGGCAGCAGCGACACCAGTGATGCGATCCGAACCCGCTGGCTCGAACGGAACGGCACCCTAGCGCCCGATCATCCCCAACGCATGGCGAATGAAGGCATCGCGGTCAGCCACCCATAGCGCACTATCGGAAAGGCGCGGGTTCACATATGTCCACCCGTCACTGGAGTATACCTTGCCAAAGGTGCCCCGCGTGCCGAACGCCAGCGAAACCGCGCGCTGCTCAGCGCGCAGGGTGAACCCCTCGCCCACAATCGTCGCAGTGCCCGGCTCGAAACCGCGACCCCATGGGCGCAGCGCGAAGACATAGGGTTCGTTGCGAAAACTGCGGACCTCGGTGTTGAAGAAGACCGAGAGATAGACCTTGTCCAAGACGCCGAGCGCCAGCGGCGGCATGCGCCAGTCTGAGGTGGCGACCACTGGCCACGGGTAGTGCTGCGGGTTTCCGTAGAGAATCTCGCTGCGCAGATCGACCAACCCATCGCGTGGTTCCTGCGGCGATGGCACACGGTCGATCTTGAGGTTGCTCGCCCAGGTGAACCCGAACGAGGTCGCATCGATGAGCGGCATCGCGGAAGGTGGCCCCCGGCCTGGCGCATTGGTAACGGTCACGTTCTCGTAGATCCGCAGGTAGGCCTTGTCCTTCAACTGATGTCCGCTCGCGACATTGCTCCAGCCCTGCTGACCCTGCCAGCGTACATTGCGGAAATGCGAGACCAGCGTGCCGTTGATGTAAGTGCCGTGCTCCTGATCGGCGTTGGTCCCGACATTGCCGGCAATCTCGCTGTCCTCGGCATAGATCATGGTCTCCCCGCTCGGCACGAAGAGGGCATTCTTGCCGCCAAACAGCTTCGAACGGCGGATGACTGCCGTGAACAGGCCGGGCGGCGCGCCGCCATAGGTCTCGAGATGCAGCGCCCCCATCGGCTGGATCGCACCGGGGAAGTCGAGTTCGACATCCCGCATCTCGAAGTGGATCCGGCTCCGCCCCATGTCGAGCGCCCGCATTCGCAAGCTTGCCCACTGATCCGCGCTGCGGAACGTCACGCGCTCTCCGGGCACCGAAGAGCGGAAGATGTACTGCGTGCCGTCAAGGTTGCCGACAATATCGGGCAGGCTCGGCGCGAAAGGATAGACGCAGGGCCGTCCAGCGCGGTCCCGTGCTTCGTAGACGAACTCCAGGCCGCCCTCGGCACGCCCGTAGAGCGAGGCAACGTCATTGCCCTGATAGACCTCGCGGCCCGCAGCCTGCGAGGCATCGCACTTCACGAAGAAGCGATTGGCAGGCCGGCGGAGCCCCTGCATGGGCATGTAAAAGGGATAAGCCGCATCGTGCGCGGCAAATTCAGCCGGAGTGCGGGGTGGCGGCAGCTCGGCCGGGATGAGGGGCTGGAGGGGCACTGCGGCTGCAGCGTGCGGCGCAGTCTGAGCATTCGATTCGCTGCCGAGCCCGCTGCAGCCAATCGTGCCGAGAACCGCCAGGGCGGCAGCAGCCCACAGCGGGAGCTTCATCGCGATCCTTGCGGCCACGGGCAGGTTTGCCCGCATCACGTCAGCTGGCGAGGCGCAGCGCAGTGCCGACTGCTTCCGCATCCGGCTGATCCGGCCAGATACCGCGCGTGTCATAGACGACCTTGCCGCTCCGTTCGGCGAGCGGGACGACCTTGAACACATCGTGATCGACCAGCACGACCAGCAGGTCGCAGGTTTCCAGCGCATCGTCGAGGTCGATCAGGCTGGCCCCGCTATCGGTGAACTCGACCGGCAACTGCTGCGCATAGGGCTCCACGATGCTCACGCGGCTGCCGTACTTGCGGGCAATGCGGGCAGCGACGAAGCGCGCGGGGCTCTCGCGAAAGTCATCGATGTTCGCCTTGAAGGCGAGGCCGAGGCAGGCGATGCGCGCCTCGGGATGGGCATCGATCAGCGCAGTGGCGCGCTCGATCACGTGGTGCATCTTCTGGTCGTTCACTCCGCGCGCGGCGCGGATCAGCGGGGTGTGCTCGGGCGCGCTTGCCACGATGAACCAGGGATCGACTGCGATGCAGTGCCCGCCCACGCCGGGGCCCGGTTGCAGGATGTTGACGCGCGGGTGGCGGTTGGCCAGCCGAATCACTTCCCACACATCAAGACCCATGCGGTCCGCCACGATCGAAAGCTCGTTGGCGAAGGCGATGTTCACGTCGCGGTAGGCGTTCTCGACCAGCTTGGTCATCTCGGCCGAGCGCGCATCGGTGGTGATGCATGTCCCGCGCACGAAGCGCTTGTAGAACGCCAGCGCCTTGCGGGCACAGCGCGGGGTAATCCCTCCGATCGAGCGGTCGTTGTTGGTCAGTTCCTCGAGAATGCGGCCCGGCAGCACCCGCTCGGGGCAATAAGCGATAGACACATCCGGCGTCTCGCGGGTCAGGCCCGGAAACTTGAGATCGGGACGCAGGCCCGCCATCAAATCGCGCATCATCTCGGTCGTGCCGACGGGGCTGGTCGATTCGAGGATCACCACGTCGCCGGCCTTCAGCACACCCGCGACTTCGCTGGCAGCGGACTGCACGTAGGAAACGTCCGGCGTGTGATGGCCGTCCTTGGCGAACGGTGTCGGCACAGCGATCACGAAGACATCGGCAGGTTCGATCTGGGTCGAGGCGCGCAGCAGGCCGCGCTGGACGACGCCCTGCACGAGGCCATCGAGATCGACTTCCTCGATATGGATTTCGCCGCGGTTGATCGTGTCGACGACGCTCTGCGTCACATCGAGCCCCAGCACCGGGCAACCCGACCGAGCAATGATCGCAGCGGTGGGCAGTCCGATATAGCCGAGGCCGACGACGCAGACCTGCGGCTTCACATCACCGTTGCCGATTTTAGCGGACATTCCCCAAGAGCTCCACGATACGCCGCGCCGCGTGCCCGTCCCCGAAGGGATTGTGCGCGCGCGCCATGGCCGAATAGGCAGCCTTATCGTCGAGCAGGGTAAAGATTTCGGAAACTATCCGGGCAGTTTCGGTGCCGACGAGCTTGGCCGTACCGGCCTCCACGCCCTCGGGCCTTTCGGTCGTCTCGCGCATCACGAGCACCGGCTTGCCGAGCGCGGGGGCCTCCTCCTGCACTCCGCCGCTATCGGTCAGCATGATCTCGGCCATACCCAGCAGGCGCGCGAAATGCGGGTAGTCGAGCGGCTCGATCAGCGCGACATTGGCAAGGCCGCCGAGCACCCCCTCCATGACCTTGCGAACATTGGGATTGGGGTGGACCGGAAAGATCAGCGCCACATCTTCGCGCGCCGCGATCTGGCGGATGGCCTCGGCAATCGCTTCAAGGCCGCCGCCGAAGTTCTCGCGCCGGTGGCTGGTCACGCCGATGATCCGCTTGTCGGCAAAGCGGGCTTCAAGATCGGCAAGGCCGCCAGCCAAGGCGGGCTCCGCCGCGATCTTCGCGCTTACCCATTGCAGTGCGTCGATCACCGTATTGCCCGTCACATGGATCGCCTCGGCACGCACGTTCTCCGCGCGCAGCGCGGCAGCAGAAGTCGCCGTCGGCGCAAAATGCAGCGCGGCGATGGTGCCGATGATCTTGCGGTTCACCTCCTCGGGCCAGGGGTGATAGATATTGTGGCTGCGCAGCCCCGCCTCGACATGGGCCACCGGAATCTTGCGATAATAGGCCGCGAGCGCTCCGGCCATCGCCGTCGCCGTATCGCCCTGCACCACCACCCAGTCCGGCTTCTCGGCATCCATCACGCCGCCGAGCCCGGTGAGCAACGCCGCCGTCAGCCCGTCGAGCGTCTGATCCGGCTTCATCAGGTCGAGATCGTGATCGGGCACGATGCCGGCAATCGCCAGAACCTGATCGAGCATACCACGGTGTTGCGCCGAAACGCAGGTCACCACCCGGAAGCGCGGATCGGCGGCAAGCGCATGCACGACCGGAAACATCTTGATCGCTTCCGGCCGCGTGCCGAACACCACGAGGATTGTCTGTGTCATGACCTGCCCCCTACCATCCGCCGGTTAAGGGGCACATAATCACACGGAAGGCATCTGCTGGCTGGAGCAGTGGAAGCCGCCGCCGCCTGCCAGCACCGCATTGGCCATCAGTCCGATCACCGCGCGGCCCGGGAAAAGTTCGGCAATTGCCGCCACGCCATCGTCGTCATGGCGCGTGCCGAACACCGGGACGATCACGACATTGTTGGCGATCACGAAGTTCATATAGCTCGCCGGCTGGACCATACCGCCCCATTCGACCAGCCCCGGCGAGGGGACTTCGACGACCTCTACCCCGAAATCACGCGCCCGCGCCGCCGCATCGGCGTAGATGGCAGCATTGGGATCACCCGGCCCTGTCGCCCGTGGCAGCGCCAGCCGGTTCGGCGCCACGAAGCGGGCGAGATTATCGACATGGCCATCGGTATGATCGTTGATGAGGCCATCGCCGAGCCACAGTACACGGTCGTAACCGAGATCGCGCGCCAGCCGCATTTCCAGATCAGCCTGTGAAAGCGCCGGATTGCGATTCGGATTGAGCAGGCACTGCGCCGTCGTCGCCACCAGTCCGGTGCCGTCGCCGTCAAGCGCGCCGCCCTCCAGAATCCATTCGCAGCGATCAGCGGCAAGGCCCGCGCTAGCGGCAAGATCCGCGCCGATCGCCTCGTCACCCGGCATCAGGTATTTGCCGCCCCAGCCATTGAAGCCGAACAGCCGCGCCCGCCGATCCTGATCGCCCAGCACCACCAGCGGCCCGGTATCGCGCAGCCAGACATCACCATAGATACGGCGCTCGAGCGTGACCGCACCCGAAACGAGGCTCCGCGCGCGGGCCTCGTTCGCGGCATCGCGCACGATGAGGCGAACCTCCTGCCCGCTGTCCGCGACGGCGCTCGCAAATGCCGCAATCTGCACTTGCGCGGCGTCGATCACGCCGGACCATTCCTCCGCGAGATGCGGAAAGCCGATCCAGAGCCAGTCCTGCGGATGCCATTCGGGGGGCATCCGCAGCGCGGTGTCGGTCATGGGATCACTGGGCCTTTGCTGCAGCGAGGCTCTTGTCACGCACCGCCCGGAACTCGTCGTTCGGGTGCCAGTTGGGCCAGACATTGCTGTCGGCCAGTTCGCGGCCGAGCCGGTAGAACAGCTTCACATCCTGCACCATGCCCGAGATGTCCCAGCTTTCCTGATACTGGTCGCTCGGCTGGTGGTAGCGCACGTTGACGTAATCGTCCGAGGCTGCCTGCCCGGCCGCCGTGCCGCCATTCACGAGATCGACACCACGCCCGAGATCGAACATCGGCACGCCGCGCTTGGCGAGGCTGAAGTGGTCCGAACGGTAATAGTGCCCGCGCTCGGGGTGTTCTTCCGGCGATTCGCTGAGGCCCATTTCGCCTTCGACCTTGCGCAGGATCGTCGTGAGTTCCGACTTGTCGCCACCGGTTACGGTGATGTCCTTCGCCGGACCGCCCACGGGAAGCGCATCCATATTGACCCCGCCTACGGTCCTGGCGAGCGGGAAAACCGGGTTCTGTGCGTAGTATTCTGAGCCGAGCAGGCCCGATTCCTCAAGCGTGACGGCCAGAAAGACCTGGCTGCGGGCGGCGGGGCCAGCCGCCGCGTTCATCTTGGCGAGCGCCGCGAGCGCGGCAATGCCGGTCGCGTTGTCGACCGCGCCGTTGCAGATGTCATCGCCAGTCGCATCCGGCTTGCAATGTCCGAGATGGTCCCAGTGCGCGCTGTAGAGCACGTATTCGCCAGGACGCGTCTTGCCGGGCAGCACGCCGATCACGTTGTGCGAATTGGCCTTTTCGATCGTGCTATCAAACGAGAGACTGGCCTTGAGGCCCAGCGGAACCGGCTTGAAGCCCTTCTGCTGCGCCGCTGCGGTCAGCGCGGCGAGGTCCTTGCCTGCGGCCTTGAAGATCGCCTCGGCAACCGGCTTCTGAACCCAGCCGTTGGCAACGGTCTGGTCGGCACCGTCATTCGCGGTCTGAACAAAGTGCTGTGCGCCCGACCAGCTCGATTCGACAACCTGCCAGCCATAGGCTGCCGGGAAGGTATCATGGATGATGAGCGCCCCCGTCGCGCCCTGCCGTGCCGCTTCCTCGAACTTGTAGGTCCAGCGTCCGTAGTATGTCATCCGGCGGCCACGGAAGAGGCCGTTCTCCCCTTCCATTGCATAGTCCGGATCGTTGACGAGGATGACCGCCGTCTTCCCGTGCATGTCGATCCCGGCATAGTCGTTCCAGCCCAGTTCGGGTGCATTGATCCCGTAGCCGACGAAGACCAGTTCGCTGTCCTTGACCTCGGTATGCGGCGTGATGCGATAGCTGCCAGCCACGAAATCACTCGATGGCTTGAAGGTAAGCGTCTGCGCAGCGCCGGTGATGGTCAGCGGGCTCTTGTTGATCGCCGTAATCGTCGCCGTGGGTACGTCCTGCAACCACTGCCCCTTGTTGCCCGGCTGGAGCCCGGCCGCCTTGAACCGGGCGATGATCGCGTCCAGCGTCTTGGGCTCGGCTCGTGTGCCCGGCCCGCGCCCCTCGAACTCGTCCGAAGCGAGCGTCCGGATCGTTTCGCGCATCAGCGCCTCATCGACAGCAGGCACCGTCGGCGCCGCATGGCTCGCCGCCATCGGCAGCGCGAGCGCAGCGCCGCACAGCAGCACCAAAGCCTTGCGACCAAACGACCTGCTGATCTTCATCCTCATCTTCCTCATGCCATCCAGAGCGCCAGACCCGGCTCGGCGCGCACAGGTGGCAGAGCCCCCGCTTGCTGGCAAGCCGGACGCGCGCGCTTGATCGCATGGCGCTGACGGGGCATCGCAGCACGATGACCGGCAGGAGCCATACACCGGACTGGGCACTCGCCCTGCACCGCGCCCGCAGCGAAGCGCCATTCCTCGCCCGCGGTCTGGACCGCCTGCCCGATCTCGAAGCCTTTCTTGCCGCCGGGCGAATCGAAGAGGCCCTCGCCGCCGCTCATCAGGCCGGTGCTGACGAACCGGACACGGGCATAGCCCTGCGCCGCCAGCGGCTCGCCCTCGCGGTCGCGCTCGCCATCGGAGATCTCGCCGGCGCGCTGCCGCTCAAGCGCGTCATGACCGAGCTGTCCGTCTTTGCCGACCATGCACTCGATGCTGCCATCGTGGCTGCCATGCGCCGCCGCGTGCCCGATGCCGAGCCGCAGGGCTTTTCCGCCATCGCGCTGGGCAAGCATGGCGCGGGCGAGCTCAACTACTCGTCCGACATCGACCCGATCCTCCTCTACGATCCCGAGCTTCTTCCGCGCCGCGAGCGGGATGATCCAGCCGACGCCGCGCAGCGTATCGCGCGCACGGTCGTCGAATTGCTCGGCGCGGTCACCGGCGAGGGCTATGTCTTCCGGGTCGATCTGCGCCTGCGCCCCGCTGCGGAAGTCACCCCGCTCGCCCTCCCGTTCATTGCCGCGATCACCCATTACGAATCGAGCGCGCTGGCATGGGAACGTGCTGCGTTCATCCGCGCGCGCCCGGCGTCGGGCGACATCGTGGCGGGGCAAGCCTTCCTCGATGCCATCCGGCCCTTCGTCTGGCGGCGGAGCCTCGATTTCGGGGCGATTGCCGAGATCGGCCGCCTCACCACCCGCATCCGCGATCATTACGCAGGTGGTCAGGCGATCGGCCCGGGCTACGATCTCAAACGCGGACGCGGCGGCATTCGCGAGGTCGAGTTCTTCGCGCAGACCCACCAGCTGATCCACGGCGGGCGCAATCCGGCGCTTCGCCTGCGCGGCACCCGCGCGGCGCTCGATGCCCTGGCGGAGGCCGGCATCGTCGCCGGAGAGGACGCCGCACTGCTCGGCGATAGCTACGACCGCCTGCGTACGCTGGAGCACCGGCTGCAGATGATCGCTGATCAGCAGACGCACAGCCTGCCGACCGACCCCGCCCAGCTCGAAGCCGTAGCGCGGCTGGACGGCATCCCCTCCGGCACAGCGCTGGTGGAAGAGCTCGCGCAGATTTCAGAAGCTGTCGGCCGCCGGTTCGACAACCTGATCGCGACTTACGCGCCGACCGGTGCCGTCCCCGTAACCACACGCCCGCTCGAACAGGAGCTGAAGGCGCTCGGTTTCGCCGATCCGGGCGCCCTCGCGACGCGCATCGAGAGCTGGGAAAACGGCCAGTTCCGCGCCCTGCGCAGCGCAGAGGCCCGCGCCGCCTTTGCGCGTCTGCGGGATACCTTGCTCGGCGCGCTTGCCGCCGCGCCCGATCCGGAGCGCGCGCTGCTGCGCTGGGAAGGCTTGCTGGCCGGACTGCCCAGCGCGATCAATATCTTCCAGCTCCTCGAAGCGCGTCCCGCCCTGCTCGGCGTCGTGATGCGCGTGCTTGCCCATGCGCCCACGCTGGCGGACGAACTCGCCCGACGCTCGGACCTCCTCGATACGCTCATCGACCGCAGCGCCTTCGATCTGCCCGGCAGCGTCGAAAGGCTCGCCGCCGAATTCCGCCGCTGCGAGGCAGGCGACGATTACCAGTGCCTGCTCGATTCCGTGCGCCGCAAGGTCGGTGAATGGCGCTTTGCGCTTGGCGTGCAGCTCATCGAAAGCCGGTTGGGCGAGACATGGCGCGATCCGCTCGAAGTCGCTGCCGCGCTTTCACGCATCGCCGAAGCCGCCATCCTCGTACTCGCCGAAGCGGCGCAAGGCGAGTTCGTCCGCGCCCATGGCCGGATCGCGGACAGCGAACTCGTCATCCTCGGGCTTGGCCGGCTGGGCGGCGGCGCGCTGACCCATGCCTCGGACCTCGACATCGTGTTCCTGTTCAGCGGTGACCACACGGGCGAATCGGATGGGGCCCGGCCGCTTGGCAGCACGCTCTATTATAACCGTCTTGCCCAGCGGGTGATCGCAGCGCTTTCCGCCCCCACCGCCGCCGGTGCGCTCTATGAAGTCGACGTCCGCCTTCGCCCCAGCGGTGCGCAAGGGCCGATTGCCGTCAGCCTCGAAAGCTTCGCCCGCTACCAGCGCGAGGTTGCGTGGACCTGGGAACACATGGCGCTGTGCCGCGCGCGGCCACTGTTCGGCGCGCCGGATGATTGCGCCGCACTCGCGGGGATCATCGACACCGTGCTGCACCGCCCGCGCGATGCTGAAAAGCTGCGCGCAGACGTGCTATCGATGCGCACCGAAATGGCGCAGCACAAACAGCCGTCCGGCCCGCTTGACGTGAAACTGGCGCGCGGTGGGCTCGTCGATCTGGAGTTCCTCGTCCACTACCTGCAACTGCGCGAACGCACCGCGCTCGATCCCGATCTCGGGCGCGCGGCTGACGGGCTGATCGCCGCCGGTCTGCTCACGCCGCCCTTGCGCGCCGCACACGATCTGCTGGCGCGGCTGCTCATCGCCGTTCGCCTCGTTGCCCCTGACGGACGCTATCCGCCCGAAGCCAGCCGCGCTATCGTTGCACGCGCATGCGGTCTCGCCGATTGGCAGGGGCTGCTCACTGCCGTGCTGGCAGCCCGCCGCGACATCGCGGCCTGCTGGCACGCCGTATTTGGCGAAGAACTGGAGATCTGTGAATGAGCGAGACCATCGGCGCGGGCAGCCCGCTGCCTGACATTGCCATGACCACGCCCGAAGGCGGCAGCGTGAAGCCTTCCGACTTTATCGGCCGCAAGCTGGTGCTGTTCTTCTATCCCAAGGACGATACGCCGGGTTGCACCACGGAAAACAAAGACTTTTCAGCGCTTGTGGCAGAGTTCGAAGCCGCCGGCACCGCGCTCCTTGGTGTCAGCAAGGATCCGCCGAAGAAGCACCTCAAGTTCATCGAGAAGCACGGCCTCGCCGCACCGCTCGCCACCGATGCGGAGGAAGGCGGCCTTTCGGACGCGCTCGGCATCTGGACGGAAAAGTCGATGTATGGCCGAACCTACATGGGCATGGAGCGTACCACCTATCTCGTCGGCGCAGACGGCAAGATCGCGCAGGTCTGGTCCAAGGTAAAGGTCAAGGGCCACGCCGAGGAAGTTCTCGCGGCGGCCAAGGCGCTCTGACCAGCAGATGACCCACACTTCTGTTGCCGCAGCGATCCGGGGAGCGATGCTCACCGCGGATCCTGCGGCCAAGGCCATGGCTGCGCGGGCCGTCCGGCGCGATTGGGCGGCAGGGCGCCTGACCTTCGCGTTCAACGAAGCCATGCCGGACGAGCCTGCCCGTCCGTTGCGGCCCGAATTGCTTCCGCCCAATGCCATGCCCAAGCGCGGGCGCGGCGGATCGGAGCGCGGACGGCTCGCCCTGCTGCATGCGCTGGCCCACATAGAATTCGTCGCGATCGATCTCGCGCTCGATGCCGCAGGGCGGTTTGGCGAAGCCCGCGGGCCTGAATTCGTTACCGACTGGCTCGATGTGGCGGCGGACGAGGCGATGCATTTCTCCTTGCTCGCCCGCAGGTTGCGCACACTTGGTTCGGACTACGGGGCCTTGCCGGCGCACGATGGCCTATGGGACGCTGCGCGCGAGACCGCGCATGATGCAGCCGCCCGCCTCGCCATTGTCCCGATGGTGCTCGAGGCGCGCGGGCTCGACGTGACCCCTGTCACCATCGAGCGCTTCGTCGCCGCAGGCGATCTCCGATCGGCGCGCATCCTCGAGCGGATCCTGAACGATGAGATCCGCCATGTGCGCTACGGCACAACCCACTTCCTCAAAATCTGCGAAGAGCGCGGTGAAACGCCTGCCGCCATCTGGAAAACCCTTGTCGCACGGCATTTCCGCGGGGCTGTTAAGCCACCGTTCAACGACTCGGCGCGTCGCGCTGCCGGTTTGTCGTACGAATTGATGGCAGGGGTTGTCTGATCAGGACACTTCCCCCTAACCGGGTCTCGTCGAGGCAGCGGGAGGGGTTTCCGCTCAGTCTCATGGAACTTTTCAGGCAGACCGGGCTGACCCGGCGGGCCGTTGGGAAGCTCCAGGTTGGTCGGGTCCGGTTTCAGTAACGCAGGTGATACTGCAGGGCCGGGGCGATTAAGGGTTAGCGGGTCGTAATGTTTAACAACAAGATTACGAAGCTGGTGCTGGGCTCGATCGGAGCCATCGCGTGTTTCTTCTCGGCTCCCGCCTTGGCGAACAGCGCCGCATCGGCAGACATTGCCGCCCCGCTCCGCGCCGCCGAAGCTGCCCGCAACGGCACCACTGCCACCCCCGCCGATGATGAATTCCACAAGCTCTTCGCCAGCTGGCAGTCGCTCGACACCGGCATGCCGATCGGCTCTGCCGCTTCCGCCCAGCGCAGCGGTGGGGTCTCGATCCCCTCGCTGGTTCCTGTTTCGTCGAACCGCGGCATGAGCAGCGGCTTCGGCATGCGCGTCCACCCCGTACTTGGCGGCCTGCGCGCGCACAAGGGCATCGATCTTCCCGCCACCACCGGCACCCCCATTCATGCTTCGGCTGACGGTGTCGTCGGCAAGGCGGATTGGTTCGGCGGCTACGGCCTGTTCGTCGAGCTGGAGCACGGCGGCGGCATGGAAACCCGCTACGGTCACATGTCGCGCATCGCGGTCGCCGAAGGCCAGCGTGTCCGCAAGGGCGACGTGATCGGCTACGTCGGCTCGACCGGTCGCTCGACGGGCTCGCACCTGCACTACGAAGTGCGCATCGGCGGCGAAGCCGTGAACCCCATTCCCTACATGCAGACGGTCGCCCCGGGCGTCTCGACCGAGACCGTTCTGGCGCAGAGCGACACGCCTGCTCCGCTGGCGCGCTGATCGCCGCGAAACAACCGCATCTTGGAGAGGATGGGAAGAAGGCGGCGGAAACGCCGCCTTCTTCTTTTCGTGCGTCCGCGTCACCGGATCGGCCCGGCAGAATCACCTTCGCCTGACGAATCCCGTTGCGCCGCTTAATCGAGCGGTTAAACTCTCGCGAAAGACGGCCTGATCGCGCCGCTGATCCTGAGAGGATGCGCATGAATTACCACCCAAGTGTCCACGCGAAGACCAACCCCGAAAAGCCTGCGGTCATCATGTCCGGCAGCGGCGAGGTCGTGACCTACGGGGAGCTCGAAGCGCAGAGCAACCGCTTCGCGCAGTTGCTCCGTTCGCGCGGGATCGGGATCGGTGACACGATTGCGCTCTGCTTCGAGAACCATCCCGTCTTCTTCTCGCTGTGCTGGGGCGCGCAGCGCGCCGGGATCGTCTACGTCGCGATCTCCTCGCGCCTCGCCCCGCCGGAAGTGGCCTACATCGCCCGCGACAGCGGGGCCAAGTTGCTCGTCGGTAGCGGCGCCCTCACGCCGCTACTCGATGCCGTCGCCGAAGCCGCACCGGAAGTGCCGCAGCTTCGTCTCGGCGGTACCGGCGAGCACGATCTGGCTGCGGCACTCGCCGCCATGCCGATCGACCCGATTGCCGATGAGCGCGCAGGCTGCGACATGCTCTATTCGTCAGGCACCACCGGCAAACCCAAGGGCGTACGCGTGCCGCTGCCGGAAGACCCTTCGATCGGCGGCGCCAATTCGCTGATCATGCTGGCTGGCGGCCCCTTCGGCATTCGCCCCGATGCGGTCTACCTCTCGCCCGCGCCGCTCTACCATGCCGCGCCGCTGCGCTGGTCGATGACAGTGCATCGCTTCGGCGGCACCGTGGTCTGCATGGAGAAGTTCGACGCCGAGAAGGCGCTCGAGGCCATTGAGCGCTACAAGGTGACCGACAGCCAGTGGGTGCCGACTCATTTCGTGCGCATGCTCAAGCTGCTCGAGGAAGTCCGCGCGCGCTACGATCTCTCGTCACTGCGCGGCGCGATCCATGCGGCAGCGCCCTGCCCCGTGCCGGTCAAGCGGGCGATGATCGAATGGTGGGGCCCGGTCCTCAACGAATATTACGCCGGCACCGAAGGCAATGGCTTCACCTTCATCTCCAGCCCGGAATGGCTGCAGCGCCCCGGCTCGGTCGGCCGAGCACTGCTCGGGACGATCCGCATCTGCGACGAAAACGGCGATGAAGTGCCGCGTGGCACGGAAGGCCAGGTCTTCTTCGAAGGCGGCAATCCCTTCGCCTACCATAACGACCCCGACAAGACGCGCGACGCCACCAACAAGCACGGCTGGACCAGCCTTGGCGACGTGGGCTGGGAGGACGAGGACGGCTATCTGTTCCTCACCGACCGCAAGAGCTTCATGATCATCTCGGGCGGCGTGAACATCTACCCGCAGGAAATCGAGAACCTCCTCATCACCCATCCCAAGGTGGCCGACGTCGCCGTCATCGGCGCGCCCGATCCGGACATGGGCGAACGCGTGGTAGCGGTCGTCCAGCCGCACGACATCGGCGAGGCAGGCCCTGCGCTGGCAGACGAACTGGCCGCCTGGCTCGCCCCGCAGCTCAGCCGCGTCAAGCTCCCCCGCCAGATTGACTTCCGCGCCGAATTGCCACGCGAACCCACCGGCAAGCTGTTCAAGCGCCTGCTGCGCGACGAGTACAAGGCCGCCGCCGCCGCATCTGCCTAATCACCGCTATCAAGGACGACCACCATGGCCACCACTGCTGACCGCATCGTTCCCGAGGAGATCGGCCGCGCCGTGATCGATCCCGCCGCATATGCCGCGTGGGATCCACTGCTCGATCAGTTCGACACGCTGCGCCAAGAAGGCCTGCAGGTAGGCCGGGTGGTCTCCTCTGCCGATCTGCACGAACCGTTCTGGCTGGTCAGCGGGTTCGATGAGGTCATGGCGGCGAGCAAGGACAACGTCACTTTCCTCAACCACCCGAAGCCGACGGTCTTCACGCTGCGCAGCACCGATATGCTTGCCCGCGCGATCACCGGGGGCAGCCCGCACCTCGTGCAGTCACTGGTTCAGCTCGATGCGCCGCTCCATCCCAAGCTGCGCCGCCTGACGCAAGACTGGTTCATGCCGAAGAACCTGCGCACGATCGAGCAGCGCGTACGCGCGATCGCCGAGGCGACCGTCGACCGCCTGCTGGAAGCTGGCGGCGAAGGCGATTTCACCAAACTCGTCTCCTCGCCCTATCCGCTCCACGTGGTGATGCAGATCCTCGGAGTACCGGAGGCAGACGAGCAGCGCATGCTGGTGCTCACCCAGCAGATGTTCGGCGGGCAGGATGAGGAGCTCAACCAGTCAGGCATCAAGGACTTGCCGCCGGAAATGATCACCCAGATCGTCGCCGGCGCGGTCAAGGACTTCGAAGCCTATTTCGCCGCGCTTGCCGCAGAGCGCCGCAAGAACCCGACCGACGACGTCGCAACGGTAATCGCCAACGGCACGATCGACGGCAAGCCGCTCGATGATGTCGTCACCGCCGGCTACTACATCATCACCGCGAGCGCCGGGCATGACACGACCAGCGCCTCGACCGCCGGCGCCATGCTCGCGCTCGCCCGCGATCCTGAGCAGTTTGCCCGCGTGAAGGCAGACCGCAGCCTGCTGGCCGGCATCGTCGAGGAAGCGATCCGCTGGACTACGCCTGTGCAGCACTTCATGCGCACCGCCTCGGCGGATACCGAGCTTGGCGGCCAGAAGATCGCCAAGGACGATTGGCTCATGCTGAACTACGTTGCGGCCAACCACGACCCGTCGCAGTTCCCCGATCCGCGCCGCTTCGATGCCGCGCGCGAAGGGAACCGCCACCTCGCGTTCGGAGCAGGCGCGCACCAGTGCCTTGGCCTCCATCTGGCCCGGCTCGAAATGCGGATCCTGTTCGAGGTTCTGCTCGACCGGCTCGACAGCGTGGAACTGGCTGGCGAGCCTGCGCGCGCCAAGTCCACCTTCGTCGGCGGGCTCAAGCGCCTCCCACTGCGGTGGAAGGCAAATTGAATTCGGAGCATTACCGAGAATCAACGAATCCCAAAGCTGACGAAAGGATTTCCATGTAGGTGCTTGGTTTGATAACCACCCGACATGAGCAATTATTCGTACAAATCGCCGAGCTTCCAATCAGTAGAAGTCCTGCGAGCCTACATGGCATGGTGGGTGGTATTTGACCATGGATTGCACCTTATTGGCGAAGGCGGCACCACCAAAGGCAACGAACCACCATTTCTGGCATTCGTACCGCACAAGGTGATTGCTCTGCTGACGCAGGGACCAACCGCTGTCCATGTCTTCATGATCATCAGCGGGTTCGTTATCGCGAACCTGCTTCTCAGCAAGCGGGAAGGCTATGCAGCCTATCTTACTCGCCGCGCATTCCGATTGTTCCCGATCTATCTGCTTTGCCTTGGCCTTGCGCTCGCATCAATGCACCTTCACCGGATTGCCTATATCGACAATCCGTTCTCCGAGTTCCGGCTCAACGAGATCAATCTTGCCGCATCCGAGGACCAAAACTTTCTGACCCATCTCGGGTTACACGTCTCGCTACTCCATGGTTTGGTACCCAACGTACTGGTACCCCATGCTTCGGGCGCGCTTCTTACGCCCGCCTGGAGCCTTTCCCTCGAGTGGCAGTTCTATCTGTTGGCGCCGTTGCTGGTTGCGGCCCTGATCAGCAGGGGTGTCATCGTGCGCTGGTCGTGCGCGCTGCTGTTGACTGCAGTGGCAGTTCTGCTGCCCCACCAGACCACCCTGACTTGGGACTTTGGGAGCTTCCTGGGTCAGGTAAGCGGCTATTTCGTGGTGGGAATCCTGTGCCGACAAGCGCTCGAACAACACCAGAACCGCAAACCCGTCACAGAACTGCTGGTGCTGATTGCATTGGTTGCGATCTTTCTCGACAAACTGGCCATCACAATCTGGATTGGCTGGTCGATCATCGTGCTGATCGAGACAGGCTCCCTTGTCGTCCGCAACCGCATTCTGGCCAAGTCGATCAATCTTCTGGCGTTCAGCCGGTTCCCGCGCCAGGCTGGGATCTGGTCATTCTCGACCTATCTGGTTCATTTCCCGATCTACTCGGTCGTGATCGGCAGCTATGGGCTTATGGTCGGTTCCGCGAACATGCGGCAAAGTACAATCGCGCTCCTACTGGTCGCCTGTCTGCCAATTATTCTTGCGGCATCTGCCCTGCTCTACCGAATGATCGAAGCACCGGGCATCAAGCTTGGCCGGTCAGCGGCCGGTTCGCTTCGGGGGCATGGGCAGATCGGCTGAAACGTAAGCCGGTCCGCCCATACCGAAACATTACTGCGCCAACAGACGCTGCATGATCGCGCGGACGTCGTCCGCCATGTCGGGCCGTTCGAGTGCGAGCGAAAGTGTCGCCTCGACGAAACCGGCCTTGCTCCCGCAGTCGAACCGCCGCCCGGTGAAGGTCACGGCGTGGAATGGCTGCTGGCCGATCATGCGCGCCATCGCATCGGTCAGCTGGATCTCGCCGCCTGCGCCTTTTTCCTGGCCTTCCAGAGTGCGCATGACTTCGGGCTGGAGGATATAGCGCCCCGAAATGATGAGGTTCGAGGGCGCTTCATCGCGCCTGGGCTTCTCGACCAGCCCGGTCACCTCGGTGAGCTTGTCGGAAATGCGCGCACCCGGAGCGATCACGCCGTAGCTGGAGACTTCCTCTTCCGGCACTTCAAGCACGCTGATGAGGTTGCCGCCCACTTCGTTGTAGGCCTCCACCATCTCCTTCATGCAGCCCGGCGTGCCGATCATCAGTTCATCCGGCAGGAAGATCGCAAAGGGCTCGTCCCCCACGATCGCACGCGCACACCAGATCGCATGGCCAAGCCCCATCGGCACCTGCTGCCGCACTGTGACCAGATTGCCGGGCAAAATGCGGGTGGCGTCGAGGATCGAAAGATCCTTGCCGCGATCGCTCATCGTCCGTTCGAGTTCGAACGCGGTATCGAAGTGCTCGACGATGGCCGTCTTGCCGCGTCCAGTCACGAAGATCAGCTGTTCGATCCCGGCCTCGCGCGCTTCATCGACTGCGTACTGGATCAGCGGACGGTCAATGATCGGCAGCATTTCCTTGGGAATCGCCTTAGTCGCGGGAAGAAACCGCGTGCCCATTCCGGCAACGGGGAACACCGCCTTGCGAATGGGTTTGCGAACAGGCTGCGATGCATTGCTACCGGACATGTCGTGTCTGATCCCCTTGTTGAACGGCCTCACGCGGCCCCGTTTTCACTGTGGCATAACGGAGCGCTAGTGCGCCATCATTTCGATCTTGTTGCGTAGGCTTGTAAAACAGTTAAACGACCGAGATGGACAAGATCATCATTCGCGGCGGTAAACGCCTCTCCGGCACGGTTCCCGTCTCTGGCGCAAAGAACGCCGCGCTGACCCTGCTGCCTTGCGCGCTGCTCACGGAAGAGCCGGTGACGCTGCGAAATCTGCCGCGCCTTGCCGATATCGACGGGTTCCAGCACCTGCTGAACCAGTTCGGCGTTTCGACGTCGATCGCAGGGGCACGCCCGGAAGATTTCGGCCGCGTGATGACGCTGCAGGCAACGCGGCTGACCTCGACGGTCGCGCCCTATGATCTTGTACGCAAGATGCGCGCCTCGATTCTGGTGCTCGGTCCGCTGCTCGCCCGCGCGGGTGAGGCTACAGTCTCGCTCCCCGGCGGCTGCGCGATCGGCAACCGGCCGATCGACCTCCATCTCAAGGCGCTCGAAGCCTTTGGCGCGCAGATCGAACTCGCGGCTGGCTATGTCCGCGCGATTGCCCCCGATGGCGGCCTGCCGGGCGGGGACTACAGTTTCCCCATCGTCTCGGTCGGCGCGACGGAAAACGCGCTGATGGCAGCAGTTCTCGCGCGCGGCACAAGCACGCTGCACAATGCTGCGCGCGAGCCCGAGATCGTCGACTTGTGCAACCTGCTCGTGGCGATGGGCGCTCAAATCGAAGGGATCGGGACGTCCGATCTTACCATTCACGGCGTCAACCGCCTCCACGGCGCGACCTACATGGTCATGCCGGACCGCATCGAGGCAGGCAGCTATGCCTGCGCCGCCGCGATCACCGGCGGTGACATCATCCTCGCCGGCGCACGCGCGGAGGACATGGCCGCCACCATCCAGGCCCTGCGCGATGCGAACGTGCTGGTCGAGCAGGTCCGCGGCGGCCTGCGCGTGGCGAGTGACGGCCAGTTGCGGCCTGTGACGCTATCGACCGCGCCCTACCCCGGCCTGGCGACCGACATGCAGGCACAGCTCATGGCGATGCTCTGCCTCGCCAACGGGTCGAGCGTGCTGACCGAGACGATCTTCGAAAACCGCTACATGCACGTGCCCGAACTCAACCGTATGGGTGCGCATATCGAGACTAAGGGCCGCACGGCCATCGTCCACGGCGTCAGCAAGCTGCATGGTGCCGAAGTGATGGCAACCGACCTGCGCGCCTCGATGAGCCTCGTGATTGCGGGGCTTGCTGCCGAGGGCGAATCGCAGGTCCACCGCCTTTATCACCTCGATCGCGGCTATGAGCGGCTGGAAGAGAAGTTCGCACTGATCGGTGCGGATGTTGAGCGCGTCGGCGGCGATTGATGGAGAAGGCGAATCTCCGGGGGCCGTCGCTGGCGGAACTGACCCGGGTTTTCGCGCGGATAGGTTGTCTCAGCTTTGGCGGCCCGGCAGGGCAGATCGCGCTGATGCAACACGAACTCGTTGAAGAGCGTGCCTGGGTAGACCAAGGCGCGTTCCTGCGGGCGCTCAACTTGTGCCATCTGCTTCCAGGGCCCGAGGCGCAGCAACTGGCGACCTGGATCGGCTGGCGGCTGCACGGAGTGCGCGGCGGCCTCATCGCGGGGCTGCTGTTCGTGCTCCCCGGCGCCGCAGTCATGCTCGGTCTGTCGCTGCTCTATGTCGCGGCTGAAGGACTCGGCTGGTTTGCTGCCCTGTTCCTCGGCGTGAAGGCTGCCGTACTCGCTGTCGTGGTTCAGGCGCTGATCCGGATCGCCAAGCGCGCGCTGGGTACTCGCCTCAAGCTGGTACTGGCCGCGCTCGCTGCGCTGGCACTGACACTTCTGGCCGCGCCCTTCCCGCTCGTGATCCTTGCCGCCGGCGTGATTGGCGCAGCAGTGACATCGTTTGCACCGCATTGGCTGGGGACGCACCACGCTCCCGCAAACGACGCGCCCCTTGAGGCAACGCGCAGGCTCGCCGCTATGACCATGCGAACCATCGCGCTGTGGCTTGCCATCTGGGCCCTGCCACTGGCGCTCGTGTTCCTCCTGCTCGGCCCGCACCACGTGCTGTGGCAGATCGGACTGTTCTTCTCGCGGCTCGCGATCGTGACCTTCGGCGGAGCCTATGCCGTGCTGGCCTATATGGCGCAGGCCGCCGTCAGCGGGTTTGGCTGGCTCTCACCCGGCGAGATGGCCGATGGTCTCGGCCTCGCTGAAACGACGCCGGGGCCGCTCATCATGGTCACGCAATTCGTCGGCTTCGTCGCGGCCTGGCGCCATCCCGGTGGGCTTGCCCCGCTTTTCGCCGGTCTGCTCGGCGCGGGCCTCACCACCTGGGTCACCTTCGCGCCGTGCTTCCTGTGGATCTTCGCCTGCGCGCCATGGATGGAGCGGCTGGAGCGCATGGAACGGCTGCAGGGCGCACTGGCAGCGATTACCGCCGCTGTGGTCGGCGTAATCGCCAACCTTGCGCTGTGGTTTGCGCTGCACGTGTTGTTCCGCCGCGTATCCGATAGCGGTCTGCCGGATCTTGCCAGCCTCGACTGGCGCGCGGCCTTGATTGCAGCTCAGGCAGCGACGCTGCTGTTCGCCCTCAATCGGGGGATCGCGCTGACGATGGCGGTCTGCGCCGCCACCGGGCTTGCTCTATCGCTGATCCCTTTGAGCTGACCTCGCCGCAACTGGCTCAGTGGCAGCGCTTCTTCGCTGTGATCGTCCGGTCGATCGCACGGCCGGCAAAGGCACCGCCAACGGCACCCGCAACGATGCCGACGGGCCCGCCCAGCACGGCCTTGCCGACGAGCGCACCGCCCGCGCCGCCCGCGATCAGGCCCGCCGTGCCGCTCGAATGGCGGCAGGTCCGCACCGCGTGCCGGGAATAGCGGCGCGCATCAGCGGACTCCGAAATGGTGGTCGTAGCGAGGGTGGCGAGCATGGCGGCGGCGAGGAAGCTACGGCGCATCGAAAGTACTCCTGAAAGATACGTATCCCACCTATTGCGACCAAGTGTGTCAGAATGTGCGATGAACGGGGATAGCGCGCCGGTCAGACTGCGCCAGTCCGCCCGTCCGATGCGGCAAGGCGCGCGGCGAGCCAGAGCCGTACCGCCCCCGCAAGGCCCGGCGGCACCTCGGCGGCGATCCGCTCGGCATCGATCCGCGCGACGATTGCGTTGATCGGCACGCCCTCTTCGACAGCAGCATCGCGCAGCAAGTCCCAGAACAGCGGCTCGAGGCTGATGGACGTCTTGTGCCCCGCGATCTCGACCGAGCGCTTGACCGGAGGGTGATAGGGCGCAGCCATGGAACGGCGATACGAATTATTGGGGGTGGCCGGCAAGAGCCTGCCTTCGTAAATCCGGACGATGACCGCCGGGTATGACACGCTGACCGAGAAGGAGAAGGAGACACTCCGGCTGCTGCTCGGTGGCCACGATGCCAAGTCCATTGCGCGTCACCTTGGCCTATCAGTTCATACGATACACGAGCGGCTGCGCGACGCCCGGCGCAAGATGGCGGTATCGAGCAGCCGCGAGGCAGCGCGCTTGCTCCACCGGATCGAGGGGCAGGACCACGAATTGCTGGGGGACAAACGGATCGGGGATGATCGCCCGACCATGGCCGCGCAATCCGACCGGCAGACGATCAGCAGCACTGGCGATTGGCGCCGTGCCGCGTGGATCGCCGGAGGACTTGCAATGACAATCAGCCTTGCCCTGCTCGCCATGCTGGCACAATCAGGTACAAATGTTTCAGCCGGGAACGGCCAGACGGCTGCGCCGCCCTTGATCGCAAGGACCTCGTCAAGCGAAGCCGCCGCGACGGAAGCTGCAAGGCATTTTCTCGCGCTGCTTGATCACGACGATTGGGCAGGCAGCTGGAAGGCCACGCACAAGTCGTTCCAGATGCTGAACACGGTCGAATGGTGGGCGCAGACATCGCAATCAGTCCGCACCCGCATCGGCAAACCAATTTCGCGCGAATTGGCGACTGTCGATTTCACCGCCGCCCCGCCCAATGGCTACTGGGTGATCACGTTCAAGGCCCGCTATGGCAATCAGGCCAGCGTGACGGAGACGCTGCAAATGGCATCCGAGGATGGCGGGTGGAAACTTGCCGCCATCTCGATCGAGTGAATACCTGGCGCGGCCCCGGCGCTGATGGGGCGGGGCCGCATTGGATCAATACATGTGCTGGCCGCCGTTGATGCTCATCGTCGAACCAGTGACGAAAGCGCCATCTTCCGAGGTCAGGAACGCAACGCCGCGCGCGATCTCATCGGCCTGGCCAAGACGGCCGACCGGGATCTTGGCAACGATCTTCTCCAGCACCGGCGCGGGCACGGCGGCGACCATGTCGGTATCGATATAGCCCGGCGCGATGGCGTTCACGGTGACACCGTACTTGGCGCCTTCCTGCGCCAGTGCCTTGGTAAAGCCGTGGATGCCTGACTTGGCCGCGGCATAATTGACCTGGCCATACTGCCCGGCCTGCCCGTTGATCGAGCCAATGTTGACGATACGGCCCCAGCCGCGCTCGCGCATGCCCGGGAACGTGGCCTTGGCCATGTTGAAGCAGCCACCGAGGTTGATGCGCATCACCTCGTTCCAGTCATCGAAACTCATCTTGTGGAGCACGCCATCTCGCGTGATGCCGGCGTTGTTGACGACGATATCGATCGGGCCGACTTCCTCCGCGATCCGGGCGCACATATCCAGCGTAGCCTCGTGATCACCGACATCGAAGCGATAAGCCTTGATCCCGGTACGCTCCGTAAACGCGCGCGCCTTTTCGTCATTGCCGGCATAATTGGCGACAACCGTGCGGCCCTGCGCCTGAAGCGCGAGGGAAATGGCCTCACCGATACCTCTGGTACCACCAGTCACCACTGCAACGCGCGTCATCGTATTCTCCCTGTCCGGTCGATGAAAGGGAGGGTAGTCGCAAGGTTGCTGGCGGACAAGCGCTTAGGCAGCAGGCATACGACTGCGCCAGACTTTGCCGCGAATTAGAATAATCAGAAGCGGAACTGGGTCCCGACGTAGACCGCCTGGCTGTCCTTCTTGCCATCGGTCAGCGGGCGGAGACGATCACGCTCAGGCGAATAACGCACGCCTGCCGTCACATCGAGATTGCGAGTGAGACGGTAGCTGCCGCCGAGATCGACCTGATAATCACTCTGCCCCTCGAACGTGCGCGGGGTGTGGCCAACGCGGTCACGCGTATCGAGTTCGATCCGCGGCGCAAGCCGTGAAGGAATGCTCGCCGGAGCTGCGGAGAAGCTGTCCTTGCGGCCAATCGCGCGCAGGTCGGGCATTTCCAGCCGCTGAATGTCAAGACGGCCAGTCTCACGCGAGACACCAGGCGTTGCAGCGAAGCTTTGATAGCCGCGCGCAAGGCCGAGATTGTAGACCATCGGGGCGATCCGGATCGTCGCTGCACCCGGAGCGTTGACGCCTGCCGGAAGCCCGCCGCGCACCACAAGGTTCTGCGCGCCGATCTCGCTCACACGAACAGCCACTGTCACAGCGCGATCGGGACGATTGTCCATGCCGGCCGGCGTGAAGCGGAACAGGCGACCATGGCCCGGGGTCCGCCCCTGAATCTGCGCCGTGATTTCGGAAACGAGCTTGGGATCGACAGAGGCGGGAGTGAACGACCCGATTCCTCCGCGCGCCGAAAGGCTCACCGGCGAGGAGGTGAGGCCACCCGTCAGCGCACTGCCAAGCGCAGGTGCCGCGACCATGCCAAGGAGCGCGCAACCGACCAGCGGCAGCACGCGCGCACGGAAAATCCCGCGTGCTTGAGCTCCCTTGATCGCCTTGCCACCCATGGCTTGCCTGACTTTCCCTTTGCCGAGCCGCACGATTTGCCACTCCAGCGAATCCGGAGCCCGACTCTGTAAGCTTGGCATACGGTGCCCTGAAGATAATTTCCAGTAGGACAACGATTTTCTGACCGATAGGCAGCGTGTCTTGGCAAACCTGTTGCACCTTGCCCACAGGCGGCCGATTGACCTGCCGTCGCCCCGACCTCGTTCATCCTGCCACAAGCTGCGATCCGCCATTGATTGCCAGCTGATTGCATTGCCCTTGCGGCGCGGCGCGCCGGGGTGATAGAGCCCCATCCGCAAGGCGTCTCATCGGCGCCGATTTCAAAGGCAGGACGCACGGCGAGGCCGCGCGGGTATCTGCCAGCAAGGACAGTAAGCAAGTGACTACTAGCCCACGCCGTTTCCCCTCTGTTGCCCGCGGTATCGCAACCGGCATGCTTGTCATCGCCGCAACCGGGCTGGTCGCGGGATGCGGTCACAAGGCACGCCCCAAGCTCGATCTCGCGGCGAGCAAGGTCACCACGATCGGCGTCAACGCCTACCTGTGGCGCGCCACACTTGAAACGCTCTCGTTCATGCCGCTGGTGCAGACCGACAGCAACGGCGGCGTGGTCGTCACGGACTGGTACGCCAACCCGCGCAACCCGAACGAGCGGATGAAGCTCACCGTCTCGATCCTCGATCAGGATCTGCGTGCGGATGCCCTGCGCATCGCGGCCAGCCGCCAGGTCAACCAGGCTGGCAACTGGGTCGATGCCCCCGTACAGGCCGCCACGGTGCAGAAGATGGAAGACATCATCCTGACCAAGGCTCGTGATCTGCGCCGCCAGACGCTGGTGAAGGGCTGATTTCAGGCGGGGTGCACCTCGCCTGACAGTTGCACCACTCCGCGCCGCTCCCTAGAGGGGGCGGCATGACTTCCGACCGCACAGAACCCGCTCGCTTCGACCCCGCTGCCGCCGACCTGCGCTGGCAGCGCGCCTGGGACGAGCACCAGACCTTCAAGGCCGACGACGCCTCGCCCAAGCCGCGCAGCTATGTGCTCGAGATGTTTCCCTATCCTTCGGGGCGCATCCATATCGGCCACGTGCGCAACTACACGATGGGCGATGTGCTGGCGCGCTACAAGCGCATGCGCGGTTTCGAAGTGCTCCACCCCATGGGCTGGGATGCCTTCGGCATGCCAGCCGAGAACGCCGCGATGGAAAAGGGCGTCCATCCCGGCGGCTGGACCCGCGCCAACATCGCGAACATGAAGGCGCAGCTGAAGCGCCTGGGCTTCGCGCTCGACTGGAGCCGTGAACTGGCAACCTGCGAGCCTGAGTACTACGGTCACGAGCAGGCGCTGTTCCTCGATCTCTATGCGGCAGGGCTGATCACCCGCAAGGAATCGACCGTCAACTGGGACCCGGTCGACATGACCGTGCTGGCGAACGAACAGGTGATCGACGGGCGCGGCTGGCGCTCGGGCGCGCTGGTCGAGAAGCGCAAGCTCAACCAATGGTTCCTCAAGATCACCGAGTTCGCCGACGAGCTGCTCGAGGGCCTGTCCGGCCTCGACAAGTGGCCCGAGAAGGTGCGCACGATGCAGGAGAACTGGATCGGCAAGAGCCAGGGCTTGCAGTTCCGCTTCGACCTCTCGAACGGCGAAAACGTCGAGGTCTATACCACGCGGCCTGACACCATCTTCGGCGCCAGCTTCGTGGCGGTCGCGCCCGATCATCCGATTGCGCAGGGCGTCGCCGCGGCGAACTGCGAGGCGGCGAACTTCATCGCCCTGTGCAAGAAGGGCGGCACCACCGCAGCTGAGCTGGAGACGGCCGAAAAGCTGGGCTTCGACACCGGCATCGGCGCACGGCATCCGCTGACGGGCAAGTACCTGCCCGTCTACATCGCGAACTTCGTGCTGATGGAATACGGCACGGGGGCTATCATGGCCGTGCCGGGCCACGACCAGCGCGACTTCGACTTTGCCACCAAGTACGGCCTGCCGATCCTGCGCGTGGTCGCCTCCGACCCGGCAGATGCCGACAAACCCTTCGCCGGCGAGGCCGAAGCGGGCGACGGCGTACTCGTAAACTCCGACTTCCTGAACGGCATGGCCGTTGCGGCGGCAAAGTCCGCCGTGATCGACCGCGCGCAGGCTGAAGGCTGGGGCGAGGGCAAGACCGTGTGGCGCCTGCGCGACTGGGGCGTTTCGCGTCAGCGCTACTGGGGCACGCCGATCCCGTTCATCCACTGCGAAGTCTGCGGTGTGGTGCCGGTGCCCAAGAAGCAGCTGCCGGTCGTGCTGCCGGAGGACGTGACCTTCGACGTGCCGGGAAATCCGCTCGACCGTCACCCGACCTGGAAGCATGTCGATTGCCCGCAGTGCGGCCACGCCGCCCGGCGCGAGACGGACACGCTCGACACCTTCGTCGATTCCTCGTGGTACTTCCTGCGCTTTGCCAGCCAGCCGGGCGATGCGCCGTTCGACCCGGAAGCGATCCGCAAGTGGCTGCCGGTCGAGCAATATATCGGCGGGATCGAGCATGCGATTCTCCACCTGCTCTATGCCCGCTTCTGGACGCGTGCGCTGGCGCGGATCGGGAAGATCGAAGTACAGGAACCCTTCGCCAGCCTGTTCACGCAAGGCATGGTGACACACGAGACTTACGAGCGGCGCAATCCCGAGAACGGCCAACCGGTGTTCTTCTCGCCCAGCGAAGTCGAGCGCACAGCGGACGGCGCAACGCTCAAGGTCGATGGCGCGCCGGTCGAGATCGGCCGTGTCATCAAGATGTCGAAGTCCAAGAAGAACGTGGTCGATCCGGACGAGATCGTCGCGCGCTATGGTGCTGACGCGATCCGCTGGTTCATGCTCTCCGACAGCCCGCCCGAGCGCGACCTGCCGTGGTCCGAGGCCGGGATCGAGGGCTGCTGGCGCTTCGTGCAGCGGCTGTGGCGCCTGTTCGGCGCGGCAGACGCCTCAGCCACTGGCGAGGATATGGCCCTGCGGCGCAAGACGCACCAGACCGTCCATGCCGTCGCCCAGGACATCGAAGCGCTGGGCTTCAACAAGGCCGTTGCGCGGATCTACGAACTGACCGGCGCGACCGAGAAGGCGGCACCTTCCGCCGACCGCACCGCAGCGATCCGGACCATTCTCCTGCTCGTCGCCCCGATGATGCCGCACCTTGCCGAGGAGGCCTATTCGGTCTTCGGCGCGGGGCTGGTGGCCGATGCGGCCTGGCCCGAAGTCGATCCTGCCCTGCTCGTCGATGACGAGGTCACGGTCGCCGTTCAGGTAAAGGGCAAGCTGCGCGATACACTGACTGTTGCCAAGGGCACCCCCCGCGAGGAACTCGAGCGACTTGCTCTCGCTTCAGACAAAGTGCAGCGTGCGCTGGACGGGGCAGAAGTGAAGAAGGTGATCGTTGTGCCCGACCGACTGGTGAACCTTGTCGCGTAAGACCCTCCTCGCCGCCCTTGTGCCGCTCGCCCTGCTGGCGGGCTGCGGCCTGCAGCCGATGTATGCGGGCGGCGGCAGCGGCAAGGTGGCGCGAGCACTCGCCGGTGTCGACGTAGCCTCGATCGAAGGCAAAGCAGGGTGGCTGGTACGAGCAGCACTGGTCGATCGGCTGGGAGCAGGCGCACAAGGCTCACCGCGCTATCGGCTTGACGTCCGTCTCGATGAGCAGCTCCAGGGCCTCGGCCTGCTGGCCAACGACTCGGTGACGCGCGAGCGGCGCACTTTGCGCGCCAGGTACCAACTCGTCGACCTCACGAGTGGAGAAATCGTCCTCGATGCGACAGCCGGGGCCGACGCAGGCATCGACATCGTATCCAGTGAATATGCGGTGATCGCAGCGGAACAGACCGCCCTGGAAAACCTGAGCCACGAGGTCGCCGACCAGATCGTCACCCGCGTCGCCACGAAACTGCGCAAGGCGGGCTGATCGCGCCGTGAAGGCGACCCAGAAGAACTTCGCGGGACAGATCGCGCGCGCGGCGGCAGACGCCGCGATATTCTACTTCTGCGGCCCGGACGAAGCAGGCGCGGCCGATGCAGCAGCACGGTTGTCTGCCTTCATTGCTGCCCAGCAAGGCCAGTTTGAGCGAATCGAACTCACCGGAGCAGACTTGCGCCGCGATCCGGTCCGGCTCGCCGACGAGGCGCGGTCGGTCTCCTTGTTCGGAGACAAGCGCCAGATCCATGTGCGCTGCTCCGGAGACGAGGCCTACGACGCGGTCGAGACGCTGCTCGCCAGTCCCATCAAGGGCTGGCCGGTCTTCATTCTGGCCACTTCGGCCACCGACAAGTCCCGCATCGCGAAACTGCTGGCCGACCGGCCTGATGCTCTGGTCACCATGTTCCATCCGCCGGACCTGCGCTCCGTCACGCTGGCCGTGCGCGAAATGGCAGATCCGGTCGGAGTTGTCCTGACCGACGAACTGGCCGAGCGCATCGCCCGCGGTGCGGCGCTCGATACGCGAATGGCGCGCAGCGAGATCGAGAAGCTTGCGCTTTATCTCGACGCCAGTCCCGAGTCGCCACGTCGGGCCGATGCGGCTGCGCTCGAAGCCATTGCTGCGGTCAACGAAGACGACAGCTTCATGCCTCTGGTGAACACTGTACTGGCTGGCGACACGGCACGACTTGCGGCAGAACTGGCCCGAATGCAGGAACTCGAGCTCAATCCGGTTGGCCTGCTGCTGGCGTTCGAGCGCCGCGCGGCGCAGCTGGCACAGCTCTCTGGCCGCATGCGCGGACGGGGCGACATCAACGCATTTCTCGAGCAGGAAATGGCCGCTCGCCGTGTATTCTTTCGGGACAAGCCTGATCTCTCGCAGCAACTTCGCCGTTGGCGTGGACGCAAGTTGGTGCGACTGATCGAGCGGCTCATGATGCTGCATCGCCAGTTACTCGCAGATAACAGGAACGGCGTAATCGTTCTCTCTCAAGGCCTTGCAGAGATCGCCCGAGCCGCCGCGCGCTGACTTTTCAAGGCGTTGCTGCTGCAACATGGCCGATTGTGCGCCTGCTCACATCTGCCGCTTGTGTTTGGCAGACAACTCTGTACGTATTGCAGCGCAGCATTATTACTGATATCGAAGACACTGCTTTAAAGGCGAAGTTGTCGTCCGGGTCGCACAACCGGAACGCTGATCTTTAGCGGTTCAAAAAGGTGCTTATGCGATGACGACGTTGCAGCGAGACAGAGCGACTGTCGCGCCGCCTTCCAGAAAGGGAGGCGACGA
Source organism: Sphingomonadaceae bacterium (assembly GCA_947454135.1). Taxonomy (GTDB): domain Bacteria; phylum Pseudomonadota; class Alphaproteobacteria; order Sphingomonadales; family Sphingomonadaceae; genus Novosphingobium. The sequence continues at coordinate 47,554 of CANGJI010000004.1, forward strand.
GCCGCCTGGCGTGAAGCGTCAATTGAAGCTGCCACTCGCACCGTCGCTCGAGAAGCGTCGGCTTCAGGCCTACCTGCTGCTCATGCTGGTCGATGGTCTCGTGATCGTCGGCGCCTCGCTGCTCGTGAGCCTGCTCTACCTGGGCAATGCCTACGATCCGCAGACCCTTCAGCAGATCAATCTCTATCTGCCGCTCTACTGGGGCGCGGCACTGATGACACAGACCTACTCGATCCAGGCTCTGACCTCGCTGCGCTACAGCCAATCGCACTCGATGATGGCCATGATCATCGCGCTGGTCTTGATGATCTTCGTCGCGTTCTTCACCAAGTCGAGCGAGCAGTTCTCGCGCGTTTCCACGGCCGCGAGCATCGTGTGCATTGCATTGGGGATGGCTTGGGCACGGGCGGTCACCCAGGTGCTCATCCGATCGGGCTGCGGCGCAACCGCGCAGAACGTGCTGGTCATCGATGACGGTGGCAGCCCGGTGCGCGTACCGCATGCCTGGCATATCGACTCGCGCGAGCACCGGTTGCGCCCGGATCGCAGCGATCCGCATATGCTGGACCGGCTCGGCATGTTCATGACGAACATGGACCGGGTCATCGTGACGTGCCCGAGGGAGCGCCGCAAAGACTGGGCGCTGGTATTCAAGGGCTCCAACATCTGCGGCGAGATCGTCGATCCGGACGTGCAGGAACTGGGCGTCCTGGGTGCTGGCCGCGGCTATGGCTTTGGCTCTCTGGTTGTCTCCGTGGGGCCGCTAGGGCTGAGGGCGCGGGCCGTCAAGCGTGCGATGGATCTGGTAATCGCCGGCAGCGCGACAATCGTCCTGGCACCACTGCTCCTTGTCGTTGCGCTGATGATCTGGCTCGAGGACCGCGGCCCCGTGTTCTTCATGCAGCAGCGTCAGGGCCGCAACAACCGGTTGTTCTGGATCTACAAGTTCCGCTCGATGCGGGTTGAGCAGCTCGATGCAACCGGTGCGCGCTCAGCGAGCCGCGACGATGACCGGATCACGCGCATCGGCCGTTTCATCCGCAAGACAAGCATCGATGAACTGCCGCAGCTGCTCAACGTGCTTCGCGGTGACATGAGCATCGTGGGGCCCCGTCCGCATGCGATCGGCTCGCTGGCCGGCCAGAAGCGGTTCTGGGAAGTTGATCCGCGTTACCTGCTGCGCCATTCGCTCAAACCTGGCGTGACCGGGCTTGCCCAGATCCGTGGCCTGCGGGGCGCGACCGATTCGGAAGCCGACCTGAGCAGCCGACTGCAGGCCGACCTCGAGTACCTGGATGGCTGGACGGCCATACGAGACATCAGGATCATCTTCGCAACCGTCACCGTCGTGGTTCACGACCGGGCGTTCTGAGGCGAACCGTCCCCGTATTGCGGCACGTCATGCAAACGTACGATGATTCGGCACGTTCGGATTCCATGCGCCTCAATCATCTACATTTTTTCATCTTCGCATTCGCAGCATGAATTTTCGCGCATCGCAACATTTGGGTTGTACGAATCATCCAAACGTACTAGGTAATGTTTCGTAACGTTTATGGAGTATGGGCAATGAGCATGTTCAAGATCGCCGTGGCCGGCGCTGCTACGCTCGGCATAGTTCTCGCCGGCACGGCCGCCCGCGCCGAGCCGGTGCGCGCAGCTGCTGCCACTCCCGGTGTTGTCTCGGTGAAGAAGGTGAAGGTTCTTCGCACGACGGCTCCGTCGTCGCGTGAGTCGCGCGCCGTAAGCGGAACCGATATTGTAATCGGCGGCATTGCCGCTGGTGCGCTCGGTTTCGGCGTCGTCCAAGCGACCAAGTCGGACAGCAGCGGCGGTTGATCGCCCCGCTTTTGTTTAAGTTCACGAGGGGCTCGCAAATTTCACTTGCGGGCCCTTCTTGCAAGTGACGCAGACGCTGGCCCCTCATGCTGCAATTGACGGGCAAACCGATTTTCGGGTTGTGCACTGCAGCAATCAGCATCGCCCTTCGCTTGCACCGAGCCTGGACCGTCGGCGGGGGAGATACTGATATGTCGGGCGCGCAGGCAATCAATCCATCGGCCGAGTTGCGTCATAGCGCCAGCCGAACTGGATCACGCGCAACCGCGGATACCGCCCTCACGCCCGGGGCTCGCCCCCTTCCGGGTACGGCTCTTTGCATGCTCCTGGTTGCTCTTTCGATGGTTCTCGGCGGTGGCGGTACGGTCAATCCTCAGACGGAAATGATCCTGCAGGTCTGCACTGGCCTGATCATGATCCCGTTGGTTGCAAGCGCAGACATGCAGCGCGGGCTCGGCCCCGTTCAGATGCCCGCGCTATGTCTTGGCGGCCTCGTCCTGCTTGTACCTGTTCTCCAGCTCGTCCCGTTGCCCCCTTCGGTCTGGCACGCACTGCCCGGCCGGTCGGTGGAAATCCAGTCGTTGGCACTGGTCAGCGCAGACAATGCGTGGATGCCGCTCTCCATGGCACCGGCACGGACGTTCGCTTCGCTGCTTGCGATGATCTGCCCGGTCCTGCTCATGCTTCAAGTCTCAAGGCTCTCGGTCCGCGGCCGGAACTGGCTTTGTGTCGTGATCGTTTCAGGCGGCATGCTGTCGCTCGTGCTCGGCGTGCTGCAACTCTCCCACACCGGGGATTTCGACTGGTCGCTTTATAGTGAGTACAGCAAAGGCTTCCTTGTCGGCTTCCAGGCCAACCGAAACGCGCAGGCAGACGTCCTGCTGACCGCCATGCTCGCGGCTGGTGCGCTGGCCAGTGCGCGGCTGGGTAATGGCCGCAGCAGCCTGCTGACGTGGACGGCCCTCTTGCTGGCGCTGGTCGGCCTGCTGATTGGCCTGATCATGACGGGTTCGCGCACGGGCATTGCTCTGGCAGCGGTCATGTTCAGCTTTGTCGGGCTAATGCTGCTGCCGCTGCTTCGAAACCGCAAAGCCGTGGTTTACGGGCTCGTCGGATCAGGAGCGACTGCGATCGTCAGCGTGGGCCTGCTCCTCCAATTGCAGTCAGTGCAGAGAATCGCGGATCGATTTTCGTTTGCGCGGGAGGCCCGCTGGGATCTTTGGGCAGATACCTGGCATGCCGCGACACAGGTCTGGCCGTTCGGCAGCGGCATCGGCACGATCGTTCCCATGCTCGAAGCCGCGGAACGACTGGAAGTCGTCGATCCGACACGGCCGGTTCGTGCGCACAACGATTGGCTGGAGTGGACTCTTGAGGCCGGACTGCCAGGGCTTGTCGCGCTTGGCCTTGTGACAGCGGTCCTCGGATTTCTCGTTTTCCGCGCCGTCATGGAAGCGAGCCGCGGGGATGTCACGTCAAGTCGACGTGCTCAAATCATCTTTGCCTGCGGGTTTCTGTCGATCGAAGCCCTCCACGCTATCGTCGATTATCCCATGCGCAGCATGTCGCTTGCGATGCTGACCGCGGTTGCAGCAGCGTTCCTGCTCGCTCCCGCCGCAGCGCAGCAGAAGCAGCTATGAGGATCATGGTCTTCACGGATTTATACGAAGTTGCACTGAGTCATTTATGCTGTCATCCGTTAATTAAGTCGGAAATAATATGCTTCAGAGGGCTAATAGTACAGTGAAGAAAACCGCGGCCATCATTTTGCTGCTGACCAGCTCAAGCCTCGCCGCGTGTTCGTCGCAGTTGTACAAAGCCCTGCCATCCCAGGACGCGGCCTATGCGATCATTCCACCGATCGACAAGGTTCAGGCACCAACCCAATATTTGATCGTGCCAGGCGATGTTGTATCGCTTTCCGTATTCGGCGAACCAGATCTCACGTTTGAAAAGCTGCCCGTCGACGATGCCGGTTTCATCCAGGTCCCCCTTGTCGGCGCGGTGCATGTTGCATCGCTTACGCCGGACAACGCCTCCAAACTGATTGCGGCAAAGCTCGGAGCGCGTTTCCTCCGCAACCCGGATGTCACTCTCAATGTGATCGAGCAGACCGGACAGACCGTCACGGTCGAAGGGCAGGTGATGAAGGCTGGTTCCTATCCGATTGACAGCCAGACCACACTACTTGGCGCCATCGCGCTGGCACAAAGCCCCACTCGCATTGCCAAGCTCGACGAGGTCGTCGTGTTCCGCACCGTGAACAACGAGCGCATGGCCGCGCGCTTCGACCTCTCCCGAATCCGTGCTGGACGCGACCCCGACCCCCAGATTCTCGGCGGCGATGTCGTGGTTGTCGGCTTCTCGCAGGCCAAGTCGATTTATCGCGACATGCTGCAGGCGGCTCCGATCTTCAATGTCTTCACTCGTTTCTAACCGCGGCGGTATCGTGCAGCAAACAACCCAAGTGTCCGGCGCAGCCGACCCCAACATCGCTCTCGAGAATACTGCCGCGAATGGCGGCTACGGCAGCTATGGCGATAATGGCCACTACATGGACGGTGAGCCCTCGCTGGACCTTCGCGAGATCATCACGACAATTCGCGCGAACCTCATTCTCATCAGCATCATTGTCGCGTCTGCGCTTGCATTGGCGCTTGTCATGACATTGCTGCAGACACCCCGCTACACGGCCGAAACCACGCTACAGATCAACGATCAGTCCGCACAGATCTTCGGCAAGCAGGACGATACGATGCAGGACCCGGTCGTTGCGGCAAGCGACACCGAGCGGTTCCTGCAAACTCAGGTCGAGATCCTCAAGAGCCGGGCGCTCGCAGAACGCGTAGCGCAGAAACTGCGGCTGGTTGGCAACAGCAAGTTCTATGACGCGATGGGAGTGCGCCAACCCACCCAGGATCTCACCCGTTCGGAGCTTGAAGATCTCACAATCCGCACGATCGAAACCGCGCGTGATGTAGACCTCCCACGCAACACCCGCCTTGCGACCGTCAGCTTCATCAGCACGCAACCCGAGCTGGCGGCCCGAATTGCCAACACGTTCGCGTCCGAATTTATCCAGACCAACCTTCAGCGCCGCTTTGACAGCTCAGCTTACGCCCGCGAATTCATTTCAGGTCAGCTGTCCGAAGCGCGCGCGAAGCTTGAGCGTTCGGAGCGAGAGCTCAATGCTTATGCCCGCCAGGCTGGCCTGATCCGCGATCGCGATGCCGGCGCACCCGGATCCAACCAGCGGGGCCAGCTCGGCGGTTCGGTTACGACCACGAGCCTGCTTGAAGTCAACTCTGCAGCAAACCAGGCCCAGGCAGCCCGGATCGCTGCCGAGGGGCGCTGGCGTCTGATTTCAAGCGGCAATGCCTTGAACTCGCCTGATGTGCTGGCCAACCCGGCAATTTCGCAGCTGCTGGCCCAGCGAGCGAGCGCAATGGCAGAGCTTGAAAAGCAGCGGGCAAACCATCTCGAGGACTATCCGCTCGTGCAGCAACTGCGCGCGCAGGTCGGCGTCATCGATGCGCAGATCCAGAATGTTGCGCGCAGCATTCGTGCTTCGGTGAAGCAGCAGTACGATGCCGCTGTCGAAGCTGAATCGAGCCTCAAAAATCAAGTGGCCGAACTGAAGGGCTCGTCACTCGCCGAACAGGATCAACTTGTCCAGTATCGCCTGCTCGAACGCGAGGCGGACACGAACCGGACGGTCTATGAAGGCCTCTTGCAGCGCTACAAGGAACTGAACGCTGCTGCGGGCATCAGCGCGAGCAATATCGCGATCATCGATCCGGCCATTGCACCGATCCGGCCCAGTTCGCCGAACCTGCTGAAGAACATGCTGCTCGCTCTGGTCATCGGCCTGGGTTCTGCCGCCGCTCTCGTATACCTGCGCACTCTGCTCGACGACTCGGTCAAGGTTCCCGAGGACATCGAAGGCAAACTCCAGATGCCGCTTCTTGGCGTGATCCCGCTGGTGCAGGATCTTGACCTTGGGGTGGCGATGGCGGATCCCAAGTCGCCCATCAGCGAAGGGTACAATTCACTCCGAAGTGCTCTGTTGTATTCGACCGCGACAGGCCTGCCAAAGACGATGCTGGTTACCAGTTCCCAGCCTTCGGAAGGCAAATCCACCACCAGTATTGCCATTGCGCGCGGCATCGCTCGCCTTGGACGCAGCGTCGTACTGGTCGACGTCGACTTGCGGCGTCCGGCACTTCATCGGGCCATCCCAACGCTTGGTACCGACAACAGCCAAGGTGTGTCGAGCATTCTGACCGGCCAGAGCACCATTGATGATGCGCTGTGCGATACCGACGTAGATGGCCTGAAGGTGCTGACCTCCGGCCCCATCCCGCCAAGCCCGACCGAATTGCTCGGTTCGAATCGCATGGGCGCTTTCATCGAAGAGCTGGCGGAACGGTTCGATCTTGTCGTGCTCGACAGTCCTCCGGTTCTCGGCCTCGCCGATGCCCCGCTGATGTCCGCGCTGGTTGATGGGGTCGTCCTCGTGGTTCAGTCGGACCGCAGCCGGCGTGGTTCGCTGAAAGCTTCCCTCCGCCGCCTGCGCAATATGCGCACCAACATTCTCGGCGGCGTGTTGACCAAGTTTGACCCGACCGACATGGGCAACAAGTACTCTGAGTACTACGGTTACAACTACTACCAATACACAGATACAACAGCCAAATAGTCGATGACCGACACTGTCGCACCCTCTTCGTTTGCGGTTTTGCGCAAGGCGGCAAGTGTGACCGCCTTGGCCGGACTGGTCGTGGCCGCGCTGCTCAGTGGGTCTGACCGCCAGAGCCGCGACTTTCCCAGCTCACCGAGCTATCTCGGTTGGCCCTACGATACAGGTGCGGCCCGGGCGAAAGCCACGCTCGCTTTCGTGCGCAGCGGGCCGGCGAGCGCAATCGGTTTTGCGGGCCGATCCATTCTGTCCGACCCCATTTCAGCGCAGGCCGTTTCCATCCTCGGACGATCTCGGCTCTACGCTCAGCAGCTCTCAGAGGCCCGCAAGGCTTTTCAGGTATCTGGCCAGTTGGGGTGGCGCGATACCATGACCCAGATTTATTGGCTCGATCAGGCACTGCAGGCAGGTGACTACCGTATTGCGGCGGAGCGTCTGGACGCCTTGCTGCGGCAGGCCCCGGATGACGAGAACAGAGACCGGTTCATCGCTGCAGTGGCGGCTACGCCGGAAGGCCGCGCGGCAGTGGCGGAACGGCTCAAGCTCGCGCCCGGTTGGGCTCGCACTATGGTCATTCAGGTGAGCGAACTTCCTCCCGAGCAGCTCCTTCAGCGCGTCGATCTGATGCGCAGAACTGGTCGAGGAGTCTGGGACTGTCCGGTTTCCGAGGGCATCGCGCAGAAGTTGATCACGCTGGGCATGCTCCATGAAGCCCAATCCGTTTGGCAACTGAGCTGCGAGACCTCGGGAGCACTCGTTTACGATGGCGGCTTCGAGCAACTCGATACACTCAATCCAACCACCGCGTTCGACTGGCAGGTCTCCACTCAGGGTGATGCGGACATCGCGATAACTGCTGACAAGGCGAATAATCACCGTCTTTCGGTTGAGACAACGGCGAGCGTGACACGGCCAATTGTCCGCCAGCTCGTCGTGCTCAAACCGGGTCTCTATCGGCTTGCTTGGCGCATGCCGCAAATCGATCGATCGCAGGCGCGCGCGATCAAGGTTTCACTCACGTGCAAGCCGGACTTGAGCCGAGCGACCGCCGGAACAGCGGTGGCCGGGAAGCGTGACACTTGGAGCGTGGACTTCACGGTCGACAACGAGTGCCCTGCCCGCCACCTGGTCTTCTGGCTTGAGCCACACGTGTCGATCAACCTCGACGACGTCAGCCTGACAGCGGCCAAATAGGGCTCATCTCGAAGGCGTGGCTATTCCCAGAAACCAACGCAAAACAAGGCGCTTGCCTTGGTTCCAGTTTGCGGCGGCTTGATCAGGCGAACCTGCCCTGCTCGCACCGGCTGCGCCGGAACCGGTCATCCTCTTTGCAACGTCCACCGTGAGAGCGATCTCATCGATGCCTTGATCTGCGACTTGCGTCGTTCCCCGACTTCAGCAAGCGCGAGGAGAATGCAGAAAGCCAGAACTTCGGCCCCCACTTGCACCAGTGCTCCCCTTTGCTGGGTCCGAAAGATGGCCGAAAAGAAAATGATCAGTGGCTGGTGCATGAGATAGATCGTGAATGTGGCGCCTGCGAGCCAGCGGATCGCCTGCTCGGAGCGAGGACCGATCCACTCGGCCCGACCGACAACCCTGGCGACACCGGCGATATGAAGCCCAAACGCGGACGCCAACAGTGCAGCATAGCACCAGGCGATGATCGTCAGGCGAAGGTCGTATGCATGGAATGCCGAGCCAACCGGAGGAAAGACCCCATATTTCAGAACTGGATAGATCAACGGGCTCGCAATAAAGATCCATGCGAGGGGAGTTGGTATCCGCGCAAGCTTTGCAGGATCGGATACCACATCGTAGAGCCAAGCGCCCATTAGCCAGAGCAGACCATACGCGGCCACCAATGGCCCGAAGATTGCCAGCCACAGCAGCAGAAACGCCGCGCGCCAGAGCATTGAGCGGATGAATACGGCGCTGAACGCCACATAGTAGGCCGCTTCGAAACCCAGCGACCAGTAAGCCTCGTTGCTGCCGACGACGATGTGCGCGCGCCAGGCCTCATTGAGGAAAGCAAGGCTGGTCAGAATCTCGGTCCATCGGCCCGTACCGTCAAAAAAATCCAATGCGGCATAGTGTTCGGGCGCAAGGGCCAGACCGATGCGATCCAGCACAAGCGTCACCACGATGGCGGGAACTGCCACTGAGTAGAGCCTGATTGCTCGAGCCGATGCGTAGGCCCGCCAGTCCTGCTCTCGCGAGCGGCTGACAAAACGGATGACAAATCCGGACAACAGGAAAAACACGATCACGCATTCGGAAGCATGAACCGCAAGGACCTTCGGGATGGCAGGGGCCATCAATACCCGGCTATGGCCTAGAAGAACGCCCATGGCCGCCAGGAAACGGACGACTTCAAGATACAGCGACAGGCCGCGCTTCATGGACTGCTCCATTGTGTGGCATGCGCCGCGTTGCAGTCGGCATGTTTCATGGCTTGCCAACACGTTTGCGACGGACCTTCTTCGGCTGCGCTTCGATTGGCGAAGCGATCGAAGCCAGCAGATCGCGGTCCCATACCCCGTTGTTCAACAACGGAAACACCTTGTCGTTCCATACGCAGGAGTAGACGCCAAGCGAGGCCATGGCCGAACTCATGGCGTGGTAATAGCGCACACGATCCTGCTCCGCCGCGAGGCCGATCGCACCAAACTCCAGCATCACGGGCACGCGGCCAGTGCGCTGCATGTAATCCTTCACCAGTCCAACCTGCTGCATCTGCGTCTGCAGCGCCATTGTTGCCGGGAATCCCACGCCGACTGGAAAGGCGGGCTTGACCCAATATGCCCCCTGATGGGTGAACGCCAAGGGTGCGTAGCTATGGAATTCCGGCACGATATAGGGGTCGTCGGGCAACTGCACTTCGCTGAGCGTGTAACTGTTGCTTCCGTTCGCACCGCCCGCAATCACTGGGCGGGTCGGATTGGTGAGGCGTATCTTTGCCAGAGCTCTGGCATATAGCCCGCGCAAGAAGGGCTCGGTGACTTTATCGTGCGGCTCATTCAGCAATTCGAACCAGACGGTGGAAGGCGCTTTGGCAAAATGCGCTGCGATCTGATCCCAGAACGCGACGAAGCGGTCGACATTGCCGTCGGGATTGGCATCCAGATCGCGAAAATGGTGGATGTTGATGATGACGTTCAAGCCGGCTTCGCTGGCGGTGGAAACGTAGGCATCGATCAAAGCGAACCAGCGCGGGTCGATCTGGTAGTCGGGCAGCGGCTGTGCATGTGTATCCCATTTGATCGGCAGGCGGATCGTTTTGAAGCCGGCAGCCTTGATGGCCGTGAACCGCGATACCGAGGGCGTTTCCTGCGTCGGCCAGCCTCCCGTCTCCAGTTCTCCGCCAAGGTTCAGGCAGCGGCCCATGGGCAGCGTGATGCCCGTGGATGCCTTTGCAGGCATCGCAGGCTTGTAAAGCGCGCTCTCGACCGAACTAATGATCGGATTGGAAGCAACTGCCAAGCTGACAATACCAAGCACCGCGCCAATGGTCATAATATCCACCCGATCTAATATCGATACGAATCCGCCATTAATCACAAATTGATCTCTTCTAGGCGCTCAGCCTGTCTTGCCGAAATTTGCCACGAATGTATCGACAGCCCAGCGGTAAAATCCGCGTGGCAGAAAGGTTCTTGCCATCTGGCGGATTATGATCCGAGATGAAACGCCAGCCCGCCAACCTCGGTAGAAGGCCATGATAGCGGAACCCGGCTTTTGCCAGGCCCAATAATAGGCGAGGCTTGTCGCGCGATAGCCGGCGATCTCGTCTTCGCGCATCAGGGCAATGTGCTGATCGAGCCATCGCTGCGGCTGCTCAAAGCCTTTGGTACGCGATGTGCGACCTGCTTCGGATTTGTCCACCCATATGCTTCCGGGTCGATCAAGCATCTTGAACGTCCCGCCCGCAGCTTCGATCCGCAAGCAGAAATCCAGATCCTGTCCTTTGCGAAGATTGTCATCAAACCGCACAGCTTTCGCAAACCCGGCGTTCATGACGATCGTGGACGTCTGGATGATCTGATTTGCGATGAACAGATAGGTCGCCACGCGCTCGTCTGGACCGATACTCCGCTCAGGGCGCGTCCATTTGCGGTCGTTCTTGCCTCTTTCGACCAAGGTTTGCGTGTAGAGGACTTGCTTCACCGCATTGCGATCAAGGTGCGCCGCCGCGGTGGAGAGTTTGCCCGGCAGGAACAGATCGTCGGAATCAAGAAAGGCGATGTAGTCCCCGACTGCGGCATCAATTCCCGTATTGCGTGCCGCACCGCCGCCGCCGTTCGGTCGCCAGACATAGCGGAAACGCGGATCGCCGAGGCCGTTGACAACGCGTTCGAGCGCCTCGGCGTCCCGCGAGCCGTCGTCAATGACCAGGCATTCGAAATCCGTGAAGTCCTGGCTCTGAACGGATTCAAGCGTAGGCCTGATAATGTCGGACCGGTTGTAGGCCGGAATGATAACTGAAAATGTCGGCATCTTCACCGAACTCCGGATCCATTTGTTATGGGACGTGGCGGCACACGATGGCGCGGGGCGGTGCGACGACCGTGCATGGCGAAGGCGCGCGGGGCGGCACTGCCCATACCGCGCAGCTTGCGCATTCTGGCGTTCAGGCCACCGATCACGAGGAGGATCAGGACCCACGTCGAACGGTCTCTGTCGGCAAGGCCTGACTCGGTAAACGACTGGAGCACGATGAAGATCGAGATGCTCGTCAGCAATGCTTCGAGTTCGCGTGGAAGACGCGCGACAGGAAGTTTCTGGAAAGTACCTGAAATCAATGCCCAAATCAGCAGCCCGAGCCCAATCAGGCCGGTAGATGCCGCGATTTCCAAGTAGCTGTTATGCGCGTGACTCAGCGTTGCAAAGAATCGGTCATTCACCACCTGCGCAAAGGCTGAAGCACCGCCGGTCTGGAAGATCGACTGATACCCGACACCCCCGATCGGGTTCTTCATGAACACTTCCAAGGTGAGGTGCCAGATATACCCTCGACCGGTCAGCGAATCCGGATCGCTTACAATCTGGGCAAGCTTGTCACTAAACAAGCTGCCGACAAGAAGCACGAATGCCGGTGCAACCCACACCAAATGCCGCGCCGAATCGAAACGCACCCAGACGAAGTATAACGCCATGGAAATTATACAAATTCCCAGGGAGGTTTTTGATTGCGAAAAATACAAGCAAGCAGACGCTGCAACAAGAAATCCCCACCCCTGCCAGGCCTGAAATTGCCGGGCACGTATACTGTAAATTGCCAATAGAATGCTGATTGCAGCCACGCCCCCGAGGATATTCTTGTGATAAAAAATACCCCGCAGGTCTCCAATCGTCATGGTCTCCGTGTCACCGACCTGGTGAATGGACAGTCGCGGAAAAATGACTGCGGCGGCGAGACTCGCAACCATCATGAAGGCCGTCACAGTACAAAGATTCTTGACCATTCGCTCAAGCGGAAACGCTTCTGCGAGCGTGAAGGCGGTAATCGCAATCACGATTGTCAGGCCCAGCCGTCGAGCGGCAATATCGGGCACCGGAGACCAAAGCAGCGTGAGTATAAACCAGCCGAAAAGGAACAGCATCGGCCTCGGCACATTGCGCAGGACCTTGCCCGAGGAGAGCAATATCGCACCGCCGAGGAGAGCCAGATAGCAAATCTGCCGAACGATGTCGGCCGAACCCGTGTCCAGCGCACTGGCAATTGCACGCCTCTCGGCAAGGGGGTTCAGGCCGGTAAAAGTCGCGAACACGAACAGGAAAAACAGCACTGTTGCCCAGAGGTCGTGTTGCCGCAGCCTCGCCTGCCGATTGCTCCCGCTGGAGGTTGTTGGACCGGCGCGAAGCCGGATTCTGTTGGGAAGTCTCACCGGGCTTCTCCATAAACCGCCTTCAAAGCCAGACCGATGGCGCTTGGTTCCAGCTGCCCTAGCGGCGGCCGCGTTCGATCGAGGCGCCGCATGCTATCCACTTGCGCAAGAAGCCAGTCGACGTCGAACGGACGATCAAAGCAGCGTACCCATTCCGGGCCAATCTGCTTTGCCAGCTCGGTAAGGGCGCCATCAGCCGGGCAAAGCGCAGGCGTACCGCATGAAAGTGCCGCGATGACGCTGCCGGAATTGAGGATACTGCTGAAGTTGAAGAGTGCGGCATCCGCCTCGCGGAGGATGAGCGCAAACTCGTCGTGTCCCAATTCCCGCTGGATCAGCTCAAACCGCGGATCGCGGCCAATCGCCTCGACGATCCGCGCTTTGTAGCGCTGGGGGCCTTCTCCGGCGATGATCAGCTTGAACTGCGCATCGCCATGCGCGCGCAGAGCTTCGATCGCCTCGACAACGCCCTTGTAGGGACGGAGCTGGCCCACCATCGCGAATGTCGGCACCGCGGTCGGCAGCGGTGTCTGTGAAAGGTCGAGACCATGTCCGGCGTAGAAATCGCTGAAATGGGGGTGCGGAATGACGTGGATGCGCGCACCCGCCACTTCAGGATAGTTTGCCGCCACTTCCCGCTGCGCATTTTCGCTCATGACGATGACGTCGGTCACCAGTGGCAGGAATCGCGCGCTCATCAGCGCATAGATTTTTCCGCGCATGCCCGTAGGCGCTTCGTGCGGCTTCAGGTTGTGGAGGGTCCAGACCACGCGCCCGCCGCGCTGCCGCACACCGCGCGCAACGGTTATGAGGTGCAGAGCCCGCAGGTAGCCAACAATCGGCAACCGATAGGCAATCGGCCCCCAATAGACCTGCTCCAGCCAATGCACATGAAGTGCGCGGGGAAACCAGAACCCGCCCGTCCAGATCGGCAGGATCGAGACGCCCGCAGCCCGCAACCCCAGACCAATCACATGAATGAAGGGATTGTAGATGCGCCGCGAGGGCGAGGGAAACATGATGATGCGCATCAGCTTGCGGCACTCGGTACGGCAGCCCTGGCTACCGCCGCGAGCTGGTTGTGCAGATGAAGGGTGATCATCGCACAAACCAGCACTTCGCTGATCAAAACGCCGACCAGGGTCATCGCCACCATCTGCGGTGCTAGCCAGATTGCGAGAGCCGTCAGCACCAGTGAAACGGGTGCAGTAATGACGGTGATCCATGCCAGCGGGCGGAATTGCCCCATGGCTTGCAGCGCGGCACTGTCACCCGCACGCGCCGCGCGCAGCACGCTGATGCCGCCGATGAGAAAGCACGCGAGCAGCAATTGGTCTCTGGGATAATCGGCATTGCCAATGGCAGCCGGAGCCAGCAGCAACAGAGCCATTGCCAAAGCGAAGTTTCCGATTGCGCCGGTCACTGCAGCAAACTTGAACCTGTTCACCTCGCGGCCCATCTGCGCGTAGTCCGCATTGCGCGCACAGTGGGTCATGCGCGGCCGCTCATATTGCGTGAGTGACTGGATCAGGATCGTGATCGGGCGATAGAACAGGTTCATGGCCGCAATGGGCGCAAATGCTGCGGGCCCGAGCCAACCGGTCACGAGGTAGGCGAAGCTGTTTGCAGTCGCCTCGTTGGTCACCACACCCAGCAATGCCCAGCGGCCATGGTTGCGGAACGAGGCCAAGAATGGGCCGAACGGTGCGCGCACAATGGCAACAGCGTCGAGGATCACGTGCCGCGAGAGCGTCGCCATCGCCGCCACGGAACCTGCCGCCAACACCGCAAAGGCCGCGTTCAAGGTAAACCAGCCATTGTAGGCGATGAACGCGGTTCCGGCAGTAACGACGATGCAATAGTAGATGTCGGCCAGGAAGGGCGCCTGCGTGTTGTTCTCGCCCAGTTCGACAGCGCGGTAGAACCAGCGCATCCAGGTGGCGATCGCCAGAAGGGCTACAAGCAGCAGCGTGTCAGGTGCCGTGACGCTGAAGCTCACTATCATCGCCAAGCCGCCTGCACCCAACAGACAGGCGATGAGATTGGCCTTTGAAAGACTGCCGATCGTGCCGGGATCAAATTTCCCCGCACTGTTTATCATGAGCAGCAGTGGCGCACAGAAGAAACCGTTCGAAAGCGACATTCCGAACTGGAGATAGACTTGCACAATTGCAAATGTTCCGAAGCCTTGCAGCGACATGTGCCGCTGCAAGGCAAACGCCAGTAGAAAATTGGCCAGCGAATAGGCGAAGGAGGCCGGAACCCCCTTATAACGCCTCAGTTCAGCGCCCAGACGTTCAGTTAGCCGAACGTTCATGCCTCAGCTTCCAGATCAGCCAAAGGGCGTGGGGGTTCGTCGTGATATATCGCCAGGCAAGCTGCTTGGGCTTCGTGAGCATCCGGTGAAGCCACTCGAGGCCGGCATTCTGCATCCAGCGCGGCGCACGCGGATAATCCCCGGTGACATAGTTGAACAGGCCGCCGCAGGTCACGATCCAGCCCACCCTGAGCCTGTGCCGGTTCTGCACGCAAAAGTTCTGTTCGAACGGTTTGCCGAGTCCGACCCAGAGAACATCGGGCGCTGCGGCATTGATCGCTTCGATAACCGCCTCTTCCGAACCGCGGAAGTACCCGTTCTGACGGCCCGCAACCCGGATCCCGGGCGCCATCTGCTGGATGCGGTTCACGCACTCGCGGTTCACATCCTCGGTCGCCCCGAGCAGGAAATAGCTGACACCCCGCGCCGCAGCCGGCTTGAGGCTGTCCATGAACATGTCGGTGGTAGCCGAACGATCCGGGATCGCGGCTTCGCACAGCAAGCGCGAGGCCGCGACCACGACCTGCCCGTCAGCATGCAGGAGATCGGCTTGCGCCACATCGGACCGGAATTGCGGGTCCGTCGCGTTGAGCGAGATTCCGTGCGCATTCACATCGAACACGAGATAGGCTGGCTGTCCGGCAGCCCGGCGCTGCGGGGCCAGCTCATGCATCATATCGATCAGGTCGGCGTTCGATATGACCGCAACCGGCATGCCTCCGACACGGACGCGCCGCAATTCGCTTGAAGTTTGACCACTGCGGCATGCTTGCGGCATCAATCGAAACACTTTCCGTGTGTCTTGGGTTGGCAAGTTCGTTGGCGGATCTTGCGCCGCTTCACGGGGATTTGTGCTTGGGAGGCGCACTAGCATTCGTTTTATTCAGGGCGAGATCTGGCCCGTTCGATGTACTGCCTCCAGAATGTATGCCCTTTTCTATCGAGCATTGCAGTGCGCCTCGTCAATGCTTTTTTTGCTGCACTTGCACAAACTCAGAGACGAACTCCTGTTGCGCACAAGGAACTTTGTTTGCGGCGCGATAATCGCGGAAAATCAGACTGCTGCCCTCAGGTTGAAACAGGCGCGGCCATCGCCGGTGTCAGAATAGCATCGCTATTGCAGCATTGCGGTTATCAAAGATTGACCGATGGCATCCGGTCATTGCCGGTACCAGTTCGTGCCGTCGCAGATCAGCGAGAGCGTACCTCCAGCAGTCGAGGTGTAGCTCGAGCCAATCAGGAGGTTATTGCCCGACGTGACGACACAGCCTGCCGACACAAACTGCAGCGTGACACGGCGCTGCGTGCACGAGGCCGCGATTGATGTGATCGCGGTTGTGCCGGTGATCTGGATCAGATCAAGGTTCGCAGGCAACGTAATGGCATTGCTACTGCCGAGCGATGCGATGGCCGTCTCGGCTGTCACGTTGCTCGCATAGCGATTGGCGGCTCCGACGTTGGCAATCGCTATGCCGGAACGAGATTGGGCAGCCGGCATGGCATTGTTGGTGATGACATTGTTCGTGCTGCCGGCTCCCTCGGCGTAGTGCCTGCTCACGGTGAACAGGCCTGCGGTCCGCCCGGGATAGGGGAACGTCGGTGGACTGCGATAGGTGCCCGCCGCGAAGCCCTGCGCATCGTCATACATGCCGCACCCGGTGGTCACCATGAACTGGCAGTTGTCGATGTGCACGTTGGCAAAGGCAGCCGATGCGGCTCCGGCCGTGTTGGCAACGCCGTTGTTACGGATCGAGATGCCCGAAAACACGCAATGCGTCGCGCCGAACGCATAGATGCCGCTTGCGGCATTACCCCAGATCGTACCGCCGACGATCGAGATGCCCTTGATGCCGGAGCCGATATAGACGCCGCGTCCGAGATTGGTTTCAGCCTCGCATCCGACCAGCATCGATGATCCCGAGATCATGTGAAAGCCATGGTTGTTGGCCGCATCCTCGATACCATTGCCCCAGCTGTGGCAATTGACCATCTTCTGGCCGGACGATGCGATCAGGATCCCCGACTTGCCGCTCTGGCCGACGTTGACATCGGTAAACTGGCAGTCCGTTGTCGCGTTGGCACCCGAGATATTGATCCCGTAGCCGCGACAGTAGCGCACATCGACCGAGCGCAGACGCGAATTGATCGCGGTTGCAGCGTTGCCGAGAACGATGCCATCGCCACTCGCATCGGCGACGAAGACGCGGTCGACCATCACCGACGCACCATTGACGCGCAGGCATTCAAGGCCGCCCGGATTATTGTCGCGATTGCCGTTGAGACTGAGGCTTTCGACCGATGAAAATTGCCCCTGCACGTCGAGCAGGAAGGTGTTGGCCCCGTTCTTGAGGTACAGGATCGTGGAGTAGGCACCGGCCCCGACGATCCGCACCTTGATCCCCGAGGGGATGACATGACCGCCCCTGGTGATGGCGCGGCCTGGCGGAAGTTGCAGGGTGAACGACGCGGACGGGGAGAAGCTGCCCGAGATCGCGACCAGCGAAGAGATCGCCGCGTTGATCGCGTCGGTATCGTCGGTCACGCCGTCGAATTTCGCACCGAACATGCGCGGGTTGATCTTCAGTTCGGCGATTTCCCACCAAGCCCCGTCAGCGCTCTGGAACTTGCCGGCGTGCGATGGCTGGGTGCCCGCACGTCGATAGAGAGCGCCGCCAAGGTCTCCTGCAACCTGGAAACCCGAGGTGCGGACATAGTCGATGTCAGCCGAAAGCGCCGTCGTGGCTGCTGCGGCAGTGGTCTTCGTGAGCGCCATGGTCGCCTGGCTGGCCCGGGTCGCCAGCATCCGGGCAAAATTGTCGGTCGGCATGGCTCAGCTCCCTGCACGGACGAAGAGGGTAGAACCGGCGCCCTGCCGCGCCCTGAGGTAGCAGTTGCCGGGCAGCCGATACCGCCCGGCGGCGGCCACGGCGGTCACCCCGAGGCCATTGCGATCCCATGCGTTGCAGTCGTTGAATGCAGCCCCGTCGAAGCTGTCCTGAAACACATAGGGCGTCGTCGGCGTGCCGATGACCTGGATTTCGACGTCGGGATAGACGCAGGCGTTGAAACTCGCGGTAGGAACCCAGGCGACGGGCATAACCATGGGCAATGCGGTCACTTCGGCCACGGTATCATCGCCGATATCCATCAACCGCTTCTGGCGGTTGCCGACAGTGGTGTAATTCACGTCAGGCATCATGGGCTCCTTTGTCGGTGTGCAGGCTCGGTTCAGCGGAAGATGTCCGGGCCTCCGCAACCGCTGCAGCGCGACAGCGACCGTGCAGCGAGATTCGCGGCGAGAGGAGCATTGTGTACCATTTATGTTCTATATTGTCAAGTTTAATAACCTATATGGTTTCTGTCCTACGCCAGAAATACCCCAAGCGCTCAGAACGCTTGAGAACCAAACTGGAGAAGCGGAGCGTTGAGCTTGGCATGAAACACCAAGCGCAGCCTGTCATGCCCAGTGGGCATGCTGCGCTGTTTTCGGTCTCGAAAGGGCGGCGCGCATCAGAATGACGCGCTCCCGCCTATTGTTTGGGAACGCTGAAGCTTCCACTCACGCGGCCGGCGCCGCGCTGGACCGCGTTGCCGCTGCCCTGGCCAGCCATAGGCGAAGCCGCGCCGAAGGACCGGCCGTCGATATTCGAGACACCGGTATTGAGATCGATGACCAAGCGCCCGCCATTAAGCGTGTCAGTCCCGCGGCGCAGCGCGACGTTGCCAGCCATCGTGATGATCTTGCGGTCAAAGTCATAAACCGCCACTTCGCCACTCGCGCGTTCATTGCCGCGCGTGACGACCACATCCCCCATCGCGTCAATCCGCTGGATCTGCAGAGTGCCGACATCGGTATAGGCCATGGTCGTGCGGGCCGCCCGCATGGTGAGGTCTGCCTGCGTAATCTCGACATTGCCCGACAGAACCACCCGATTCTGCTTGTCCATGAGCTCGATGCGATCCGCGCCGAAATTGACCGGAGCCTTGCTGTTATGCGCCGCGATCGCCTGCGCGCCGAGGTGCTGCGCACCCGCGACGAGGGCCGCGCTGGCCGCAAAACCAATCGCGAGGGATCGCATGGGCCGTGCGGCCTTCAAGGCTTCGGTCAGCGTCGTCATGGCATCTTCAGCTTGCCGGGCTCCATGGTCAGGCGCGCATGACCGTCGAGCGTGATGGTCCTCGTTTCGAGGTCTGCGCTTATCCTGTCGGCGGAGAAAGTGCCAGCGGGAATGCGTCCTTCGGCTCGCCCCTGGCTGACCAGGCGGCGCTTTCCGATGTCGATATCAGCACCGCCTGTGACCATCCGATAGCCGTCGGAGGTCTCGAAGTTGACCGGCGTCGGCACGTCGATCTTCTGCTTGGCGAAATCGTAGACGCCTGCCCCGGTGGTCAGGCTCGCCGGGCCATTGTTCAGCATGACCCGCGCCGTGATGTCGCGCATGTCCACTTCGTCGCGTTTCTCGGAATGCTGAACCGCGCTTCCCGCAGTGACCGAGAAGTTGCGCCCCGTATCATCCTGCCCGCGATACATGGCGCTGACGACGCGCAGCCGGTCATTCACGATCGCCACCTTGTTGCGATCAAGCAGAAAGCTGATGTCCCCGCGCGGCGAAAACGGCGCAATCACAAGCACCGCGAGCAGCGCGCCGATCATGGCAGGCAGGCCAACCGCCACAAATCGCACCATCCGGTCATGAAAACCGCCGGGCGCTGCGAACTGCTGCCGCCGACCGCGCAGATTGTCAGCCTTCAGCGTCATGGTGCGATGTTTCCGGCGTCCATTCCCTGCCAGCCCTTATTCGTGGCTGAAAATGTCGCGGTCGGCCCAGCCAGCAATGTCGAGAAGGGCACGCGTGGGGAGAAAATCGAAACAGGCCTGCGCGATTTCGGTGCGGCCTTCGCGTGCGAGGCGTTCGACGAAGATAGCGTGCATCGCATGGAGATAGCGCACATCCGAAGCGGCGTAGTCCTGCTGCGCATCGCTCAGCGTCGGCGCGCCCCAGTCGCTCGATTGCTGCTGCTTGGATATTTCCTTGCCCAGCAGTTCGCGCACCAGTTCCTTGAGGCCATGGCGATCGGTGTAGGTGCGCACCAGCTTCGAGGCGATCTTGGTGCAGAACACGGGTGCAGCCATGACCTTGAGGTAGTGCTGGATCGCCGCCAGATCGAAGCGCGCGAAGTGGTAGAGCTTCAAGCGCGTGGGATCGGCCAGCACAGCGCGCAGGTTTGGCGCGGCATAGTCGCTCCCCGCGGCAAACCGGACGAGATGCTCGTCCCCATGCCCATCGGATATCTGCAGCAGACAGAGCCGGTCGCGCGTGGTGACAAGCCCCATCGTTTCGGTATCGACAGCAACCGGACCCGGGGCGAGTACGCCCTCAGGCAGGTCCTCTTCATATAGGTAAACAGCCATGCGTCCCGCTTAGGCTTTCACTGCGGTGGCGGCAAGCAGGGGAATCGTACGGTCCGGCCAGCCTTACTTCCGTCCGACGCTGCTATAGTGCCATCCGGCGGCGCGCACCTCGGCAGGGTCGTAGACGTTGCGCAAGTCCACCAGCACCCGGCTGTTCACGAGCTGTCCGACCCGCTCAAGGTCGATGCCGCGGAATGCGTCCCATTCTGTGACAAGCACCACCGCATCAGCACCGGTCACCGCCTCGTAAGCGCTTTTCACCATGGTGACCTCGGGCATCAGCGGCGCGGCGGCCTCCATGCCCTCCGGATCGTAGGCCACGAGCTCAGCTCCCACGTCGAGGAGGGCCTGGACGATGGCAATCGAGGGCGCATCGCGCATGTCGTCGGTGTTGGGCTTGAACGTCAGACCCAGCAGCGCGATCTTCTTGCCACGTGGTTCGCCGCCACCCGCTTCGGCGATGGCCTCGATCACCTTGCGTCCCATCGCGCGCTTGCGGCTGTCGTTCACGCGGACCACCGCCTCGACGATGCGCACCGGGCTGGCGTAGTCCTCCGCGGTCTTGAGCAGAGCGAGCGTATCCTTGGGGAAACAGCTGCCGCCATATCCAGGACCAGCATGCAGGAACTTGGAACCGATACGGTTATCAAGCCCGATCCCGCGTGCCACGTCCTGCACATCGGCACCGACCTTCTCGCACAGGTCTGCCATCTCGTTGATGAACGTGATCTTGGTCGCAAGAAACGCATTGGCCGCGTACTTGATCAGTTCGGAACTCCGGCGTCCGGTGAACAACAGCGGCGCCTTGTTGAGGAACAGTGGGCGATAGACCTCGGTCATCACACCGCGTTCCCATTCACCTTCGGCACCCACGACAATTCGGTCCGGCCGCTTGAAGTCGCCGATAGCGGCGCCCTCACGCAGGAATTCGGGATTGGAGACCACGGCGAACTGCAGGCCCGGTGCGCCATCGCGAATGATTCGCTCCACCTCGTCGCCCGTCCCGACCGGCACGGTCGATTTGGTCACGATCACCGCCGGATTGCTGAGGTTCTCGGCGATTTCCTGCGCCACGGCGTAGACATAGGAAAGGTCTGCATGCCCATCGCCGCGCCGCGACGGCGTGCCGACGGCGATGAAGATCGCCTGCGCATCCTTGATCGAACTTGCGAGGTCCGTCGAAAACGAAAGTCGGCCAGCCCGGACGTTGCTGTCGACCAGTTCGGCAAGTCCAGGCTCGTAGATCGGCATGATACCGGCATGCAGCCGCTCGATCTTGCTCGCATCCTTGTCGATGCAAACAACGTCGTGGCCGAAATCTGCAAAGCAGGCACCCGAAACAAGTCCGACGTAGCCGGAGCCCACCATTGCGATCTTCATATTGGAATCCCCAAGCGCACAACCAAAGGTCGAGAGCGGCGGATAGCAAGCGGAGCCGTCCCCATGCAAATGGTATTCCCGCAGTGCAGCAAAACGTTTACACCAAGTTGGTCATGACCAATACTGCGATCCCTGAATTCTGGCGTCCGGCGCTTGAAGACGTGCTGTCCAGCCCGCCTCTTCGTGCGCTCGGAGGTTATCTGCGCACCGAGGAAGCTGCCGGAAAGCAGATCTACCCGCCCGCCGGGAGCCGCCTTGCTGCGCTTGCACTGACACCGCTACCGGCCGTTCGCGTCGTGATACTCGGGCAGGACCCCTATCACGGCCCAGGGCAGGCGCATGGCCTTGCCTTCTCGGTCCCGCACGGTGTGGCCGTTCCGCCAAGTCTGCTCAACATCTTCAAGGAACTGCAAGCCGATCTCGGCCTGCCCCGCCCCGCACACGGACATCTTGAAAGCTGGGCAAGACGCGGCGTGCTGCTGCTCAACACCGTACTTACCGTCGAGGCCGGGCAAGCTGGCTCTCATCAGGGCAAGGGCTGGGAACTGTTCACCGACGCCGCGATCCGCGCCGTCGCAGAGCGAACCGCGCCGTGCGTCTATCTCCTCTGGGGCAGCCATGCGCGCAGCAAGGCCCCGCTGATCCGCCAGGCAAGCGCAGGTCCGCACCTGATTCTCGAAGCCCCGCATCCCAGCCCGCTTTCAGCCCATCGCGGGTTCCTCGGCTGCCGCCATTTCAGCCAGGCCAATGCCTTTCTCGAACAGCAGGGCGCCGCAGCAATCGACTGGCGGCTGCCGGACTAGAGCCAGCCGATTCGGCGGAACCGCCAGAGCAATCCGCCACAGATCACCGTGATCAGGCCCCAGACCATGGGGTAGCCCCAGCGCCAGTGCAGCTCGGGAATATTGTCGAAGTTCATCCCGTAGATGCCGGCAATCGCCGTCGGCACCGCCAAGATTGCCGCCCATGCGGCAAGCTGGCGGGTGATCACGCCCTGCCGGTGCTGCTCGAGCAGGCCCGCAGTCTCGACCGTGGCCGCCAGCGTTTCCTTCAGGCTCTGCATGCGCGCCATGGCTCGCCGCACGTGATCGAGCACGTCGCGGAACCAGATCCGGGCCGATGGGTCGATCACCGGCAGGTCCGCCTCGGCAAGCCGCAGCGTCAGTTCTTCCATCGGCCCGATGATCCGCTCGAACCGGCGCAGTTCGCGGCGGAGGCGGAAGATGCGCCTGATCGTCACCGGATCGGGAAACCGGTCGATCGCCGCTTCCTCGATCGCGTGCGCCACTTCCTCGAACTGGTCGGCGATCGGCAGATAGCCATCGACGATGAAATCGAGCACCGCGTGGAGAACGTAGTCCGTCCCCTCAGCGAGATGCTCGGCATCGGCCTCAAGTGCGCGGCGCAAATCCGCATGCGCGCGCGCCGAACCGATGCGGACTGTCACGATGAACCGCGAATCCAGGAAGATCGCGGTCTGCCCGTAGGTTATGCTGTCCCCGCCCGGCTGCATCATCGCCGTGCGCGCCACCACGAAAAGCTGCCGGCCATAGATATCGACCTTGGGCAGCTGGCGGGGGTTGAGCGCGTCCTCGATCGCCAGCGGATGCAGACCAAACTGGCGCGCGACGCAGTCCATTTCCTCGGCGGTCGGATCGGCCAGCCCGATCCAATCGAAGCATCCGCGCGGCAGCGCTGCCTCGGGCACGGGATGTCCCGTCAGCGCAAGTGCAGACGGATGGGCCTTCCCCTCTGTGTAGCGGCGCGCGGCGATGATCGGCATGGTCCCCTTCTGTCGCCGCGCCCTGCAAAGCGCAATCATCCGGTTTAATCGAGCGTTGAAACATACTGGCAATCATTCCCCCGGCTGCTATCATGCGTGTCAATAACTGCGGAGGACAGCATGGGTTTCGAGGGCACGCGGCGCACCGGGCAGCCGGATATCGACGTCGCGATCATCGGTGCGGGCCTATCGGGCATCGGCATGGCCGCGCACATGCAGATGATCTGCCCTGATCGCACTTACGCCCTGTTCGAACGCCGCCCCCAGCTTGGCGGCACATGGGACCTGTTCCGCTACCCCGGCGTCCGCTCGGACAGCGACATGCACACGCTCGGCTTCATCTTCGAGCCGTGGAAGCACGAGAAGTCGATCGCCGATGGCCCCGCGATCCTCGAATATCTCAACCGCATCGTCGATGAGCGCCGGATCCGCGAGCACATCCGGTTCGAGACCAAGGTCGTCTCCGCCAACTGGGAAAGCGAGAATGCGTGGTGGGTCATCACCACCGAGGCCGAGGACGGCCAGCGCAGCCGCACCACTGCGCGGTTCCTCTATCTCGGCTCGGGCTACTACGATTACGACACGCCCTACGATCCTGCGATCCCCGGCCGTGAGGAATTTGCCGGCAAGATCATCCATCCGCAGTTCTGGCCGGAAGACTACGACTACACCGGCAAGCGCGTCGTCGTGATCGGCTCCGGCGCGACGGCTGTCACCATCGTTCCGGCGATGGCGCAGAAGGCGGCGCACGTCACCATGCTCCAGCGCACGCCGACGTGGTACGCGATCCGCCCTGCGCGCGATGCCATTGCCAACACGCTGCGCAAGTTCCTGCCGGAAAAGCTCGCCTACCGGATCACGCGCTTCAAGAACGTGACGATGCAGAGCATCGTGTTCAAGCGCGCGCGCAACGAACCCCAGAAGGTCAAGGACTTCCTCACGAAGAAGCTGCAGGAAGCGCTCGGCCCCAAGTACGATCCGGCAACCTTCACCCCGCCCTACAATCCGTGGGAACAGCGCCTGTGCCTCGTGCCCGATGGCGACCTGTTCAAGGCGATGAACGCCGGCAAGGCCGACATCGTGACGGACCACATCGAGCGGATCGACGCCAAGGGCATCCAGCTCAAGTCCGGCAAGCGTCTGGACTGCGACGTGATCGTCACCGCCACCGGGCTCGCGCTCGCCATGGCCGGCAAGATCGCGCTCGGCATAGACGGCCAGCCGGTGCGGATGAACGAGCGCTGGTACTACAAGGGCTGCATGTATTCGAACCTGCCCAACCTCGCGCAGGTCTTCGGCTACCTCAACGCCTCGTGGACGTTGCGCGCGGACATCGACGCGGATTACGTCTGCCGCCTGCTCAACCACATGAAAGCCGTCGGCGCGGACAGCGCGACGCCGGTGCTGACCGACGAAAGCACGCTGACGCCCGACACCCCGCTCGACCTGTCTTCCGGCTACATCCAGCGCGGCCTGGCGATCCAGCCCAAGAACGCCAAGGAAATGCCGTGGCGGCTCAACCAGGACTATGTCTGGGACCGCAAGTACATGAAGGAAAACCCGCTCGACGACGGGATCATGCACTTCGGCAAGGCAAATGGCGCAACTGTGGCGACGGCTGGGGAAGTGGTCGAACCGGCGGAGTAGGCGCACGCCTTTGCGATAGCCTTCGTCATGCCCGCGCCCGCTGTGGCGCGTGAGAGGCGAGCCGGTCTCGCTTGGTGCAACGCATTCCCCTCAAAGCCCCATTGCGCCCCTCCCGCATTGCGCTATCGCTGCGCGCATGACTGACGCATCCCGTATCTGGACCGCCGCGCTGATTGTCGTGGGCGATGAGATTCTCTCTGGCCGCACGCATGACAAGAACATTGCGCAAGTGGCGACGTGGCTTGGCGTGCAGGGCATTCGGCTGCGCGAAGTGCGCGTGGTGCCCGATGACATGGCGGCGATCATCGAGGCAGTGAACGCGCTTCGCGCGCGCAACGACTACCTGTTCACCACGGGCGGCATTGGGCCGACGCATGATGACATCACGGTCGACGCCGTGGCCGAGGCGCTGGGCGTGGCGGTGGTCATCCATCCCGAGGCGGAGGCGATGCTGACGCGCTATTACGAGACGCGCGGCGGCATCAATCCGGCGCGGCTGCGCATGGCGCGCGTGCCTGAAGGCGCGGATCTCATCCCGAACCGTCTCTCCGGCGCGCCGGGGATCAAGGTGGGCAACGTGTTCCTGATGGCGGGCGTGCCCGGCATCACGGCGCAGATGCTCGATGGGCTGACAGGGACACTGGAAGGCGGCGCACCGCTCCTTTCGACCACGGTCGGCTGCTGGGTTGCCGAGAGCGAAGTGGCAGATCTGCTGCGCGAGACCGAGAAGGCGCACACAGAATGCCAGATCGGCAGCTATCCGTTCTTCCGCGAGGGGCGCGTAGGCGCGAACTTCGTCATCCGCTCGACCGATCAGACGGTGCTAGATACCGTTGCGCAAGTGCTGGCGGACGGCCTCAACGCGCTTGGCCGCACTGCGGTGCCGGGGGGCATCTGATCAAGCGACGCGCAGCCGCAGCGGGCCTCGCGCTCGCGCTCGCCGCCTGTACGCCTACGCTCTCCCGCTTCGAAAACACGCTTTCCGCAAACGACAGCGCCACCGCCGCACTGAGGCAGTGGTGCGCGGCGAGAGGGATTGCCGCACCTGCCGAAATCGTGGCCGACAGCGATCGCAGCGAGCAGGAGGCAGCCTCGCCCGCCACGCGCGCGATACTGGGCGCAGCGCTGGATGAGCCGATCGCCTTCCGCCACGTGCGCCTGCGCTGCGGCGGCACGGTACTATCCGATGCAAAGAACTGGTACGTCCCCGCCCGGCTTACGCCAGCGATGAACACGGCGCTGGAGACGACCAGGACACCTTTCGGCACTGTGGTCCAGCCGCTGGGCTTCCACCGCGAACGGCTGGAGAGCCGCCGAGGCCGCGCAGCGGAATGTCCGGCGCGGACCGTCCTGTCCCACAAGGCCGTGCTGCGCCTGCCGGATGGACGCGCCTTCAGCCTCGTCGCCGAGTGCTACACCGAGGCCAATCTCAAGCGCTTCATCCGATAATCAGACCGTTTTGACATCCGCCAATTTGCGGGCGGCTGATCCGCGCTACGTCGCTCCCGGGACCTGCATGGAGCTGCATTTATGCCAAGCGATCATATCGCTGTGGGTTACCCGCCGATTCGTCTGAAGACCCGCCACGCGCTCGCCATGCTGCCGCTGGCAGCCGCGCTCACCACGCTCCTCATCGCCCGCCCGGCACAAGCGGTGCCAAGCTATGCCGAGCAGACCGGACAGCCCTGCCAGGCCTGCCATGTCGGCGGGTTCGGGCCGCAGCTCACACCATTCGGGCGCGAGTTCAAGCTGGGCGGCTACACCTTGCGGACCAAGCCGTTCAATGTGCCGCTGTCAGCGATGGCGATCGGCTCGTTCACGCATACGCGCAAGGATCAGGTGCCCGCACCCGATCACC
Source organism: Sphingomonadaceae bacterium (assembly GCA_947454135.1). Classification (GTDB taxonomy): domain Bacteria; phylum Pseudomonadota; class Alphaproteobacteria; order Sphingomonadales; family Sphingomonadaceae; genus Novosphingobium. The sequence continues at coordinate 74,375 of CANGJI010000004.1, forward strand.
TCAGGAGCAATGACAACTTCGCCTTCGATCAGGGAAGCATCTTCCTCGCGGGCGGGGTTGGCCAGCATTTCGGCGGCTTTGCGCAAGTGACGTATGACGGGGTCGGGCGGCAGTGGTCGTGGGACAACGTCGATCTGCGCGCGGTCACGCAGGGCAAGGTCTTCGGCAAGGACGCGGTGTTCGGCCTGTCGCTGAACAACAGTCCGACCACGCAGGACGTCTGGAACACGACGCCTGCCTGGGGCTTTCCCTATACAGATACCGGGGTATCGGGCACGCCCGGCGCAGCGGCGCTGATCGACGGGCGGCTTGCGCAGAACACGCTGGGCCTGTCCACCTACAGCTGGATCGACCACAAGCTCTACATCGAGGCCGGGGCCTATACTTCGCCCCGAGCGGGCACCTTGCGCTGGCTGGGCGCGGATCCCGCCGATCCGGGCGATATTCACGGCCTCGCGCCTTATGGCCGGGTGGCGTGGCAGCATAACACTGCCGGAGGCGGAACGCTCGAAGTCGGCGCCTTCGCACTCAAGGCCGCGCTCAATCCGGGGCGCGACCGTTCGACCGGACTGACCGACCACTATTCGGACGTGGGGCTCGATCTGTCCTGGTACAAGCCCGATGCCAACGGCAACACCTTCACCGTCGACATGCGCTATGTGCATGAAAAAGCGGGCCTGCACGCAACCTGCCTGCTGGCTCTGGCACCGGCGCAGTGCGCCGAAGTGACGCTGGACGAATGGCGCGGCACTTTGGGCTACAACTGGCGCGGCAAGGTCGGGGCGACGGTCAGCCTGTTCGCCACGGGCGGGCGGCCGAACGGCTTTCTCTATGGCGGCAGCGGCCGGCCCGACAGCAACGGCGTGATGGCGCAGATCGACTATACCCCGTGGGGTGCCGGCAATTCTCCGCTCGGGCCGCGCGCGGCGCTGCGGCTGGGCGCGCAGTTCACCGCCTATGGCCGGTTCGACGGCGCCCGCCACAACTACGACGGCGCAGGTGCCAATGCGGCAGACAACAACGCGCTGCGCCTGTTTACCTGGGTCGCCTTCTGACAAACGAAAAGGCCGGGAAGGTTACCCTTCCCGGCCTTTCGTTGTGCGATTTGCGCAGAGCGGATCAGCCGCCGTGGACTTCCGCCACGTCAACCTTGAGGCCCGGGCCCATCGACGAGGACAGACCGACCTTGCGCAGGTACTTGCCCTTGGCGCCAGCCGGCTTCGCCTTGATGATCGCATCGACGAACGCATCGAAGTTGGCGCGCAGCGCCTCGTTCGAGAAGCTCATCTTGCCGATGCCGCCGTGGATGATGCCCGCCTTTTCGACGCGGAACTCGATCTGGCCGGCCTTCGCCGCCTTGACCGCATCCGCGACGTTCGGCGTGACAGTGCCGAGCTTCGGGTTCGGCATCAGGCCCTTGGGGCCCAGCACCTTGCCGAGGCGGCCGACGATGCCCATCATGTCGGGCGTCGCGATCACGCGGCCATAGTCGAGGTTGCCGTTCTGCATGTCCTCGAGCAGGTCTTCGGCGCCAACCTTGTCGGCACCAGCGGCCAGAGCGGCTTCAGCCTTGTCACCGCGCGCGAACACGGCAACCTTGACGTCCTTGCCGGTGCCCGAGGGCAGCGTGACCATACCGCGGACCATCTGGTCAGCGTGGCGCGGATCGACGCCGAGGTTGAGCGCAACCTCGATCGATTCGTCGAACTTGGTGCGCTTCAGATCCTTGAGGAGCTGGATCGCCTCATCGACGCCATAGAGCTTCTGGTTGTCGCCCAGCTTTTCCGCGAGGGCCTTCTTGTTCTTGGTCATCTTCATTGGATCAGCCCTCCACCTGCAGGCCCATGGCGCGAGCCGAGCCTTCGATGATCTTGATCGCCGCGTCTTCGTCGTTGGCGTTCAGATCCTTCATCTTGAGCTGAGCGACTTCGGCGAGCTGGGCGCGCGTGATCTTGCCTGCGGAGATCTTGCCGGGCTCCTTCGAGCCGGACTTGAGGCCGAGAACCTTCTTGATGAGGAAGGTCGCCGGCGGCGTCTTCGTCACGAAGGTGAACGACTTGTCCGAATAGACCGTGATGATCGTGGGCAGCGGGGTGCCCTTTTCGACTTCCTGAGTCGCTGCGTTGAATTCCTTGCAGAAACCCATGATGTTGACACCGCGCTGACCGAGCGCAGGCCCGATCGGCGGCGAGGGCTTCGCTTCACCAGCTGCAACCTGCAGCTTGATGTAACCATCAATTTTCTTGGCCACGATTGGCCTCCTTTCGTCCTGTTGGAGCCGGAAAGGCTCCGCAGAGTGAGCGGTCAGACGGATGCAGCCCAACAGAACTGGGCATCCTCCCGCACGGAATCAGACGAGGGCAGCCCTCGCCGGAAGTGGGCGCGCATAGCGGGGGAGCGCGGGTTTGGCAATGGGCAGCCGCAGGAGCGGGCCGCGACAAGAGTGCAGCCCAAATCGGTGCGAGCAGTCGTTGCGCTTTGGCGGTGTTCGGTTATCCCTTAGTTCTTCGATCGATTTTCCGGGGCCCCACTTGCACAAACAGCTATTCGGCGCAGTCGTCATTTCCACGCTCGCCAGCACTGCGGCCCAGGCCGGAGACAAGGTTCTCGTCGCGCCCGTACCGGCGTGGGTCAACCAGGCCCCGCCCGTGCTCAAGGCCGACAGCGCGGTGCGCTTCGACGAGCAGGTGCAGGTCGATGGTGACACCACCACCGTCTATATCGACACGATGCGCCAGGCCTCTAGCCCCGAGGCGCTGCTGCAGATGGGAACGCTCACGCTCGGCTGGCAGCCCGATCATGGCGACCTCACGCTGCACAAGCTGGAGATCATCCGCGGCAATACCGTGATCGATGCGCTTGGCAAGGGTGAGGGGATCACCGTGATCCGGCGCGAGGCGGGGCTGGAACGGCTAATGGTCGATGGCCAGCTCACCGCGGTCAAGCATATCGAAGACCTGCGCGTGGGCGACGTGCTGCGCATGGTGTTCAGCCTGTCCGAGCGCGACAGCGCACTAGCGGGCCACGTGCAGGACGGGCTGGTGCTGCTGCCGGCCCCGATCAAGGTCGGCTTCGGCCGAGCGCGGCTGGTCTGGAAGACGGCGAATCCGCTGACCGTGAAATCGCTCGCGCCGGGCGTGACTCCGGTGCCCAAGCCGATCGACGCGGTCTGGAGCGAGATCGTGGTGCCGCTGCCCGTGGCGAAGCTGCCCGATGCGGCCAAGAACGCGCCGAGCCGGTTCACTCCGCTGCCGCTGATCCAGTTCACCACCTTCCCGGACTGGGCCTCGGTCGCCAAGGTGATGGGGCCGCTCTATGCCGTGAAGGGCACGATCGCGCCCGGGTCCGACCTTGCCGCCCGCGTCGATGCCATCGCCGCCCGCTCACCCGATCCGGTGCGCCGCATGGCCGATGCGCTGCGGCTGGTGCAGGACGAAGTGCGCTATGAACTGATCGCGATGGGCAACGGCAACTATGTGCCGCAGGCTCCGGCCGACACGTGGTCCAAGCGCTACGGCGATTGCAAGGCCAAGACGCTGCTGCTGCTCGCCATACTCGACCGGCTGGGCATCAAGGCCGAACCGGTCATGGCCAACAGCAAACGCGGCGATGCCGTGCGCGATATGGTACCGGCTGCGCTCGCGTTCGATCACGTCTTCGTCCACGCGCGTGTGGGCGAGGAGGACTTCTGGCTTGATGGCACGATGCTCGGCTCGCGCCTTGCCGATATCCGCGACGTGCCGCGCTATGGCTACGTGCTGCCGATGGGCGGCTCGATCGAAGGCAGCAAGCCCGAACTGTTCGCGCTGCCGCTGCGCGCGCATACCCGGCCGGATATCGAGGCAGACCTTGCCTACGACATGACCGCCGGGCCGCACCTCGCCACGCCTTATCACCTCACGCTGCGCTACAACGGCACCTATGCCGCGTCCTACAAGGTCGATCCCGGCCCGAACTACGACGAGAAGCTGACGAGCTTTGCCGAAAAGGCCGCGACCAACTGGGTCGGCGATACCTTCGTCGGCAAGGCGCGGTCGGTGTGGGATGCCGATGCGGCAGTGTGGACGCTCGATTTCGACGGCATTGCCTACCCCGAGTGGAAATACCGCGACGGGCACTATGCGCTGGCCGTTCCGCCCGGCCTCAAGGTCACTTATGACGCGCCGCGCGACCGGGCGGCATGGCGCGCGATCCCCGCGCTGATCAGCGATCCCTGGCACGCCAAGCTGCGCACGGCCTGGACCCTGCCGGATGGCGGCAAGGGCGTGACCCTCAGCGGAGCAGAGCCCGGAATGCTCGACCTCCCCGCCGCCAATTGGCAGCGGCGCCTCGCGCTGGTCAGCGGCACCTTGTCGGAAGACATCGTCTCGCGCGAGAGCGGCGCCGAAATCGAGCCCGACAAGGCGAGCAGCACCGCCAAGGCGATCTCCGACGCGATGGACCGTACGGCCCGGCTCTCGCTCGATCCCAACTACCCCAAGTGGTGGGACGACGTGGCGCGGCGCAAGGGCAGCCCGGCGCTCGCCAAGGTCCGCGCGATCCTCGACGCGCGGATTGCCGACAAGCCCGACGACGCCACGCGTCTGACCGACCGGGCGTGGTTCGAGCGCACCCTGTTCAACTGGGCCGCAGCCGAAGCGGACTACACCCGCGCGATTACCGTGGACGCCTCGGCAGACCGGTACCTCAAGCGTTCGGACCTGCGCAGCAAGATCGGCGACCGCGCCGGCTCGCTCGCCGACGCGCAGGCGGCCTATGACCTCGAACAGGGCAATGCAGACGCGCGCAGCACGCTGTCCTACGAGCTGATCGAGGCGGGCAAGGTCGACGAAGGGCTCGACCTGCTCTCGGCCGATCTCGACATCACGACCGACGACGGGATGTCGAACTTCCTCGAGAAGATCGACCGGCTCGAGCAGGCCGACCGCCATGATGAGGCACTCGCCATGCTCGACGAGGCGCTGGAGAAGCGCGTCTCATCGGCCAAGCTGCGCAATGCGCGCTGCTGGTACCTCGCCCTGCGCAACACCGCGCTCGATACTGCGCTGGCCGATTGCAACAAGGCGATCGAACTCGATTCCGACCCGGCGATGTACATGGACAGCCGCGCGCTGGTGCACTTCCGCGCCGGTCGCCTGAAGGAGGCCATGGCCGACTACGAAGCCGCGCTGGCGGCGGAGCCGGAACAGACCGCATCACTGTTCATGGCCGGAATCGTGGCCGACCGCATGGGCGACAAGGCCAAGGCAGCGGCGTTCAGCAAGGCGGCGAAGACGGTGTACCCTGACGTGGGGCACTTCTATGCGCACTACGGGATCAAGCCGTAGCCGTTCCTCGAAACCGGCGGATTGGCATGTGCCGGAGCAACCCGGCACAGCCACCCCTTACTTGACGAGTTCGACTTCCTCGAAGCTCAGCTCGACCGGCGTCGCGCGGCCGAAGATCGAGACGGCGACCTTGACGCGCTGCTTCTCGAAATCGAGCTCTTCCACGGTGCCGTTGAACGAGGCGAACGGGCCGGCGTTGACCTTGACCGAATCGCCGATCTCGTAATCCACGAGCACCTGCTTGCGCGGCTCGGCAGCGGCGGCTTCACGCGCACCGAAGTAGCGGGCGGCTTCCTTGTCGGAAATCGGCTGCGGCTTGTTGTTGTTGCCGAGGAACCCGGTGACCTTGGGCGTGTTCTTGACGAGGTGGTAGATGTCGTCGTTCATCGCCAGCTTGGCGAGCACGTAGCCCGGCATGAACTTGCGCTCGACCTGGACCTTCTTGCCGCGCTTCACTTCGGTCACGGTTTCGGTCGGCACTTCGACCGCCTCGACCAGCTGCGACAGGCCGATGCGTTCGGCTTCGGCGAGGATGGCTTCCTTCACCTTGTTTTCGAAGCCGGAGTAGGCGTGAATGATGTACCAGCGAGCCATGACTTAAGTCCTTGGGAAAATCGGGGAGTGCGTGATCAGGCGCCGACTATCAAGCCAACGACAGGAGCGAGCGCACGATCAGGCTGAAAATCGAATCGATACCGAGGAAGAACACGGCGAGGATGAACATCATGATGCCGACGAAGATCGCGGTAGACGTCGTCTCGGCGCGGGTCGGCCAGATCACCTTGCGCGCTTCGGCGCGGACCTGGTTGATGAATTCACCGGGGCTGATCTTTGCCATCACGTAGTCCTGCTCTCGCTTGCGCCGGGAGGGGCGCCTTCACGGCTTCCGGCTAGGCCTCATCGCCGCCCCGGACAGGTCCGGGAGGGGCAGGTGAAGTTTCCGATGTCGGAAGAAGCACGGCATTTAAGCGTTAGGCACGCCGTTGGCAAGGTGGGACGAGTCGTTTGCGGCACGCGCGGAAGGGCGCGTACCGGACGACACCAGCCCGGCCACGCACAACGTACAATTCCGTTGGGTGGCCGGGCGGGGGAGCGGGCTGGTGCCGCCATCCGCGTGAGCGGATCAGATCGTCGCCGTGTCGATCACGAAGCGGTAGCGCACATCGCTCTTGAGCATCCGCTGGTAGGCGCCCTCGATCTCTTCCATGCGAATCAGCTCGATGTCGGAGACGACGCCGTGCTCGGCGCAGAAATCGAGCATCTCCTGCGTTTCCGCGATGCCGCCGATAAGCGAGCCGGCAAGGCTTCGGCGGCGCGTGAGGAAGTGGAACAGCGTGGGCATCGGGTGCGGCTTTTCCGGCCCGCCGACCATGACCATCGTCCCGTCGCGCGCCAGCGTGAGGAGGTAGGGATCGAGATCGTGGCTGTGCGACACGGTGTTGATGATGAGATCGAGGCTCTCGCGCGCGGCCTTCATCGCGGCCTTGTCGGTCGAGACCACGACATGGTGCGCGCCAAGCTCGCGGATCACCGGTTCCTTGGCGGGATTGGTGGTGAACGCGGTCACTTCCGCACCCAGCGCGCGCGCCAGCTTGACCGCCATGTGGCCGAGCCCGCCGATGCCGACGACGCCGACGCGCTTGCCCGGCCCGGCCTGCCAGTGGCGCAGCGGCGACCAGGTGGTGATCCCGGCGCAGAGCAGCGGTGCAACCGCGGCGAGCTGCTCTTTCGGGTGGCGGATGGCCAGAACATAGGCCTGATCGACGACGATGACCTGCGAATAGCCGCCCAGCGTGTGGCCCGGCGCATCGCGGGTGGGCGAATTGTAGGTGCCGGTCATCCCGCTCTCGCAGAACTGCTCCAGCCCTTCCCCGCACGAGGCGCAAGTCCGGCAGCTGTCGACGATGCAGCCGACGCCGACCAGATCGCCAGCCGCGAATCGGGTGACGGCGCTGCCGACCGCGCTGACCGTGCCGACGATCTCGTGCCCCGGGACGCACGGATAGAGCGTGCCGCCCCATTCGCTGCGCACGGTATGGAGATCCGAATGGCAGACGCCGCAAAAGGCGATCTCGATCACCACATCGTCCGGGCCCGCCTCGCGGCGATCGATGATAAAGGGCCCGAGCGGCTGGTCGGCGGCGTGGGCGGCATAAGCCTTGACGTTCATGGCGGGGCGCTTTCGGCAAGAGGATGCGGTTTGGCCGTCACCATGACAGGTGACACCAGAACGGAAACTCACGAATTTGGGACTGGCGCGCGATCATGGCTGTTTCAGCCCTGCTGAAACAAAAGCGGCCGCCGTTTCCACGCGAGTGGAAATTACGTGGCAGGAGTGGAGGGATTCGAACCCCCGGCCCTCGGTTTTGGAGACCGATGCTCTACCAGCTGAGCTACACTCCTGTGCCGGAGAAGCGCCCTTAGTGGGTTGACGCAGCCAGCGCAACCAAAGAACAGTGCTTCAAAGATGTCACGTCACGACACCTCGATCATTCCGCCCGAGCTTCTGCTGCAGGCCTATCGTGCCGGTATCTTCCCGATGTCGGACAGCCGCGACGACCCTGAAGTCTATTGGGTCGAGCCGCGGATGCGCGCAATCCTGCCGCTCGATGGCTTCCATCTCTCGCGCAGCCTCGCCCGCACCTTGCGCCGCGGGCGCTTCCGCGTGACCTGCAACGAAGCCTTCGATGCGGTGATCGATGCCTGCGCCGCGCCGCGCATCGATGCCGAGGATAGCTGGATCAGCCTGCGCATCGCCGAGAGCTACCGCGAACTCCACCGCCATGGGCATGCCCATTCGATCGAAGTCTGGCAGGGCATTCCCGGGCAGGACGGCACCGGCGCGCCTGAAGTGCTCGTTGGCGGGCTCTACGGCGTCGGGTTCGACCGGGTGTTCTGCGGCGAAAGCATGTTCAGCAGGGCGAGCGATGCCTCCAAGGTCGCGCTGGCCTGGCTGGTCGCGGCGCTGCGGCGCGGAGGGGCCCAGTTGCTAGATTGCCAGTTCACCACCTCGCACCTTGTCTCGCTGGGAGCGATCGAAATCACGCAGGCGCGCTACCTTGAGATGCTGCAGGCAGCGCTGGGGCCGAGTGCAGGCCCTCAGGCCGGCGGCGAATCGTCAGCCGGGGCAGCGTCCGGCACGGCGGGCGCAGCAGTGGCTGCCGCTGCTGGCGGCTTGCCCGCAGGCTTTGCCGCGCTGCTCGCCGATGCGGCGGCGGCCGGGCTTTCCTCTTCACCGGGGAACTTCATCGCGCAGTCCTTGACCCACACGTCATAAACGGGGTGCTCGACCACGTTGAGTGCGGGCGAATTCTTGAACAGCCAGCCCGAAAAGACCTTGTGCCAGGCGAGCTTTTCCTTGGTCGTCGCGCGCTCCTCGACGAAGAGCTGGACGAATGCGCCGGTCTCCGGCGGGTCTTCCCACGGCGCGGTACGCTCACAGGTGGCGAGCTTGATGATCGCATTGCCGATGCGCCGCGATTCGCCGCTCTTCAGCTGGACGATCTGGGTGATGTTGTTGCGCTTGTTGAGGAAGCCGAGCGTGGCGACGCGGTCCTTGACCGGCGTACCGAACTCGCTCTCGACGACGCCCGAGGCATTCGCTGCCGGCCCCGCGCCCTGGGTCGCCTCGCTGGGCGGCGGCGCTTCGGCGTTCTTGTTGCCACCGCATGCAGACAGCGCCAGCAAGCCGCCTGCCAAAAGTGGCGTCAGCAGCAGCGGTGCGGTGCGGCGCATCAGCCTTCGGGCGACCAGGCTTCGTAGTCGCCCGTGGCGCGGGCCCGCTTGCCGCCGCGCTCGAGCGCGCCCTGCGGGCGGTATGCGGCAGAGGTGCCGGTCGCATTGGGCGTGAATTCAGCTTCCCAGATCCGCGGCGGCGGCAGGTTGCTTTCCGGCACGCCGTCGAAGCTGCCGTGGAGCCAGCCGTGCCATTCGGCAGGGACGCGGCTCGCATCGTTGGAGCCGTTGTAGATCACCCAGCGCCGTTCACGCCCCGCGAAGGGATGGCCCTTCGGATAGGGCTTGCGCGCGCGGAAGTAGGTGTTGCCCTGCGCGTCCTGCCCGACCTTCACGCCGTTGCGCGCGCTGTCGAGCATGGTGCCGAAGGTGGCGCCGTCCCACCAGGTGAAGATCTTGCCGAGGATGCTCATGGAAAGCGCGCTTAGCGTCTGAAAGGGGGGTTGGGCAAGAGGAGGTTCAGTTAGCGGCGGATGGACTGAACCGGCGCGATCTCGCGCGGGCGCTGTCCATCGCCGGATTGGGGCGAGCGGTCTCGGCGGGAAGGCCGTGCGCTCGCCCTGCTCGATCTCACCAGGTGACGAGATCGCCCGGCTTCATGCCGATTTCCGCTGCACGCCCGCCGTTCAGTTCGAGCACGCCTGCCGCAGCGCCGTCCGAAGGCAGCGGCGAAAGATCATAGGGCACCGCATTGGCCGCGATATTGAGCACCTTGTGGTCCGGCCCGATGAAGATGATGTCGAGCGGGATCACCGTGTTCTTCATCCAGAACGCCGAAGGCCGCGGCGGGTCCATCGGGAAGATCATGCCCTCGTCAGCCCCCATCTCGGTGCGGAACATCAAGCCGCGCTCCTGCTCGCCGGGGGTGGACGCGACCTCGACCTTGAAGGCATGCGGCCCCTTGGCCGTGGTCACGGTCAGCGGCACGACGGTGAGGCCCGAGATGGGATGGACCGCAAGCTCCGCTGCCGGCGCGGTGGCAGCCGCCCCTTGCGCGCTCGTCGATCCTGCGGCGAGCGGCGAGCAGCCGACCGCAGCGATCAGCAGCGCGAGACTGGCAGCCCTATTCAAAATCGACTTCTGCATTCTCGTCAGCCCATTCCTCGAGGTCATCAAGATCCCGCGCATCCATCACCCGGCGCACATGGTCAAGCCCGTGTCCCGCGCGAAGGTAGGCCGCCAGATGCTTGCGGCGCATGGCAGGATCAAGACAGGGTTCACCTGAATAGGGCCAGAACCGCTTGCGCCGCGCGAAAGCGAGCACGGCATGGCGCCGCTCGGTCTCGCTGCCGCGCGCAGCCGCGCGCAGGCCTTGGGCGATGCCGTCATGATCCAGTGCGCTGTCGATCCGCCGCGCGCCATAACCGCGCCGCCTCAGGCCCTCGCCCTTGGCGGCGGCATAAGCGGCATCATCGAGATAGCGCCGCTCCGCCATGCGCGCGATGATGGCGGGGACGTCCGGCGGTATCTCCTCCGCCCAGCCGCGTTCGCGCAGCTTGCGCTTGAGATAAGCGGCCAGCCGCCCCGAACTCGTCGCGAAACGCGCCACATAGGTCAGCGCCAGCGCATCGAGCGCGGCCTTATCCAACGGAGGAAGCGGGGTTTTTTGGCGCGTCCCTGCGGTTCGGCCCGACGCGCGCCCAGAACTCGTAAACGCCATGCCACATTCGTGCCACAGTCCCGCGTAAATGGAAACATCCCGCAATTTGCTGCGGAGACAGAACAGGCCGTTTGGGCCCCTTTCGAGATCAACCCAGAACTATAAACGGGGTAACGCATGACTGTCCTGGACGCCGCCGCCAAGGCCGCGCTCGTTCCCACGCCCAACGACGATGGGCGTCCGCGTCGGTTCGCCGATTTCGACACATTCTGCGAAGCGCTCGATTTCGCCGCACAGGGCCCCTGCGGGCTCAACTTCCATGATGCGCGCGGCACGCTCGCGCACGTCTATCCCTATTCCGAGCTGCGCACCGATGCGCTGGTTGCCGCGCAGCGCCTGATCGCGATGGGCATCCAGCCGGGTGACCGCATTGCCTTGATCGCCGAGACGGGCGCCGATTTCGCCGCGCTGTTCTGCGGCGCGATGTATGCCGGCGCCTGGCCGGTGCCGCTGCCGCTGCCGACCAGCTTCGGCGGCAAGGACAACTACATCGAACAGCTGGCGGTGCAGATCACCAGCTCCGACCCGGCGATGCTGCTCTATCCGGATGAAATCGCCGCGATCTGCGCCGCTGCGGCAGAGCGCTGCGGCTGCAAGGGCCTCACCTGGCAGGAATTCGCAGCAGCGGCAGAGCCTGCCGACGCCGCGCTCCCGACCCCTGATCCGGACGCGATTTCCTATCTCCAGTATTCCAGCGGCTCCACGCGCTTCCCGCACGGCGTCGCCGTCACCCACCGGGCCCTGATGTCTAACCTTGCCGGCCATTCGCACGGCATGAAGTTCCAGCCCGGCGACCGCGCGATCAGCTGGCTGCCGTGGTATCACGACATGGGACTGGTCGGCTGCTTCCTCTCGCTCATCGCCAACCAGGTTTCGGCCGATTACCTCAAGACCGAGGACTTCGCGCGCCGTCCGCTGGCGTGGCTGGATCTGATCAGCCGCAACAAGGGCACCTCGATGTCCTACTCGCCCACCTTCGGCTATGACATCTGCGCCCGCCGCATCTCCAGCCAGAGCAACGTGGCCGAACGTTTCGACCTCTCGCGCTGGCGCGTCGCCGGCAACGGGGCGGACATGATCCGGCCCGACGTGATGCAGAGCTTCGTCAACGCATTCGCCGATGCAGGCTTCAAGGCAAGCGCCTTCCTGCCGAGCTATGGGCTGGCCGAGGCGACCCTTGCAGTCACGCTGATGCCGCCGGGCGAAGGCATTCGCGTCGAACTCGTCGAGGAAGAGCGCCTCTCCGGCACGCCCCGGGATCTGTCCCGCCCTGCCCGCTACCGCGCCATCGTCAATTGCGGCAAGGCCGTGCGCGGCATGGAACTGGAAGTGCGCGGCGAGCATGGCGAACCGCTCGCCCACCACCATATCGGCAAGGTGTGGTGCCGCGGCTCGTCGGTCATGCACTCCTACTTCCGTGATCCGGAAGCGACCGAGGCCTGCATGGTCGATGGCTGGCTCGATACCGGCGACATGGGCTACCTCAATGAGGAGGGCTACCTGTTCATCGTCGGCCGGGCGAAGGACATGATCATCATCAACGGCAAGAACCACTGGCCGCAGGACATCGAATGGGCCGTGGAGCAGCTGCCCGGCTTCCACCAGGGCGACATCGCGGCGTTCTCGGTCGAGACCGAAAACGGTGAGGAAACCCCGGCGGTGCTGGTCCACTGCCGCGTCTCCGACCCCGAAGAGCGCGTGAAGCTGCGCGACGCGATCCGCGACAAGGTGCGCGCAATCACCGGCATGAACTGCGTGATCGAACTCGTGCCCCCGCGCACGCTGCCGCGCACAAGCTCGGGCAAGCTCAGCCGCGCGAAGGCGAAGAAGCTGTACCTCACCGGAGAGATCGAGCCTTACAGCCTGGCGGCTTGAGGCCCATCACCTCGTCACATCACCTCGTCATTGCGGACACAGCGACGCAATGGCGAGGTCTGGTGGATGCACGATCGGCGCCCTAGCCGACCAGCTTCTCGCCCTTTTCGCGCACCGCGCTCTCGATCATCCGCCGCGCGAAGCCAGCGCCGGTGGGGATCTCCACTTCGAAATCGAGCGAGGCGTCCGTTATGGTGGCGCTGCAGGGGATCGTGTAGCCCATGGCGTTGACGACGACATCGAGCGTGTCCTCGTCGGCCCAGCTGGTTTCCACCGTGGCAAGGCTGCCGAGCATGCCTCTGGCCTTGTCCTCCGCCTGCCCCAGCCGCGCGGAAATGCGGCGGCGCAGTTCGTCCTTGCCGAGCGTGTGGGGGATCGAGACGCGCATCAGTTCTCAGCCTTGGGGGCGACAAGCTGGGGCGCGGATTGCTCCAGTCCGTCTCCGTACTTGTAATCGAGGAACCGCCCGCGCACGGCGAGGGCATCGAGATCGCCCGCGGCGAGCTGGCGGGTGACAGCATCGATTTCGGCGCTGATCTTGCCGAGCCCATCGGTCAATTGCTGATCGGCGGTGCGCCCGTCGCGCTGCTCACGGCGCAGGTTTGCCGGGATGCGGCGATAGCTCTCGACCATGCCGGGCAGATGCTCACCCACCAGCTTGCGCACTTCGGCAACGGCGGGTTCAGCAGGATCGACGCCTTCAAGCTGGAGGCCGAGGCCATCGAGCTGGACGCCGATCTGGTCGATCAGGTTCACCGCGGGGGCCGGCAGCGCAGGGCGCTGGGCTTCGAGCCACAGCTCGGTCCGCGCGACCATGGAGCGGACATCGCCGCGATTGAGCATGCCGAGTTCGGGCACTTTCATGCGCGGGAAAGTGCCCAGCAGGGCAAGCGCGGCAACAATGGCAAAGAAGGTGATGACGATGCCGGTGAAGCCGATCCCGTCGATCACGAGGCCGGTGACAAGCGCGGCGAACAGGATGCCCATCACCGCAAAGGCCATGCGCGCGGCCTTGCGCGCGATGTGCAGGCGCTTGAGCTCGGCCGAACGCCGCCCGATGGACTTGCCTCCCACGCGGCGCCCGCCGGCCTGCTGGCGCTGCAGGCTGGCACGCGCTTCGGCGAGGATGCGGCTGCTGTCGCTCGCAGATTCCGCCATTGGCAGGTCAGCCCTCCAGGCTCAGCAGCGGCGAAGTGGCGTCACCCTCCAGCTTGGCCTGCGAAGCGCCCTCTGCCCGCGCGATATAGCCCTTGGACTTCTCGACCTCGCCCGAGAGCGTGTCGACCGTCTGCTTCATCGCATCGAGCGCCTTGAGCTTGAAGGTGTCGATCGTGTCCATCGTCTCGTAGATATTCTGGAACGCGCGCTGGAGGGTTTCCAGCGGGATCGTGGACGAAGCGGCCATCTCGTGGATCTTGCCGGTCTGTTCGCGCAGCAGCTTGCCGGTGGAATCGATGATGTTCGCGGTGGTCGTGTTGAGCGCGGTGATCTGCGAGAGGACAAGGCGCTGGTTGGTCATCGCCTGCGCGACGGTAACAGCGGTGCGCAGCGCGGCAACCGTGGTCGTCCCGGCACGGTCGACGCCCTTGACCAGTTCGACGTTGTTCTTCTTGACCAGATCGAGCGCGAGGTAGCCCTGCACCGTGACGGCCATCTGGGTCAGCAGGTCCTGGGTGCGCTGGCGCGTGTAGAACAATGCAGACTCGCGGATCGCCTTGGCCTTGGCCGGATCGGTATGATCAAGGTCGTTGGCGGCATCTTCCAGCTTCTGATCGAGCACCTTGGAGATGTGGATCATCTGCTCGAGGTTGCCCATCGCCTCCCACAGCTTGCCCCGCTCCACATCGATCGCGGCGTTATCCATCAGGAGCTCATCCTTGCCCGAGGCGAGACGGTCGAGGATCGCCTTGATGTGGCCTTGCGAGGACTGATAGCTGTCGAAATAGGTCTTCAGCTTGTTGCCGAAGGGGATGATGCCGAGGATCTTGCGCGGGGCAGAAAGATTGCCCTGGCGGCCCGGATCGAGCTCTTCCACCGTGCGGCGCAACGCGGCGAGATCGGCGCCGACGCCCGAATCCTTGTCCATCGCGCGCACCGGCCGATCGAGGAAGCGGTTCGACATGCCAGCAGCCGCCGCGATCTCCTTGCGGCCCATGTTGGACAGCTGATCGACGCGCTTGCCGAATTCCGGGCTCGCCGCATCCTGCGCGACGAGATCGGCGACAAACGCCTCGGCGCGCGCTTCGAGCTTCGACTTGGTATCGTCTGCCACCGGCACGAGGCCGGCAGCCTGCGTGGGTGCAACCACCGGCACCGGCTCGGGCGGGGTGAGGGTGATCGGGGCAATGGTATCGGTCGAATTGCTGGCCATGGCTTCGCGTCTCATTCCCGTGTTGGGCCTATGGGGAGGCAATGTGGCGTGCCGGGGGCCGCTTCGCAAGCTGTATTGGCAAGATAATACAGCACATGCCTGCGCATCTGCCTCTTGGGCCTGCTCGACAGGGCCGGCCAGGAGGGCCAAGCGAAAAGCATGACACCAACCTCCCCTCTCATGCGCTGCGCGGTGTTCGGCGCTTCTGGCGGCATTGGCCGGGCGCTGGCGGAGGCGCTGGCCGCACGTGATGACGTGGGGGAAGTATACGCCGGATCGCGCAGCGGCGCCGGGCCGGGCGGAGGCAAGCTGCGCTCGTCCGCGTTCGATCTGACGGACGAGGCCAGCATCGCTGCCGCCTGCGCGGAGATCGGCAGCCCGCTCGATCTGATCATCGTGGCGAGCGGCCGGCTGACCCGCGCGGACGGGACCGGGCCCGAGAAATCGTACCGTGCGCTGAGCGCAGAAGGCATGGCCGAACTCTTTGCGGTGAACGCCATCGGCCCCGCACTGATCGCCAAACATGCGCTGCCGCTGCTGCGGCGGGACGGGCGAGCGGTGTTTGCAGCGCTTTCGGCGCGGGTCGGCTCGATTGCGGACAATCGGCTGGGCGGCTGGCATGCCTATCGCGCCAGCAAGGCAGCGCTCAACATGCTGGTGAAGAACCTCGCGCTCGAACTGGCGCGCACGCATCCGCAGTCCATCGCGGTGACGCTGCATCCGGGGACGGTCGACACCACACTTTCCGCCCCCTTCCAGCGCGGCGTGGCCGAGGGGAAGCTGTTCACGCCGGCATTTTCAGCCGAAGCGCTGCTGGGGGTGCTGGACGGCCTGACCCCGGCGGACAGCGGCGGGCTCTATGCGTGGGACGGGGCGCGGTTGCCGTTCTGAGCGACGGACCTGTTCGTCCTTCCCGCTCAGGCCTTCGGCCCCCTTCTGACACCTCGTCATTCCAGCCCAGACTGTCCCACCTCGTCATTCCCGCGAAGGCGGGAATCCAGGACGGCTGGCGCCGTGCGCGGGGGCTCTGGATACCCGCCTTCGCGGGAATGACGAGATTTGAGAGTTGGAATGACGAAGGTTGGAAGTCGGGCAGGCGCGGTCTTGCGGTTTGAATGAAGCGGCTTGATGTTGGTGCGGCGCTTCAGAACTGCCGGATCACATCCAGAAAGCGGTCGCCGTAGGCTTCCAGCTTGCGCGCGCCGACGCCGCCGATTGCGCCGAGGTCCTGCAAGCTGGCGGGACGACGGGCGGCCATGTCGCGCAGGACGGAATCGTGGAAGATCACGTAAGGCGGGACGCCCGCTTCCTGCGCGAGTTCGCGGCGGAGCGTGCGCAGCGCCTCGAACAAGGGATCGCCGACAGGATTGGGCTCCACATCTCCGCCGCGGCGGCGGCGCGACGTGCGCTCGGCCTTGGGCGCGACAACGAGATCGAGGCGCCCTTCACCCTTGAGCAGCGCGCGGGCATCGCCGCCAAGCATGAAGCCGCCGTGTTCGTTCGTGACAAGCGTGC
>CANGJI010000005.1 GCA_947454135.1 Sphingomonadaceae bacterium
ACCGCCGACCGCGTGAAGAAGATCGTTGTCGAGCACCTCGGGGTAGAGGCCGACAAGGTCACCGAAGACGCGAGCTTCATCGACGATCTCGGTGCCGACAGCCTCGATATCGTCGAGCTGGTCATGGCGTTCGAAGAAGAATTCGGTGTCGAGATTCCTGATGACGCGGCCGAGAAGATCGCCACCGTGTCGGACGCGATCAAGTACATCGACGACAACAAGGGCTGATCCTTTCGGATTGCCAACCCGTCCGCACCTTCCCTTCGTGCACGCATTCGGCGGCATGACGGGAATGTCGGTCGTCCCCCGGTCTTGATCCGTCGGGGTATCGACAGGCTCGGCCCCGCAAGGGTCTGGGCCTGTTGTGTTTACAGGTCCGCCCGCCCATAGCGGGGCGGGCGTTTCGGAGACTGCAATGCGCCGTGTCGTCATCACCGGACTTGGCCTCGTCACCCCGATCGGGGCCGATGTCGAAACCACGTGGGCCAACCTCATCGCCGGCAAGTCCGGCGCGGGGCGGATCACCCGCTTCGATACCGAGGGGCAGAAGTGCCTGATCGCCTGCGAAGTGAAGCCGGCTGATCACCCCTGGGGCTTTGATCCGAACAAGCGGGTCGATTTCAAGGTCCAGCGCCAGGTCGATCCGTTCATCGTCTATGGCATCGATGCCGCCGGTCAGGCGCTTGAAGACGCCGGCCTCACCGACATGGACGACGATCTCAAGATGCGCACGGGCTGCTCGATCGGCTCGGGTATCGGCGGTCTGCCGGGGATCGAGAGCGAATCGATCGTTCTCCACGAGAAGGGTCCGGGCCGCGTTTCCCCGCACTTCGTGCATGGCCGCCTGATCAACCTCATTTCCGGACAGGTCTCGATCAAGTACGGCCTGATGGGGCCCAACCACGCCGTCGTCACCGCCTGTTCGACGGGCGCGCACTCGATCGGCGATGCCGCGCGCATGATTCGCGACGGCGATGCCGACGTGATGCTCGCGGGCGGTTCGGAGAGCACCATCAACCCGCTGGGCGTGGCCGGCTTCGCACAGGCACGCGCGCTCAACTGCAGCTACAATGATCGCCCCGAACAGGCGAGCCGCCCCTATGACAAGGACCGTGACGGCTTTGTGATGGGCGAAGGTGCCGGCGTCGTCGTTCTCGAGGAATACGAGCACGCCAAGGCACGCGGCGCGAAGATCTATGCCGAAGTGGTCGGCTATGGCCTTTCGGGCGATGCCTACCACGTCACTGCGCCGCACCCGGAAGGCAAGGGTGCAGAGCTTTCGATGCGCATGGCCCTGCGCAAGGCTGGCATGGGCCCGGGCGATATCGACTACGTCAATGCGCACGGCACCTCGACGATGGCGGACACGATCGAACTCGCCGCGATCAAGCGCGTGCTTGGTGATGATCTGGCCGGCGCTTCGATGAGCAGCACAAAGTCTGCCATCGGCCACCTGCTCGGCGGCGCCGGTGCAGTCGAAACGATCTTCTGCGTGCTCGCGATCCGCGATCAGATCGTCCCGCCGACGCTCAATCTGGATAATCCGGACGAGGGCACCGAGGGCGTCGATCTCGTACCCAAGGTCGCCCGCAAGCGCGTCGTGCGCGCCGCGCTCAACAATTCGTTCGGCTTTGGCGGCACCAACGCCAGCGTGATCGTGAAGGCGATCTGAGCCCGAAGCGCAGGAGGCGGCATCAGATGCAGAGTGCAGGCCGCCTCAGGATCATCATGCTGGCCGTGCTGCTGGTGGTGGGCGCCTATGGCGTCCACTTCCTCTATGGCTGGTATGGCAGCGGTCCGCTCGCCAAGGACACGACCTTTTCCGTGCCGGATGGCGCTACGCTTGCCAGTGTGGCGGAAAAGCTGGAAGCGGAAGGGGTGGTCGCCTCGGCCGGAACCTTCCGCACCCGCGCCCGCCTGCTCGGCAGCAGTGAGCCGCTGAAGGCGGGCGAGTATTCAATTCCCGCTTATGCGAGTGGTTCGGCGGTACTGGCAATCCTGCAGGGTGAGGGCGGCGAAGTGCGCCGCATGGTCACCGTTCCTGAAGGCATGCCCGCGATCATGGTGGAGGAGCGCCTTGCCAAGGTGACGCTGCTGACCGGGCCTGTGCCGACGATCAGGGAGGGATCCGTGCTCCCCGATACCTACGCGTTCCAGCGGGGCGAAAGCCGTACGCAAGTGGTCACGCGCATGCAGCAGGCCATGGCGCGCACGCTTGCCAAGCTGTGGGACGAACGCGCGAGCGATACCGTTGCGCGCAGCCCGGAAGAAGCGGTCATCCTCGCCTCGATCGTCGAGAAGGAAACCGGCAAGCCCTCGGAGCGGCGCATGGTGGCGGGGCTCTATTCCAATCGCCTGCGGCAGGGGATGATGCTCCAGGCCGACCCCACGATCATCTACCCGATCACGAAGGGCAAGCCGCTTGGCCGCCGCATCCGCCAGTCCGAGATCCAGGCTGTAAACGCCTACAACACGTATACGATGGTCGGCCTGCCCCGGGCGCCGATCACCAATCCCGGCAAGGCCTCGATCGAGGCGGTGCTGCACCCTGCGCAGACCAACGTTCTCTACATGGTCGCAGACGGCAAGGGCGGGCATGTCTTTGCAGCCACCCTGCGGGAGCACAATGCCAATGTGGCACGCTGGTTCGCCCTCCGCCGCGCGCGGGGCGATCTCTAGGGCCTTATGATGCGGGCGCCGCTGGTCGTCACCGCGGTACTGCCCGCCGCGCTTCAGGGCAGGGCCGAGGGCCTGCGCCGCGCGCATTACCCTCCCGAACGCAACCAGGTACCGGCACACGTCACGCTTCTGCGCGCGCTGCCGCCTTCCCTTGAGGACGAAGCGCGCGGCTTGCTGGCTGCGCTCGCAGCTGAAATGCCGCCGCTTCCTGCCGCGCTCACTGGTGTGATGGATCTGGGCACAGGTACGGCGCTGGCCATCGAAAGCCCCGCGCTGCTCGATCTGCGCGGGATGATCGCGGAGCATTTCCACGGGATGCTCACCTTGCAGGATCAGGGCGAGCCGCGCCTCCACGTGACCATCCAGAACAAGGTCACCCGCATGGAGGCAAGGACGCTACAGGCCTCGCTTTCCGCCACATTTCGGGCCGAGCGCTTCACCTTCACGGGCCTTGCCATGCACCGCTGGCTCTGCGGTCCGTGGGAGGACGCAGGCCAGTGGTCCTTCCGCGGCCGGGCACGCTGAAAAGACGGCCCCAAAGGCCCATTTCTCCGGTTGACCCCGCGCCAAGCCCCGCCTAATAGGCCCGCCTGCGCAGCGCTGCCAGCCCGGCTGGCCGTGGCCGCATTCCCTTCGGGGCGGAGTAGCTCAGCCGGTTAGAGCAGCGGAATCATAATCCGCGTGTCGGGGGTTCGAGTCCCTCCTCCGCTACCATAAAACCAATAAAAATCAGTTCCTTAACCCCTTCGGGGCAGCGCAAAACCATTCACACGGTTTATCGCACGGTTTTGGGCTGTGCGAACGCGGTGTTCGGGTGCGGTTTTGGCACGGTGTTTCGGCTCAGTCGGGAATGGTCGTGTGGCACGACTGATCTTGAGTGCCTCAAATTTGCGCTGCTGGGCTTGCTACAGCGTCGAGGCGCTGGGTTGAGCTATCCTTGAAGCTGATCAGCGTTCTGGGCGCTGTACAGACTTCATGTCCGATTGGGTTGGTTCGCAAAGGTGGCGCTTCAAGGCGCTCGTTTAGTCCTTGATTACGACTTGGACCAATAGGTTTTCGGGATGCCATTCTATCCGTGAGATATGGCGCAATACGCCTCTCACCCCGGCCCGCCAAGATGGCCCTTCACCATATGACCATCTGCGCTCGGCGATGTTCCATCCATAAACGATGCCGCCATCTGCAACACGTATCCACTCAATTTCTCCTGAAAATGGCAAATCGATCAGAACGTCGACGCGATAGGTTTCTGAAAATTGCAACCTGTATATCCCGATTGGCCCTCGCTTCATCGAGGATCGTATCAGGCTCAGTGACGGGGCGTCGAATTCTGCGTGTGCATATTTCTTATATGTTTCATAGCCTTCTCGAAATAAAAGGCGGTACAAATGCTTACAGAGTCTACCTAGGTGGTTCGTTGGGAAACCCTTTCTGAATGCAAATTCACGACACTCGCATGTTTGGTTTGGCACATTGACCCGGTAAAACTCGCCAGTGTCCAATTCTGACGAAAACACATCTACTTCCCCATAAGGCTGACTGTCGTGGACCGAAAATGTGGGCTTCACACGCTTCTTAAGCATCCCGCGCAGAAGCTCCTTTTCCGAACTCCATTTCTGCAATTGCTCAGCTGTCGGCATTTTGTGCTCTTTCAGACAGGATAGGATGATCTGCCCTGATCGATGCCTGTTGGGTCTTTGTCCGATATCCGCGGTGGATAGGATACATGACCGACAATTTCCATCAGGCTGATCATCGTCGGTTGGAGCTGGTTTGTTCGGTTGCGGAATGGTCGTGTGACACGACTGATTGTGAGTAGCTCAAGATTGCGCTGTCGCGGTGGTTGCAGCGGCACGATGCTGGTGCGAGCTATCCCTTGAAGCTGTCGAGCGTTCTGGACGCTATGTGGGCTGGGGCTACTGTTTCACATGCCGAACTCTGTCGGGATCATTTTTGTCGGTCGGAACAATCGCACCAAGCGATCCGATGCACTTGAAAAGGTGGCAGCGGCACTCAGAGCTGATCGATTGAGCGTCCGCTCTTTCACCTCGCCCCGCATCATGGCTTCCGACCGGATCAACGAAAGATTAGCCCAACTCTGGCCGGCAGTCGCAGCGAGTTTCGATCGCAGGCATCCATTCCATCTTCGAATGCTCAGGTTCCTTCTTAAAGGGGTGATGGTCCTTTGCGGGAAGGAGCGTTGGGCATTTGCTCGAGCCCTGTTTCGGCCAGAACCGCTCACGGCAGCACAGGAGCTAGAACGTTTTTTAAATCGCTCACCATTTCACACGGTCCACCTGATAACGCACTCAGCTGGGGGAATTATGGCTACGAAGGTCTCGGAAAACCGAAAGGTCGCGAGTGTCTGCTGCTTCGGTTATCCCTTCAAACACCCGGAGAACCCGCCAGAAAGCTATCGTACCTGTCATCTCACCAAGGTTACGAAGCCACTCCTCATTATGCAGGGCACCTCTGACGAATATGGTCCGCCTTCGCCACGCCTTACAGCGATACTCCCGCCTCATGCTCAGATCGTCGCACTCAACTGCGGTCACGACTATGCTGAAATCACTGATGAGGAGTTGGACGCAGTGCTGGTCGCCATTCGTGAGCTAATTGCTGTACCCGCTTGTGAAACTGAAGCCTTCGCCGCATCGTGGATACCTGAGCTTCGCCGAAATGTCAGCTCGTTTACGGCGTTTCCTATTGCAATCATTATCCCCGTGTCGTGGGAGTGTCCCTCCACAGCTACCAACTTCATCTACAGATCGAGCTGTTCCCCTCGTCTAAAGGGGGGGGCTGAGCACTTGCTTGCTAAGGCAGCCGAAGCGGCGACGTTTGGCGGTCTGGCCGGGGTCTCCATCGCGGACTGCCGGGCGCAGGCGCAACCAGTCAGCTTGAGAAAACCAATTGCACTAACCAATCCGCCAGCCAGCACCCCACGGTGCATGGCAGGCTAGCGGCCCGCACGGATGTGGCTCAAGGGATCTGGCCGATTGGTTTTATGACTCGGATTGACATAAATGACCAAAACAAATAATTGGTCAGGCCAGAAGGGTAATCCGATTCTGGGAGAATGCCATGACGCACAAGTTTTTCCTGCTTGCCGGGCTTTCCGCCATGGCGCTTTCACAGCCGGTCCTGGCGCAGGAAGCCACGCCGGCGGCTGAGCCGGCTGCGGAGCAGGCCGCCGATGCTGGCGCCAGCCCGGCCGGGCTCGAAGAGATCGTCGTTACCGCGCAGAAGCGTGAACAGAACCTCCAGTCGGTTCCGGCGGCCGTCACCGCGCTGTCGAGCGAGGCGATTGCCAACGCCCGGCTGTCGGACTTTTCCGATCTGACCCGCGCGGCCCCTGCGCTCACCATCACGCAGACGACCACGTCGCCCAACAACTCTATCATCCTGCGCGGCATCGGCACGTTCGCCTTCTCGATCGGGGTCGAGCCGAGCGTCGCGGTGATCATCGACGACATGCCGGTCGTCCAGCAGGCGCAGGCGTTTGACAACCTTGCCGATCTCCAGCGCATCGAAGTGCTGAAGGGGCCGCAGGGCACGCTGTTCGGCAAGAATGCCTCGGCGGGCGTCGTCAATATCGTCACCAAGGATCCGGGCCGCGATTTCGAGGGCATGCTCAACGTGACCGCGGCAACCGACGGCGACGTTCGCACCGAGGCGGCCGTTTCGGTGCCGCTTTCGGACGGCGTCGGTCTGCGCGTGACCGGCTTCTATCACGACTTCCCCGGAAACGTGCGCAACCTCACCAGCGGGCGCAAGCTCAACGATCAGGAAAACTACGGCTTCCGCGCCAAGCTGCGCGCCGAGCTTGGCAGCAACCTGACCTTCACGCTGACAGGCGCCTACGGCAAGGCCGTGCAGGACGGCGCTACCAACACGATCCGCAGCATTTCCGGCACCGGCACGCCGCTCGTGTTCGGCAGCTCGGCGCTGGCCCTGCTGCCCAGCCTTGCCGGGATCACGCCTGGCGATGACAACTACCGTGCACGGGTCGACACGGCTGGTGCCACCCGCAACGAGACCGCCAGCATTGCGGGCAAGTTCAACCTTGATCTCGGCTTTGCGAACCTCATTTCCGTCACCGCCTATCAGGACTGGAAGTTCCACTTCGAGACCGATTTCGACGGCACCGATCTGGATGTTCTCGGCGGCCTGACGAGTGGTGCGCGCAGCGGCGGCCTCGTCCAGAGCGGCCCTTATCACTCGACCAACTTCACGCAGGAACTGCGCCTTGTTTCGGGTGGTCGCTCGGCGCTGAAGTACGTTGCGGGTGCGTTCTATTCGAATGCGAAGACCAGCCGCGCATTCCAGCGCGGGCCGGTCGTTGCCGCGGCGGACTGGTCCGCGCGCAACAGCAGCGAGAGCATCGGGATCTTCGCGCAGGTGGACTACACCCTGCCGACCGAGACGACGATCAGCGGCGGCGTGCGCTACAACCACGAGAAGATCGGCGTTGCCTTCGACAACAATCTGGGGTCCGCCACGGCCAACACCTGCCTGGCCGGAAACCCGCTGTGCCGCGGCACGAACAGCGACAGCGTGGTGACCTACAAGGTCTCGATCGCGCAGGAACTGGCGCGTCAGATCATGGTCTTCGGCAGCGTTTCCAGCGGCTACAAGGGCTATGCCTATGACATCACGTCGGGCTTTAACCCCGCGCGCATCGATGGATCGCTGAGTGGCACCGGCCCGGGTCTGCTCGGTGTCGGTCCGGTCCGTCCCGAAACCTCGACCTCGTGGGAAGCGGGCCTCAAGAGCCGCTTTGCCGATAACCGCATCCAGCTCAACGTGGTCGGCTTCCTGACCGATTACAACAACTTCCAAGCCCAGTCGGCGGTCCTCCTCGGTAATCCGCCAGCGCCGCAGTTCGTGCTCAACAACGTTGGCAAGCTGCGCACCAAGGGCTTCGAAGTCGAACTGACGGCCAAGCCTACCGACTGGCTGCGCATTGATGCCGGCGCGAGCTATACTGATGCGATCATGCGCAGCTTCCCGGCGGCGCAAGGCTATGCGGGGCAGACCGGCCAGGTCTGGAACGGCACGGCCTCGGCGCTCGTCGGCCCCTGCGTTGCCGCCGCCCCGGCCACCGCTGCCAGCCCGCGCACGACCTGCACGTTGCAGGACCGTTCCGGCGCCCGCCTGCCCAACTCCCCGCGCCTGAAGTGGAACATCGGCGCGACGGCGGAATTCCCGCTCGGCGAGGATGTGAAGGGCACCGCGATCCTCACTTACCAGCACCAGAGCTCGGTCAACTTCGACCTGCTCGGCAATCCGCTGCTGGTGCAGGAAGGATACGGCGTGCTCAACGGCAGCCTCGGCGTCGAATTCGGCAAGGTGCGCCTCACGGCTTTCGTCAACAACCTGTTCGACAAGCACTATGCCGCCAGCCTTTCCGATGGCTACGGCGTGCTTGGCGGCAGCGCGAGCAACGATACCCACGTCGTCTACCAGTTCCAGACGCGGGATTCGCAGCGCTATGCAGGATTGAAGCTCGGCGTCCGGTTCTGAAGCGTCATGGCCTGTCCCCCCGGGCCTTGATTTCCACCCCTGCCGGACCGGAAAGCGCATGCCTTCCGGTCCGGACTTTTTGGAGTACACTGCGCCGTGCACGAACAGGACCGTCCAGCCGATAAACGCTTCGGCATTGCGCTGCGCTGGTGGATCATCGGCCTGATCACGCTCGGCACTATCCTCAATTACCTCGCGCGCTCGACGCTCTCCGTCGCGGCTCCCACGCTCAAAAGTGAATTCGGCATGACGACCCAGCAGTACAGCTGGGTCGTGCTGGCATTCCAGGCGAGCTATACCGTGATGCAGACCGTGGCGGGCGCGGTGCTCGATGCGCTCGGCACGCGGGTCGGTTTCTTCGTCTTCGCGATCGGCTGGGCGCTGAGCAACATGGCCCACGCTTTTGCCACCGGCTGGATGAGCCTTGCCGCCTTCCGCGCAGCGCTCGGCGCGACTGAAGCTGCTGCGATCCCGGCAGGCAGCAAGACGGTCGCGCAGTGGTTCCCCCCGCAGGAGCGGCCGCTCGCCACGAGCCTGTTCCAGATGGGCACCAGCGTTGGCAACATGATCGCGCCGCCGCTGGTGGCGTTCTGCATCCTGGCGTGGGACTGGCAGGCGGCATTTCTGGTGACCGGCGGGCTCAGCCTGATCTGGGCGGGCCTGTGGTGGTTTGCCTATCGCGATCCGGCGGACCATCCGCGCCTCTCGCAGGCCGAGCGCGATGCGCTGGCCGCCGCCAACAAGCCTGACGCTGCGCGCCCGGCGACGCGTTCCGGCGTGCTGCGCAGCCGCCTGTTCTGGGCGATCGGCGTGCCGCGCTTCCTGGCCGAGCCGGCATGGCAGACCTTCAACTTCTTCATCCCGCTCTATCTCGTCGCGGTGTGGAAGCTCGATCTCAAGTCCATCGCGATGTGGGCGTGGTTGCCGTTTCTGGCCGCCGATTTCGGCAGCCTTGCCGCCGGACTTCTGCCCGCCTGGCTGATGAAGCGCGGCAGCTCGCTGCTTGCCTCGCGCAAGATCACGATGACGCTCGGCGCGCTGTGCATGGTGGGGCCGGGGTGCCTTGGCCTTGCGACAACGCCGGGCATGGCCATAGCGCTATTCTGCATCGGCGGTTTTGCCCACCAGCTCCTCAACGGCGCGCTGATCACGCTCTGCGCCGACGTGTTCGACAGCCGCACCGTGGGCACGGCGAGCGGCATGGCGGGCACCTGCGCCTGGGTTGGCGGTATGCTGTTCACGCTGCTGATCGGGCAGAGCGCGGACCTGTTCGGCTATGGCCCGCTGTTCGTGGCGCTGGCGGGGCTGGACCTTGTCGCGGCGGCGGTGCTGTGGCTGCTGCTCAGAGATCCCGCGGCGGGATCGCACCGCGCCGCATGATCGTCCAGCCGGCGAAGGCGTGACCCGCCTTGGCTGCATCGGCAGGGCATTCACCGCGCAGCCGCGCCCCGAGATAGCCTGCGTTGAAAGCATCGCCCGCGCCGCTGGTATCGACAGGCCGGAGGACTTTGGCAGGAGCGATTGTTTCGCCGTCTGGCAGCCTGCAGCCCTCCGGCCCCAGCTTGACCACGGTTTCCGTGCAGCCGAGCCCCTGCCAGTGCGCAGCAACCGCTGCGGCATCACGCTCGCCGGATAGCATGGTCTCGTCTTCGAGCGTCGGCAAGCCGATGGTTGCGACTGCGATGGCGGCATCGCGCGCAGCGCGCGCCTCAGCAGGATCGGCCCACAAGCGGGGGCGGAAGTTGCCATCGAAGGCCACTTGCCCGCCATGCCGGCGAACCATACCAGCCAGCGCCAGCAGTGAATCGCGGCCTTCTGGCGGAAGAATGGCTAGTGAAATCAATGAAAAGGCCAGCAGATCAGCGTATTCCGCCGCAGCCAGCGCAGCGTCGATCCCCGCGCAGGAGAATACCCGCCGCGCCGCGCTTTCGCCGCGCCAGTAGGTGAAGCTGCGCTCGCCCACATCATCGCAGGTGATCGCGTAGAGGCCGGGATTGCGGGCGGGATCGGCCAGCACGTGGCTGGTATCGAGCCCCTCTGCGGCCCAGCGCGCCTTGAGATCGGCGCTGAACGGATCGGTGCCGAGCGCGGTCAGGTAGGCCGTGTCGATCCCGGAGCGCGCCAGATGGATCGCGGTATTGAGCGTGTCTCCGCCGTAAGCCAGCTGCCAGCTGGAGCCGTCCTGCGACAGCTCCAGCATGGCCTCGCCGACAAGCACGGCCCGCGGGCAGTTTCTTGTCATTCAGCGGCAGGCGGGATTGGCCGCACCGGGGACGGCGTAGAAGGCAATGGCGTGGCCGGGGAGGGCGGCCTTGCCCGAAATGGCCGTGCCTTCCAGCCCGGTCAGCTTGAGATCCGGTGTCAGCGCGGGCGCCTTGCCATTGATCAGCACGCTGCGCGTGTCGATGGGCTGGCCGGTCATCGTCCAGCCGAGCGCCTTGCCGCCGAGAGCGATCGTCTGCGCCGCCTCGCCGGTATTGATAGCCAGCACAGCCACGCCGCCGGGCTTGCCCACGAGGCAGTGCGCATAGAGCCGCAGCGCAGGCGAGGGCGAGCGCGGCGAAGCCAGCACAGCGGCGCCCATCGTGCGCTTCCACAGCACTGCTGCCCAGTAGTTGGGGCGCGGGGTCATCGTGTCGCGGTCGATCAGGGCATAGTCGCTGGCAGCCAGCGTGTTGTGCATGATGACCTGCAGGCCCTTCTGGGCGAGCGCGGCGTTCTGGTTGAGGTAGCGGAAAGTGTCGAGGAAGGTCGAGGCCCAGGGGCTGCCGCCGCAGGCCGCCTGCGCGGTCTCGGTGTTCCACATCGGCTTGCCCGGCTCGTACTTGTCGCGCAGCGCGGCGTAATAGTCGTAGTCGCGCACGGTGAGGTCGAGCCAGCGCGCGGTGAGCGCGTCTTCCTTGGCCGCCGTGCCGATGCCGAGGCCCTTGCAGCGCTGGGAAACCGAGCCGTAGAAGTGGTAGGAGACGGCATCGAGGCTGTTCGGATTGGGCTTCATCATGTCTTCGCTGCTGACATGCGAGCCCATTTCGGCGGGCACCGGCACGTCCTTGAGCAGGCCGGCCTCGCCAACTCCGCCGACGCCGAGGATCGTCATCCCGGGCACGGCCTTGCGCGCCCAATCGCGGAAGATGCGGAACTCGGCGGCGTAGTTGTCCGCCGTATAGCCCTTGGGCATCTGCGGCGCGGCGCTGGGCATATTGGCTTCGTTGAAGAACTCGGCCGCCCGGATCGTGCCGCCCGCCTCGCGCGTGAGATCGACGAGCCGCTGGGCCTGAACCGGGGTCCACACGCCATCGGGCCCCCGGGTTCCGTTGCTGACGGCAAAGCTGGTCACGATCGGCGCATCGACCGTCCTGGAGAAGGCGACAACGTTCTTCCACTGATCGCGGGTGAGCACCTGAACGAAGCCTGCGGGCGGGGCGGAAAGGTGCTCGCCCTCGGCCTCCAGATAGGTGTTGTTGGACCAGGTGCCGCTGACCCGCAGCAGGCTGGGGCCAAGCGCCTTGGCAAGCGCGATCAGGCGCGCATCGGTGAGGTCGATCGGCGGGCGCTGGCGATAGCGCTCGTCTGCCGGGCCGCCATAGGGCGCCCAGAAGCGGCCGCCAGTCACCTCGACCATCTCGATGTTGTAGGCCTGATAGCGTGCATCGACCGTTGCCACCTTGGCGAGGCGGCTGAGGCCGAGCGGGGCGGAATTCGGGCCGGAATTAGGGGCGGGGGCGGCGGCAGTCAGGGCAACCAGTGCGGTTGCGGCCAGCAGGGTCTTGTGCATCATGGGTGTCCTCTCACCAGTTCCACATCGTGCCGTCTTCAAGCCGCGCGACGGGGAGATAGGCGGGCTTGTAGGGGTATTTGGCGGCCAGTTTCTCATCGATATCGACACCGTGGCCCGGCGTTTCGCCAACGAAGAGCTCGCCCTTCTCGAACCAGTAGTCATGCGGGAAGACCGCATCGGTCTCCTCGGTGTGGCGCATGTATTCCTGGATGCCGAAGTTGGGGACCCAGGTATCGAAATGCAGCGCGCAGCCCATGGTGACGGGCGAGAGATCGGTCGCGCCGTGGCAGCCGGTGCGGATCTGGTAGAGGCTGGCCAGATCGGCAATGCGGCGCAAGTGCGTAAGGCCGCCCGCGCCGACCACGGTGGCGCGGATATAGTCGATCAGCTGGTTCTGGATGAGATCCTTGGCGTCCCAGATCGTGTTGAAGATCTCGCCCACGGCCAGCGGCGTCACGGTGTGCTGGCGCACCAGCTTGAAGGCTTCCTGATTTTCGGCCGGGGTGCAGTCCTCCAGCCAGAACAGCTGGTAGGGCTCCAGCATCTTGCCGAGATTGGCCGCTTCCTGCGGCGTGTAGCGGTGGTGGCCATCGTGCAGCAGGTGATGATCGAAGCCGTAGGTCTTGCGCAGTTCCTCGAACATCTTGGGCACGTAATTGAGCGCCTTGCGCGTATCCCAGCCCGTGACCGACGGGAGGGAGGCGTCGGCGGGTTCGTAGTAGAGCTTGCCCCGGCCCACGCCGTAGGCATCCTTGATGCCGGGCACGCCGGTCTGCGCGCGGATCGCCTTGTAGCCCATGTCGATATAGTGGCCGACCGCCTCGACCGTCTCGGCGATGTTGCTGCCGTTGGCGTGGCCATAGACCATCACGCCATCGCGGCTGCGCCCGCCGAGCAGCTGATAGAGCGGCATCCCGGCCATCTTGGCCTTGATGTCCCACAGCGCCATGTCGACCGCCGCGATGGCGCGCATGGTGACGGGGCCGCGCCGCCAGTAGGCGCCCCGATAGAGGTACTGCCAGATATCCTCGATCCGGCGCGGATCCATGCCGATGAGGCAGGGGATCACATGCTCCTCGAGATAGGCGACGACCGAGAGCTCGCGCCCGTTGAGCGTGGCATCGCCGATGCCGTGGACACCCTGATCGGTCTCGATCTTGAGCGTGACGAAGTTGCGACCCGGACAGGTCACGATCACACGGGCGGAAAGAATCTTCATGGGTATCCCTGTGCATTCGGTAGTGGAGCGTGTAGGATGCGACTTGACCAAATTAGTCAGGCCTGTCAAGAAAATTGGTAATACCACATTGGAGGTGTCATGAGTGAGATCGAGAAGGGCCCGGATCGGCTTTATCAAGACCTGGCTCGCAATCTGACCGAGGAACTGGCCTCGGGGCAGTATCCGGTCGGGGCGCGTCTGCCTGCCGAGCGAGAACTCGCGATCAAGTATGGCGTGAGCCGGCCGACCGTGCGCGAGGCGATCATCGCGCTCGAAGTGCAGGGGCTGGTCGAGGTGCGCATCGGCTCTGGCGCCTATGTGAAGCGCCTGCCGGGGAGCGAGGATCTGCCCGGCTTCAATGTCAGCGCGTTCGAGCTGACCGAGGCGCGGTTGCTGTTCGAAAGCGAGGCAGCGGCGCTGGCGGCGACTCAGGTGACCGACGAGGAGCTCGCCGAGATCGAAAGGCTGGTCGAGGCGATTGCGCGCGAGAACAATGATCCGCGCGGCACCGAACAGGCGGACCGCGCGTTTCATCTCGCCATCGCCAAGGCGACGCGCAACAACGCGATCCACGATGCCATCGAGCGCCTGTGGGAACTGCGCGCAACCTCGCCCGAGGCGGCGCTGCTCCACGAAAAGGCGCGCACGGCAAATATAAAGCCGGTGGTCGACGAACATGCCGCGATCCTCGGCGCGCTGCGCGCGCGCGATCCGGCGGCGGCACGGGCGGCGATGCGCGGCCACCTCAGCCAGGTGATCGACAGCCTGCTGTTCGCCACCGAGGAGCGCCAGATCGAGGAAGCGCGCCGCGCCGCGCAGGCCAAGCGCGACCGCTATTCGAGGGCGACGGCGTGATCCGTCCGCTCGAACTGCACCCCGACCGGTTGTTCCCGGCTGATCCTGCCGTCCGCGCCGTGGCGCGCGAGCTTTACGAGTCGGTGCGGGGCCTGCCGATCATCAGCCCGCACGGCCACACCGATCCCGCATGGTTTGCCGGGAACGAGAGCTTCGGCAACGCGGCCGACTTCCTGCTCGTGCCCGATCACTACGTGTTCCGCATGCTCTACTCGCAAGGCGTGGCGCTGCAGGATCTCGGGGTGGGCAATCCGGATGTCGATCCGCGCGCCGCCTGGCGGCTGTTTGCCGAGCGCTATCATCTGTTTCGCGGCACGCCCTCGCGGCTCTGGCTCGATTGGGTCTTTGCCGAATGCTTCGGGCTGACGGTCCAGCTTGGGGCAGCGACTGCCGACCAGTACTTCGATGCGATCACATCTGCCCTCGCGAGCGAAGCCTTCCGCCCGCGCGCGCTGTTCGAGCGCTACAATATCGAGGTGCTGGCGACGACGGAAAGCCCGCTCGACAACCTCGAACATCACGCCGCGATCCGCGCGAGCAGCTGGCAGGGGCGGGTGATTACCGCCTACCGGCCCGATCCGGTGGTCGATCCCGAATTCGAGGGGTTCCGCGCCAACCTCGACCTGCTCTCGGACCTGACCGGCGAGGATTGCACGAGCTGGGCCGGCTATCTCGCCGCGCACCGCAAGCGCCGCGCCTTCTTCGCCGCGATGGGTGCGACCAGCACCGACCATGGCCACCCCACCGCGCTGACCGCCAATCTGGCGCGCGGTGAGGCGGAGCGCCTGTTCGAGGTCATCGTCTCGGGTGATTTCAACCCCTATGACGCCGAGCTGTTCCGCGCGCAGATGCTGACCGAAATGGCGGCGATGAGCATCGAGGACGGGCTGGTCATGCAGATCCATCCCGGCGCGTTTCGCAACCACAACGATGCGGTGTTCCAGACGCTTGGCCGCGACAAGGGCGCCGACATGCCGATGCGCACCGACTACGTTCATGCGCTGAAGCCGCTGCTCGATTGCTATGGCAACAACCCGGCGCTTTCGATCATTCTCTTTACGCTCGATGAAAGCGCCTATGCGCGCGAACTGGCCCCGCTGGCGGGGCACTATCCTTGCCTCAAGCTGGGGCCGGCCTGGTGGTTCCACGATAGCCCCGAGGGCATGCGCCGCTTCCGCCGCATGACCACCGAAACGGCAGGCTTCTACAACACGGTCGGGTTCAACGACGATACGCGGGCGTTCCTCTCGATCCCGGCGCGGCACGATGTGGCGCGGCGGATCGATTGCGGGTTCCTTGCCGAACTGGTGGCCGAGCACCGCATTGCCGATTGGGAAGCTGCCGAACTGGCGGCTGACCTCTCCTATAACCTCGCCAAGGCGGCATACCGCCTGTGACCGGTCCGGCGCGCCTTTCGCCGCAAACGCTGGCGCAGTTGCCAGCGTCCGTCGGCCTGCCCGGTTATGACCGGGACGCGCAAGCGGTCGGCATTGTCCACTTCGGGATCGGTGCTTTCCACCGCGCCCATCAGGCCTGGTATACCGACGCCGCGATGGCCGCCGGGGACCGCGACTGGGCGATCCTCGGCGTCTCGCTGCGCTCACCCGAGGTGGCGCGGCAGATGAACCCGCAGGCGGGGCTCTACGCCCTCGCCGAGCGGGACGGGACGGCCGCGCGCACCCGCGTGATCGGCGCGGTGCGCGGTGTGCTGGTGGCGGGGAAGGATCCCGAAGCGGTGATCGCCGCGGTCGCTGCGCCAGCGACGCGGATCGTCACGCTGACGATCACCGAGAAAGGCTATTGCCGGGACGCGCGCGGCGATCTCGATCTTGGGCTGGCGGATGAGGGGAGCGTCTACCGCTTCCTTGCCGAAGGGCTTGCACGGCGGCGGCAGGCAGGGCTTGCGGGTCTAACCTTGCTTTCGTGCGACAATCTGGCTGCCAACGGCCAGGTGCTGGAGCACCTCATGGGCCAGTACCTCGCGCGTCATCACCCCGATCTTGCCGCATGGTGCTTCGCGCAATGCACGTTCCCTTCCACGATGGTGGACCGCATCGTGCCGGCGACGACTGATGCCGACCGGGCTGCACTCCGCGCGGACCTCGCTGCGCTGACTGACGAGGCCTGCGTCGTGACCGAGCCGTTCAGCCAGTGGGTGATCGAGGACCGCTTTGCCGGGCCTCGTCCGCGCTGGGATGCGGTAGGCGCCCAGATCGTTGCCGATGTCGCGCCCTACGAGCTGGCCAAGCTGCGCATGCTCAACGGTGCGCATTCGCTGCTCGCCTATTGCGGCCTCGCGCGCGGGCACACCTTTGTCCACGAGGCGGTTGCCGACCCGGAACTGCGCGCCTTGGCGCTGAAACTGATGCGCGAGGAGGCCGCCCCGACGATAGTCGCTGCGCCGGGGCAGGATCTGGAGGCCTATGCCGAGGCGTTGATCGCGCGCTTTGACAATCGTGCGCTGAACCACCGGTTGCTGCAGATCGCCATGGACGGGAGCCAGAAGCTCCCCCAGCGCTGGCTGGCCACGCTCGCGGACAACGCCGCGCATGGAAAGACCTGCCCGGCGATCCTTGCCGGATTGGGCGCCTGGATAGGCCACCTGCGCGGGCACAATGGAACGGTTGCCGATCCGCTTGCGGATGGCCTTGCCATGGCGGCCAGATCCGCTGAGCCGGTCATGCAGCTGTTTGGGCCTCAGTGTTTGCTGGCCAGCTCGTGGCAGCCAACCCGAGACGATGTCGCGCAGATCGTGTCCGCTATCCCCTCTATGCCGCATGCGCTGACTTAGACCGTCAGCCGTGCTTGGCGACCGGCCACGCCGCAGCCGGGCAGCCCTTCGTTCAACGTGTGCGAGCCCGGTGTCTGAACCCGAGCTCGGATAGGGGCTATGTAGGCGGGATCAATTGTACTGCACGGTCGCTGCGAAGCTTCCGCTATAGCTCCCGCCCATTGTGGTCGAGGTAACCGGGAAGCTGCCGCCAACGGTGAAGTTGAAACTGCCGGCAGCCCCGGCAGAACCACTGAGCGTCTGCGAACCGCTGGCGCTCGGCAGGGTGGTGATGGTGATCGGCGTCGATCCCCCCGGTCCGTTGAGGGTGAAGGAGCTCGGGACCGTCAGCGTGAAGGCCTGACCGCCCTCGCCGGAAACGGCAAAGCCGGCAAGGCTTGGCGATGGCGAGGACAGCACGCTCCCGCCAGATCCCGAACCGCTCAGCCTGACGCCTCCCACAGCTGGGTTATAGGTCACCGTCTGGCTGCCCGAAGCAGGCAGGACGAGCCGCCCGAATGACAGGGTACCTGAATTGGTCAGGTTGATCGAGCGGATGACGGTCGCCGAACTCGTGCCAGTCCCGGGCGTGCCGGTGCCCGATGAAGCCGACGGGGTGACCGAGAAAAGGCTCGTCGAAAGCCCGGTGGCCGTTCCGGAATTGTCTGCCTTGATGGGGAAATCATAGCCCACAAAGAACGTGACGGAGGAGTTTCTTGCGATCGGGTTGAGCCTGAAGGTGACCGGGTTCGATCCCGAAGGCGTCGATGCGAACGAGGCGGTGCCAGCTGTTGCAGTGAAGTTGGTGAGCGATCCCGCGCGGTTTGTCGGCGTACCTGCCGATGCAATCGTGATGGTCACCTGCCGGTTGCACTGGGTTGATGTCCCCGTGCAGGTCACGCTCGCCACGATCGGCTGCACGGTGCCGGAGGTCAGGCGCGCGGCGGTTCCGCTCAGGGTCGATACCGCTCCGGTATTGTCATCGACCCGGAACGTCGTGACGCCGCTCGCGGCAGACACGATCGTCCCGAGGTTAGCGGTGGGAGCGAGGCTCACCGTGAAGGTCTGGGCCTGGACGCCCTGCGCCCAGGCCAACGCAGCAAGGAACGCCACGAGATTGTTGAACAGCCGCAATGACACCTCAGGTGGTCCTTTCAAACTCGATCTCGACAGCATGGGTCACCGCTCTGCCCTGCGTGCCCACTTCGACCTCGACCGGATGGACGAGGCGCATATGCAGACGCTTGGCCTGATCGGCATCCAGTTCGAGGTGGTAGCGACCGGGCCGCACCCCTTCGTACATCACCGCGCCGTCGAACTCGGTGGAGCCGTAGACCCGCTCGCCCTTCTCGGGCACGAGCCAGACATGGACGGCGGCGAGACCCGACAGGGTGCCGTCGTCACGCCGAAGTTGCATGCGGAACACCAGTTCCGAAGTCGGCGTCAGCGGATAGGGAATGCGCAGGACATCTCCCGCCCGTGCAGTGTAGCCAACGAACTGAGGCGGAACCGCATAGAACGTCGTGTCCACCTTCGAGGTATCGATGCGCAGGCGTCCGCTATGCGCATCGCCCAGACCGGTGACGAAGGCCTGTCCGAAGCGATCGGTCTCCACGCGCTTGCCTGCGCCTTCGATTGCGATGCCCTGTACCGGTTCCTCGCCCGGATCGCGCCTGCCGTTGCCATTGTCATCGATGAAGGCTTCGAGCGCAGCGCTCGCGCCGTTGGCGGGGCCCGGCGGGGTGAGGGCGTAGCGCTTGCGCAGCGGGTTGAACGCGGCGCCGATATTGAACTGCAGGCCCACCCGCCAGCGCTTCTGCTGGGTGGAGTAATCGCCCGAAAGCGTCATGTCGGAGAAGGGCAGGTGCGCGACGATGCCCGCCTGAACAGTCAGATCCTGAATCTGGCCGAACGACTTCGCGATGCCCATGCGCAGGGCATAGCGATCCGACAGGCGGCGGTCCGCCGTCAGCGCAAGATCGCGCAGCCCTGCGCGCGGGGCGACATCGTAGTCGGTCGAAGCGCGCAGCTGCCAATTGTAATTGACCAGCCGCGATGCCGCGAGACTGACGCTCATCTGCTGGTTGGTCGTGCCGCGGGTGGCGGTGCGGCTATACTGGACACCGAGGGCGGTGATCGTACCCGCCACCAGCACCGCCGATCGTGCCTGCGCGTTCCAGGCGGTTCCCCCATCGTCGAACTGGCTGCGATCGAGCATGATCGAAATTGGCAGACGCGAACTGCCCGGCAGCGGCGTCGAGAAATCGAGCGAGGCCTGGCTGTAGCGGCGCATCGGCCGTCCGGGATCGAACTGCGCGATGTTCTCGTCCTGGAAGCGGCTGCGGTATTCGCTCTGCCGCACGAAGTAGGAAAGGGGGCCGAGCCGCCCCGCAAGGCTGAGCGAGGCGGCCTTGCCGTTGCTGAAATCGTGGGCTGCATCGAACTGGAGCGCTGCGCCGAACAGCGATGTTCGCACGCCCACCGCCGCCAGACCGCGCCGTTCTCCCGCTGCGCTTGTCCACGTTCCCAGTCCAGCCGTTGCCGTCAGCGAGGTGGTGACGCCATAGGCAAAGTTGACCGTGCCGCGCAGCTGACCGGTGCCGCGATTGGGGGATCCTTGGGGGGAGGGAAACTCGAGGACTGCGCGCTCCTGCTGGACCAGCCCGAATTCAACGCTGCTGCGCCCGGCGGGAAGCTGGCCGCCGCCAACGCTGATCACGCGCGTCTGTTCCTGGCGTTCGCCGCGGGGGCCGTAGGCAACGATCCGCACCACATTGAGCCCGCGCACCACCGGCACGTCGACGAATTCATAGCGGCCCTGTACCGGGGTATTCTGCCCGCTGCGCAGGATGTCGTTCACATAGAGTTCGACGTCATAGCCCAGCGGCAGTTCACCGCGCAGCGTGATGTGATCGAAGACGCTCGCATCATCCTGCTGCCGTGTCGAAAAGGCAAAGCCGCGTCCGCCAAGGCTGCGAAGGCCAAGCGGCATGCTGGGCGTAAAGACGTCGCCGAGACCGAGGTAGGTGGCATGCAGGCCCCCAAGCAGCTGTCCTTTCTCCGAGCGCCGCGAAAAGACCATGCGCGCCGACGAGGGGTTGCCGCGATCGTCGGTCGCCACGTAGCCTGCAAATGCGCTGCCGAGCAGATCGAGCGCCATGCGCCCCTCGAACCTGCGGACAAAGCCGCCGCGGGCATTGTCGGTGCCGAGATCGCCCGAGATATCGAAGCCGGGCCTGCCGAACATGCGGTAGCTGGACCCGACGGAAAGCATCGCTTCCTGCGCCAGTGCGTCGACATCGCCTACCGGGCGCCGCGCCAATCGTTCACGGCGCGCTTGCATCGGCAGCTTTTCGGTCGCGGTGAGCTTGATCGTGAATTCATCACCGTCCACCGCCAGCTTGAGCGGCAGCAGCGCCTCGATCACCTTGCGGCTGACGAAGATGTCATTGGCGCCGACCGCCGCCGCGCCTTCGTCAAGCGGGATAGAGCCTTCGTCCGTCCGCGCGAGACCGCGCGCCAGGTCGATCGTGATGCTGCGCTGGCGCTCGCCAATGCGGCCGGTCGCAAGGCCTTCCTGCGGCCGGACCTGCACGTCGAGATCAAGCAGCCGCGCCAGTTCGCCAAGCGGGAGCAGGGGATCGGCAGGATCGCCATAGGCGGTCAGCGAGTCGGTCAGGGATGACCCGTCGATCTCGACTGCATAGAGCAGCAAATCGCTGCTCTTGACCCTGCGCAGCTCCTGCTTGCCTGCATCGGCAATTGCCGGTGGGGCTGCAGGCCCAGGCTTGGCGGCAGACGAAATCTCAGGAGTGGTGAGCGCCGCCAGAATCAACAGGCCAGCGACATGGAACTGGCGCAGTCTCACGGTGCATGGAACGTCCCGGAAGCGCTTGGCCCGCCCGGGCGGCCTTCATCGTCGATGAACTTGACCGTCAGCGTCTCGCCCTTGCGCGGCTCGCGCATGAGATTGACGCGAACTTGCCGCGAGGGGAGCTCGGCGTAGACGCTGATGCCGCGGATGAAGCCGACGAGTTCGGCACCCTTGCCATCGCCCGAACGGACTTCGATGTTGCCATAGATCGAGCTGGTGCCCGAGCGTCCAAGTGAAAGCTGCAGTACGGGGCTCGAAGCCCCGGCATGATCGCCCTGCCGAGCCGGTCCGTGTACGAGCGCGAAGTCGCTGAGCGTGGCCGTTGCCGATGCATCGCCATTGCGCACGATCAGCGGAATGCTGATGCCGAAGACGGACTGCACGCGCATCGAAAGCTCGCCTTTCTGGGTAGTGGCGGCGGCTTCGGCGGTCAGGCCCGTGTCGGCATCGGGCAGCGTCGTCACGGTCAGGTGGGTGCGAAATTCGGTCGGCGTTGTCGTTCCGTCGGGAAGCGCGGCGCGGAGGCGAATGGTCTTGCCCTTGCCCGGTTCAAGCAGCAGGCGGCTTGGCGTCGCCAGGATCATGTCATGCGCGGAATGGAGAGCGGCGGCCGCAGCGGCCCCTGCGGGACCCCGGTTGCCAAGCTGGCTGACGGGAACAATCTCGCCATCGCTCATCATGACATTGTCGATCAGCGACACATCGACGGTCGCGGCCTTGCTGCCCTGATTGAAGACGTAGATCGCTTCGGTGCGCTTCACGCCGTCGAAGATGACGCGGCGCGGCGTAAGGTTGATGCTCGCTGCGCCCGCTGCGCCGACTGCCACGGGGACCGTAGTCTGTGCTGGAGCAGCTTCCTGCGCATGCAGCGACGTGCCGGTTGCCAGCAGCGAGAGAATGATCGCACGCGCCGCCGTGCTGAAAAGCATACGGCGCGAGGGCAGCGAAGTAGGGTTTCTATCCATCATCATGCCCAAATTGTGCGATTTTCTTAGTTAAATTGGAGTAAAAACAGCGAAATGCCTCGGGTCAAAATACTGCTAAAGCGGCGGTAAGAGGCCGGATTTAGGCCGGTATCACTGTCATTTTGGCTGTAAACTTCCGATACCGACTGCTGAGGCAGATCGGATTTAGCCATATCCTGGTTCTTCTTCTTCCCGTTATCGTCGGAAGAAGACAGGGACGTCAGGCTAGTATTGCTGCCACTCGGTCCGATAACCAGCAGGTTGAACGAGGTCGTCAGCAATTGCAGAGGCTGATCGAGTACAACCGTGCCGACCGGATCCTCGATGGTTGTCGAAGCGGTCGCGCTGGCCGGTTCGGCCATCGCCGGCATTGCAAGCATCGCCGCCGCAAGTGCGGCGATGCTGCCGACGATGGCTTTGCCGGTTGTCACTGGTAAGCCACGGTGACCGTGAAGGTCCCCGAGTAGGCACCCGTCGTCGTCGTCGATGTCGGTGCGAACGATCCGCCGACATAGAAAGTCGCGCTGCCTGCCGCGCCCAGCGAACCGCTGAGGTTGGTCGAACTCGCGACGCTCGAGCTCAGTGTCACGACCATCGTGCTCGACGAAGGTCCGGTCATGGTCACCGTCGCCGGCACCGAAACGCTGATGGCCTGTCCGCCTTCACCACTGACGGAGAACGCAGCGCGCGAGGGACTGCCACCGGCAAGCGCAACCGCGCCGCCCGAGGCAGAAACCGTATCGGCCGAGTTGGCGATGCTGACCGAACCCGTACCCGACGAGGGCAGGACGATGCGCCCGAACGCGAGGTTCGCGGTCGCGCTCAGCGCCACGGGGCGCAGCAGGGTGGCCGAACTGGACGCGGAGGCGGTCGCCGATTGCGCATAAGCCGGTTCGGCTGCGGCAAGGGCGCCGATGGTCAGGGCCATAAAAATGGAAAGTCGCTTCATCGCTCGCTTCCGGATGAAAGGTGATCAGGCGTGCTCAGGCAAAACGCGGCCCGTAAAGCTGGGAACAGCGCAGCCTGTGGCTGGCTTCCAGATCTGCGCTGTTCATGTTGCACAGACCTGGCGGCCGACTGCCCTGCGGTTCGCGAACCTCGGGGCGCTGCTCATCCGCTCCTGCCTGGCAATCCTGCGCATTCCTGCTGCAGCTTGCCGTGGTCGGAGTTGACTTTGTCTTGGCCGACGCTGGGGCCGAACCAGGCACAGGCGCAGCGGCCGCAAGGGCCTGGGGAGCAGGAAGGGAGGCAAGGGCGAAGGCCGAAGCCCACACCAGCTTGCGAAGATCGAGTAGCGTACTCATCACCGTTGCCTCCCTGAACCCTGCATCCTGCTGCTTACTGGTAGGCCACATCCACCTGGAACGTGCCGGTGTAGACGCCGGTCTTGGCCGTCGAGGCGAGGTTGAAGCTGCCGCCGACGTTGAGCGAGGCCGTGCCGGTAGCGCCCAGCGCGCCCGAAAGCGTCGTGCTGGCGGGAAGGTCGCCGGCGAGCGTGACATCGAGCGTGTCGGTGCCGTTGCTCATGGTCACCGAAGCGGGCACGGAAACGGAAACGCTCTGGCCGCCTTCGCCGCTGATGGTGAACTTGGCGCGCGAGGTGGTGATGCCGCTGAGAGCGACAGCGCCGGTGGCGTTCACGCTATCCGCGGTGTTGGCGATGGCAACGGTGCCAGTGCCGCTCGCGGGCTTGACGATACGACCGAACGCGAGGTCGAAGTCCTTGGCGATGGTCACCGGCTGGATGATCGTCGAGCTGGCGCTCGAGGTCGCGCTGCTGGCGTTGGGCGCCGCGAAGGCCTGGCCTGCGGACATGGTGCTGAGCGCGACAGCGGCGAAAATGATGGTCTTCTTCATTGTGGTCTTCCCTCCAAGAAACTCGAAGCTGCCAATGAAAGGACATCCCGGTCCGGTCGATCAGAAGCAGCACCGGCGTATCCACATCCGGTGACTGGCCATCTGGACAATAAGATCGAAAATCTGGTTGAATTAGAGGGTAAATTTTTTAACAAATTTCAGAAAGGCAGGGTCATTGAAATCAATTTGGCAGTTTTTTTATTATGCAAAATCGCAGGAAAAGCAGGAATTATTGAGATTAAAGCAATCAAAAACGGCAGTAAAATGCTGCATTTTATAGCCAATATGACACATTTCATTTTGGTGAGCTGTCGTGTCCGCCGATCGCGCCCATCAGCCCAAAATCAATGCCATATCCGACAGGCCAGATCGGCATGGTGACTGGCTGCTTTGCTGAACTGAGCGACAGCATCAGAAAATCAGAACAGCATTCGAGCCGATCTTCTTCGTTATCCGCAATATTACACAGTCGAGCGGTGGCCTGCCGGCCTGGCGATCTGTGTTGACGGCCACGCGACCGAATGCTCGCGGCCTATGCCAAAGCGGGCTGAAAGTGCCGGGGCTGGATCTTTAAGGCTAATATAAAGGCCTATAAATCAATACATTAAAATTGATCGACAAGTCGACACAAGGAGTGTGTCGGGGTTGGATTGGCCACCTTGCCAGGTGCTCGCACCCCTCCGCCAGGCATGTCGCGCCGCTTCAGCATTGTTGGTGATCGCCTGCACAAGTCCGGGTTTACCATGATCTGCAATATCTGTGTGCATGATCCGAACAGCAGTCCTTCTCCCGGCGTTGCTCCTTCTTGCGCTGATCCCGGCCCAAGGTGCCGCACGCACTGCCGAGCCCGATACG
Organism: Sphingomonadaceae bacterium; assembly: GCA_947454135.1. GTDB lineage: Bacteria > Pseudomonadota > Alphaproteobacteria > Sphingomonadales > Sphingomonadaceae > Novosphingobium. Next base: position 24,376 of record CANGJI010000005.1, read on the forward strand.
GCATTGTCAGCGAGCGACGGTCCGCCCACGTCAGGCGGCCTGCCCTACGTCCAATGTGTGCCCTATGCGCGCTTGGTCTCGGGCATCCGGATCTATGGCGATGCCCATACCTGGTGGGAGCAGGCAGCGGGCCGCTATGCTCGCGGCATGCGCCCCAAGGTCAATGCCGTCATGACGTTTCAACCGCATGGCGCCATGCAACTGGGGCACGTCGCGGTGGTGAGCCGGATCCTCGACAGTCGCACGGTGCTCCTGCGTCACGCCAATTGGTCGCTGATCGGTGGCCGGAGAGGGCAGCTTGAAGACAACGTCCGGGCGGTGGATGTCTCTGCGAACAACGACTGGAGCGAGGTCCGTGTCTGGTATGCGCCGCTCGGCGATCTCGGCACCACCCGCTGGCCGCTGAGCGGCTTTATCTACAACCGCGCACCATCCGCCAACGAACGGCTCGCCGTGCTCGCTTCAGCTGAAACGCCCAGAAAGGCGAACTACGCGTCGCAGATCGGGCCAGATTTCCTCGATGGCATCGCAGCAGAGGCGCCTGCGGCCCACGTACTGCGGCAGCCCACCGTCCGCACGCAGGTGGCCCGGAACGACTTGCGCCCAGGTGCACAAGACCCCATCGGCCGCATCATCCTGAGCCGACTGCGCTAGTGTCCGAGATGTTCGGCAGCCCATGCGGGTTTGACTGGAGGCAGCGTTGCACCACAATCGCGATAGCGGGCGCTACTCGTCCTGATCGGGCGGGCGCTTGGACCAGAATGTGCCAGTTTCGCCAAGCTTGCGGCCGTAGGCAAAGAGAGCCCGCATGACCTGCGTATCGAACAGGCCCTTTTCCGAGCGGGGGTAGTCCTTGTCGATGAAGCTGAGGTTGAAGTCGACCCCGTGCGCCTTGGCATAGAGGTAGCTGAGGTTGACCGTACTGGCCATCGAGCGGCGCATGTTGAGCGTGATGGCCTGGCTGGCGATCGGCACAGTGCGCGGCTTCACGAGGTGGAACTCGCCGTTCAGCTTGTTGTTCACGATCATGTAGATGTGGAGCCGGTTGAGCGCGGAAGGCAGCTGTCCGGCGACGATCTCCTGATCGGGCAGCGTGAGAATCTGCGCAGTGGTGCCGCCATCGACATGCATTTCGCTGATCTCTCGGCCGTTTGCCTCCGCCTTGATCATCACGGGCGTGAAAAAGGCCGGGATGGCCGAGGAGGCGAGGAGAACCTGCCGGAACAGCGCATAGCGGCGCGGGGCCTTGCTGGCGGCAATTGCGCCCATGTTCCAGATAACCATGCGCTGCGCATCGAGATTGGCCGTGCCGACAAACAGCCTCCGCCCGCGTTCGTGCTCGGCTGCGATCCGGTCGATCAAGGCATCGGTCATGACCTCGCCGATCATCCGTGCGAGCGGCTTGGTGCTGGCGATGCTGGGAGCAAGCGGGATGGCGAGGGGGAAGCGGCTCTTGTAGATGTCCTTGGCGGAAATGGTGGTGAAGAGCTTCTCCAGCGTCGCATCCTGATCGGGGCCAAGGAAGGCGAAGGGCGCGATCAGCGCGCCGGTGCTGACCCCGGTGACGACGGAGAACTCCGGCCGCGTGCCGGCTTTCGTCCAGCCGCCGAGCAGACCCGCACCGTAGGCTCCGTTGTCAGCGCCGCCCGAGAGCGCGAGCATTGATCGTTCGCCGGTCGCGCTGCTGTATGCCGGCGCCATCAGCCGCGCGGTGCCCGGCTCATCGCCCCAGAAGCGGACCTGCGGCATGCCGGGAATGACAGCCTCGGCCTGCTGGCGTTCGTTGAAGGGTTCGCGGTTGATCGTGGCGCAGCCTGCCAGCGACAGACTGATGCCCATGAGCAAAGCTCTTGGCGCGGCTATCGAGACGTTCCCCAAACCGGTTACCCCTTTGGCGTGAAAATGGAGGGATTTGCGAGGTGTCGATCCTCGCTGCGCGCAGCAGGCCGCCGTGGGCAGGGCTTAGCATGAGGCGGTGAAATCGGCGCACACATTCCGTGTGGCATGTGGCTAGTCGGTCAAACCGGTCTGCCCATGACAGAAGACTCAATCGAGGTGGCTCGTCCCCATGGACGGCCTGCCGCCTATCTCGATAACGGGGCGCAAGATCATGGCTTGCCGGTCAAGCCGCGGCGAAGCGCCGAAACCTGCGCAAGGCTCCAGGCACAGGCGGCAGCCGCGCCGAGTTCGCGCTGAAAAACGCTGATCTTGCCAGCGATTGTCGAGGCGCGGGTCAAATGCTCGGTGCGTTCGCCGGTGCTGGTGGCGCTCGCAGCGCACATCACGGCACGCTGGTGAGCGGCATATTCCATATTGATGTCCATGTGGGCTCTCATGTTTGAGGGAGGCAAGGCCATCGCGAGGCGGCGTATGTAGCCCTGGTCAGCCGCGATCATCCCCCGCACGGCGAGGGGCCCAGGCATGGCCGAAAATCCAGCGTCCAGCCGTGAAGGCACTGGCCACCGCTGCCTCGAACGAGGCGAGGTCAGCACGTTCGGTCAGGCGCGAGGCCGAGTACCGCTGGTTGCAGTCAGGGAATGCGCGTGGACGATCAGTTCTTGATCGTCACGATGCCAACCGGCCCGGCTTTGGTGGAGGGGTTGGATGCGTTCAGTTTCGCAGGCTTGGCAGCCTTGGGCTTGCGCGCTTCCCGGTTCGATTTCTTCTGACCCTTGGCCATGATGCTTCCTTTGGCTGCTGGACACTATGCGCTTGCAAGCAGGCAAGGCTGACGCGCGATCGAACGGAGGATCGCGCAATTTCCATCGCAGAAATCGGTGATCCGAAAAAAGGTCTGCTACTTCGCCGCGTATTCACCTTGCCGGGCGTTGAAATTTTCCTGCGCAAATGCGCGGGCTGCCGCATTGGTCTTGAACAATTCCTGCTGAAGTTCAGCGGTGACCAAGGGATAGCCCTGAGAGTTGTACCGCGTGGTACGCACCGTTAGCCGGACATTTCCGTCGACGTCCTTGTTGATAAGGAAAGGGCGATATTTCGGATCTGTCATTTGCGGCCTCCAGTCATGGCATTTCGACACATGGAACGTGGCAGTGCGACCGCGCCGGCCGCACTGCCAAAGATCAATCAGGCAGCCTGAAGATTGACTGCAGAGGTCTTGCCGCGCTGGTCGGTTTCCAGTTCGTAAGAAACGCGCTGGTCCTTGTCGAGGCTATGCATGCCGGCACGTTCAACGGCGGAAATATGCACGAAGGCATCGCTGCCGCCGTCGTTCGGCGAGATAAAGCCGTAGCCCTTGTCGACGTTAAAGAATTTCACGGTTCCGATAGTCATATGGATAATCCTTTATCCCAAGTATGACGGGCACGCGCCAGCAATGGCGCATCCCGGCTTTAGTAGTGCTAGAAAGGGATAAGAGGTGGCATAAAGCTGCCGATTATCCGTCGCATGCGACGTAAGCGATTTTTTCTTAGCATCATTTTCAAAGATTGAAAGCGAATTCCGGCTTTCATCTGATCGGCGATCCAGATTATCGCTCCGCCAGGTTGGTTGGCGTTCGTCCGGCGCTGTGCGCGGCGGACCCGGCGGTGATGGTACACGCGGGGCGGCCGGGCACGTCCCGAACCGCCCCGCGCGCGATCAGGCCGGTTCGGTCTGCTTGGCCTTTTCCTTCTTGACCGTGCGGCTGCGGCGGCCGTCGATGCCCACCGGCACTTCGCCGTTCACGGTCGCGCGGCGCAGGGTGCGGCGCTGGAGGCCGAAATCGGCGATGGCGCGGTGCTGGGTCGACTGGTTGTCCCAGAACGCCACATCGCCCGCGCGCCAGCGCCACCGCACCACGTTTTCGGGCCGCGTGATGTGATCCTGCAGGATGTTGAACAGCCGCGCCGAATCCGCCTGGTTGAGGCCGACGAACTGCTTGACGAAGTGGCCAAGGAGCAGGCTGCGCTGGCCCGAAACCGGATGGACGCGCACCACCGGATGCTCGGTTTCATAGACGGTCGAGGCGAACACCGACTGGTTGAACTGCGAGCGGGCCTTCTCCGCGTCGTCGTTCTTCGGCGCGTTCTGGAGCACGGCGGCGTAGTCGTAGACGTTGGTGTGCACCGCCCAGAGATTGTTCACCAGCTGGCGGAGTGCTTCGGGCAGGCTGTCGTAGGCCGTCTCGCCATTGGCCCACAGCGTATCGCCGCCGGCTTCGGGAATGGTAATCGCGCGCAGGATCGAGCCCTTGGGATAGGCATCGACGAAGGTCACGTCGGTGTGCCAGCTGGAGGCGGCATAGCCTTCCTTGCTGTCGAGCTCGAGCAGGTAGCGCGAACCTTCGGCGACGGGCACCGTGGGGTGCGCTACAGGATCGCCAAAGCGGGCGGTGAACGCTTCGTGGCGGTCGTCGGTGAGATCGTGCTGATCGCGGAAGAACACGACCTTGTGGCGCACCACGGCGGCCTTGATCGCCTCGATCACGCTTTCGTCAAGATTATCGGCGAGGCGAACGCCCCGGATTTCTGCGCCGATCGTGCCCGTCACGGGGTGGATATCGAGCGGCGAGGCAGGGTCCTTGGCATTCACGTATGTGTTGATTGCAGTCATGGTCATTTCTCCTTCAGGGGTGGAGGCTTATTCGGCGGGCACGAGGGCTGCGGCGGCGACGCTGTCGCGGGCTTCGAGCTGGCGGCGAATTTCGGTGTGGCGGCGCGCGTCGAGCGGGAAACCCAGCATCAGCGCGGCGGCGGCGGAATGAGCGAGCGCGGGGCCAAGGGCGAACACCACGATCAGCCAGCGCAACGCTTCCGGCGTGTTGGCCGCGGCCTTGGGATCAAAGCCGAGCCAGGCGACCAGCGGCAGCGCGATCCCCACGGCGAGCGCACCGCCAAGCTTGATCGAGATCCCGAAGACCGAGAAGTAGAGGCCGGTGCGGTCCTCGCCGGTGGCGAGACGATGATGATCGGCAATGTCGCTGACGATCGAGCGCAGCATCAGGTTGCCCGAACCCTGGCTGAGGCCCTGCAGCGCGGCGAGCAGGAGCATGAGCCAGAAGCGGTCGGCGCTGAGGAACAGGAGGCCGAAGTTGATGGCAGCCTGCACGAGTTCGGCGAGTACCGCGCCTTGCGCCTTGCCGAGAGCCTTGCCCACGTGGCTCCAGATCGGCGCGGCGAGAATGCCGAAGGAATACTGGAACAGGAACATGCCTGCCGCCCACTCGGGCCGGCCGAGAGCGAAGGTGACGACGAAGAGGAGCAGCCCGGTACGCACGCCCTGTCCGGCCGTCACGGCAGCGTCGGCCGCCAGCACGCGCAGCAGCAGCGGGTTGCCCAGCACCGCATTCAGCCCGGCGCGCGGCGAGGGGCTGTGTTCCAGCGCGGGCGGTGTGTCGTCGGGCACGGCAGTCAGCGTGAGCCACAGGCCGGGGAGCGCCGTTGCGAGGACCAGCGTGCCGAACAGCGTCAGCCGCAGCTGCCCGTCCCCTGGGCGCAGCTGGTCGGCAATCGCGGGCAGAACCAGCGCCAGCACCAGCGCGCAGGAGGAAAGCAGCGTGATGAGCGAGGCGATCCGCGTGCGTTCGTTGTAGTCGCCGCTGATCTCGCCCGACCAGGCCATCAGCGGCGTGGAGAGCGCAGAAGCCCCGCAATAGTAGAGCATCACGCCAAGGCCGACCCAGGCCGTGCTCACCCCGTCAGGCGGGAAGAACAGGATCGCGCTGCCGAGGACGAACAGCACGCCGCCGCCGAAGATCCACGGCCGGCGTCGGCCAAAGCGGCTCTGCGTGCGATCGCTGAGCGTGCCGACCACCGGATCGAGCAGCGAATTGATCGCCTGGCCCGCAAGGAACAGCAGCCCCAGCGTCGCGAGCGGAATGCCGTAGTGGCGCGAAAGCAGCGCCGGCACATAGGCCATGACCGGCTGCGCCGCCGCGTAGAGCGGGATCACCAGCGCGCTGAAGCGCAAGAGCCGCAAGGTGGAGTAAGCCGATCCGGAGGCCGGAACCGTGGTCGCAGAATGGAGAGGATGCAGTGTCACGGTCCCGGCCTCCTTCCCGCCTCAGAACCGCGAGCGCAGGGTGGCGCCGAAGGTGCGCGGTTCGCCCACCTGTCCGGTCACCACGCCCGTCGCGGCGGGGCTGAGGCTGAGGTAATAATCCTTGTCGAGCAGGTTCTTGGCCCAGATCGCGAGATCCCACAGACCGCTTTGCGCGCGCAGGCCGAGCCGCGCGTTGATGAGGCCGTAGCCCTTGATCTCGGCCAGCTTCGAGTTGCTCGAGGACGTGTTGAAGCTCGACCGGTAGGACCAGTCGAGGTGCGAATAGACGCTGACGCCCCCCGCCACCGGAAGGTTGCCGTCCGCGCCCACCGTGTAGGCGAACTTCGGCACGCCCGGCAGCTGCTGGCCGCTGAGGTCTGCTGCAACGAGGGTTGGCAGACCTGCACGCACCGGATTGATCTCCGGCGCGAGCGGCGCATTGGTGTAGGTCACGTACTTCGCGTCGGTGTAGCTGGCCGAAGCGTTGAAGGCGAAGCGGTCACTCGGCGCGAAGCGGAAATCGCCTTCCACGCCCTTCGAGCGGACCTTGGGGATATTGGCGATGTACTGGCGGGACACGCCGATCACCACCGGATCGGTATCGGTGATCGCGGTCTGATAGTCGCGGATCTCGGTCCAGAAGCCGGCGAGGTTCAGCGTCGCGCGGGAATCGAGGAACTGCGACTTCACGCCGACCTCGAACGAGTCCACCTTCTCGGGCCGCACGCTGGGATCGGTGATCGTGATCGGCAGCTGGGTGAGGTTGAGCCCGCCCGACTTGTTGCCATGCGAGTAGGTGCCATAGACGAGAACGTCCGGCGCAACCTTCCAGCCGAGCGAGACAAGGCCCGAGAGGCTGTCATCCTTGAGCCGCGTCTCGAAGCGCGGGATCGCCCGGTTGAAGGTGTTGCGGATGGTCTGGATTGCGGTTTGCGCCGCTGCCGGGAACGCCGAAATATCGGGCGCGCGGGCCACCCACTGTTCGAACGTGCCGGTCTTCTCCTCATGGGTGAAGCGCAGGCCCGTGGTGAGCGTGACCGTGGGCGTGATGTGCCAGTCGGTCTGGCCAAACAGCGCCAGCGACTTCGTGCGCGGTTCGGAGAACGAGTTGACCTCATAGCCGTTGAGCGCCGCATTGCCGACCGCCGCAGGCACCGCCGGAATGAACCAGGTGGGGGCTGCCGCTCCGTAGCCGGTCGCGCCATAGCCCTTCACCGTCTGCCAGAAGTAGTAGGCGCCGATGACGTAGTCGATCGTGTTCTGGCCCTTCGAGGCGAGGCGCAATTCCTCGCTGAACTGGCGCTGGCGGTTGGCCTGCTGTGCCTTGACGATGACCGGGAGCGAGGTGCTGTCACCATCGTTCGCCGGGTCCCAATCCCACCAGCGATAGGCGGTGATCGCGGTGAGCTCCGAGCCGCCGAGATCCCAGTTGATCTCGCCCGAGACGCCATAGCCCTTCATGTTGGCCTGATAGTGGCTGTCCGCTTCGCCGATGCGGTCGAAGGCGTTGAAGCTGGGCAGCGTGTAGCCGGGGAAGCGCGCGGTGCGGACCGTGAAGCTGTTCGGGATCGGCTTGCCGTCGGTGTAGGTCGCGGTGTTCGAGACGAAGAGATTGAGGACGTTGTCCTGCTTCTGGCGTGAATAATCACCGATCACGCGGATCGAGAGGTCGCTGGTCGGCGTGAACAACAGCTGCGCACGGAGCGAGGCGTTGTAGTAGTTCTGCGCCCGGGCGTTCTGCGTCTTGTTGAAGGTGAAGCCGTTGTTCTCGCTGATCGCGCCCGAGATGCGCACCGCGAGCTTGTCCGGAATGATCCCGCCGCTGGCCGATGCGCGCAGCTGGTAGAAGCCCTTGTTGCCGGCGTCCGCCCATCCCGAAAATTCGGGCGTGAAGCTCGGTTTGCGACTGGTTATGTTGATGACGCCCGAGGTCGTGTTCTTGCCGAACAGGGTGCCCTGCGGCCCGCGCAGCACTTCGAGCGCCTCAAGGTCGACCAGGTCGAACTGGGTGGTGCCGACGCGGCCGTAATACACGTTGTCGATGTAGAACCCGACACCGTTCTCGAGGCCGTCGTTGGTCAGCGCAACGTTCGAGCCGAGCCCGCGGATGTTGATATTGGTGTTGCGCGGATTGAAGCTGAACACCTGCAGGCTGGGCACCTGCGCCTGGATCTGCGCCAGCGTGAAGTCACCGCGCCTCTCGAGCGCGGCGGCGCTGACCACCGAAACGGCGACCGGGATGTCCTGCACCTTCTCGTCGCGGCGGCGCGAACCCGTGACAACGATGGCCTCGCCGCCATCGGCGGAAACTGCGGCATCGGGTGCGGATTCAGGCGCTGGTGCGGCATCCTGAGCAAAGGCGGCAGGCCCAATGGCGAGGGCTGCCCCCGCAGCGGTGGCGAGAAGGAACGAACGCGTGACGAAAGACATGGGAAAATCCTGAAATCAAAGGGACAGGGCGCGCCGCTCCCGCGCACAAGTCGAGGTGTGCGGATGGCAGGCGGCAAAGGGGGACCGTGGTGGCCGACATGGCTGCCGACGCACGGGTGTGGGGAATGGACCGCGCGCGAAGGCGCGCACCGGGGGCCGTGTGGCGTTGCCGGCAGATCGGTCAGGTCTGGAGGATCATGTCATCGGTTGCCGCGGGATGCCCCGTCCGGCTGCCGTCATCGATCCGGGAAGTTGCGCTCAGCCGAGCGCGGTCATGATATGCATCGTATCACCTCGTCATGGAGGGGATCACGATGCCTGGCGGTGTCGCCCCAGCATCGTGCGCTTTAGCGGTTGGTAACGCGGAGCAAGCTGCATCCCGATCAAAAGCCGCGGATCAAGTCCCTTGTGTTTCAAGCGGATGGCCTGATCTCCATGGCCGCTCGGGTAATGTCTACTTATTGAGTTGAGTCTGGGGCGTCAAGCAGAAGCTTTTCTACATGGCGCAGCAGCAGGGCTTTTCAGCGACCCGGAATGGACGCCCATTGATGAGGGCGAAGGTGTCCCGAGCGATCTGGAGACGAAGGCTGCTCCCGTCTCCTTCTCCATCCAATCCGTCCAGTTGTGGTGAGGGCCCTTTGGGGCAGCCCTCAGGCCTTGCCCCAAGATGCAGTTGAGCGGGACTGCCAACCGCATATCCAGACACACTTTGTAACAATCGGGGTGTACAGTCTCATGGTTGGTAAAAATAAGTTAATGATTTCAACGCTGCTAGCGGCTGGGTTGTTCATTCCGGCTCAGGCATTTGCGCAAGCGCAGACACAGCCTGATGCGCTCCCCGAGAAAGCGGGAACGACCGAGGCAAACGCACCGATCATCGTCACGGGAACCCTGCTGCGCCGCAAGGAAACGGACGGCGCGCTGCCGATCACCTCGCTCTCCGCCTCGCAGCTTCAGGATCGCGGCATCAACACGATTGCCGATGCATTGCAGTCGCTCGCCAACAATAATGCCGGCGCGCTGCCGACTTCCTTCAGCGCGAACGGCGCCTTTGCTGCGGGTGCTTCGGGCGCGTCGCTGCGCGGCCTGACGACATCGTCGACGCTGGTCCTCTTCGACGGCCTGCGCGCTGCCTATTACCCGCTGGCCGATGACGGCACCCGCAATTTCGTCGATCTGAACACGATCCCCGATGCTATCGTCGAGCGTATCGAGGTGCTCAAGGACGGCGCATCCTCGACGTACGGTGCTGACGCTGTCGCCGGGGTGATCAACATCATCATCAAGAAGGAAATCAAGGGTTTCCATGCCGATGTCTCGTCCGGCATCTCGCAGCAGGGCGATGCGGCCGAGCGGCGCGGATCGCTCACCTACGGTTACGGCGATCTCGCCGAACGCGGGTTCAACGTCTACGTCAACGCAGAGTATCAGAAGAACGACGCGCTCTATAATCGCGATCGCGGTTTCCCCTACAACACCTCTGACCTGAGCTCGCTTTGCGGCACCAGCATCACCGACGGCTCGCGCACCTGCCGCACGAACAACGTCATCAATGGCATCCAGGCCGATGGCTCGTTCCTCACGCCCGGCAACCCGACGTTTGCAACGACCGTGCCGGTGGTGCGTCCGCTCGATGCCAACGGCATGCCGGTGGGCGCGTTCCAGCTGCTGAACCCGGCCGCAGGCTGCGGTTCGCTGCGCCCGGTCACGCTGACGCCGGAGCAGCAGAACACCGATCCCGCCAATCCGTTTGCGGCCCAGCAGTGCCAGCTTGATCCAGTGGCGAAATACGGGGTGATCTCGCCCAAGCAGGAACGCTTTGGCGCCACAGTTCACCTCACGGTGCAGACGGGGGACAGCTCGAAGGCCTACGCGCTGTTCACCTATTACCAGAACCGCGTGGAATCGACGGGTGCGCCGGCCAACGTGCTCAACATCACGCCGCCAGCCGCCTCGGGCGTGACGTATGATACGCGCCCCGGTTCCTCGACCCTCCTGACGCTGCCAGTCTATGTCTGCGCCGCGCGCGTGAATTGCAGCGCGGAAAACGGCACCCTCAATCCCAACAATCCGTTTGCAGGGGCCGGCCAGACGGCGGAACTGCACTACATGCTGGCAGGCGCTCTGCCCGATACGATCACCTTCAGCCGCACCTATCGCGGGGCGGCGGGGATTGCCGGTACCTTCGGCAAGGATTGGGACTACACGCTCGATTTCACGGGCATGCGCACTGATCTGACGCAGACCAACACCGGCCAGATCCTGGTCCAGCACCTGCTGGATGTGGTGGCCGATGGCACGTACAACTTCCTCAATCCCGGCGCGAACAGCGCAGCGATCCAGGACTATCTGACGCCGGTCAACGTCAACCGCTCCAACTCGCAGCTCTTCCAGGGTCAGGCCAGCCTGAGCCACTCGTTCTTTTCGCTGCCGGGCGGCGATCTGCAAGTCGGCGTCGGTGGATCGGTGCGGTATGAATCGATCACGGCGCGGAGCGCCAATCCGGATAATCCGCTCGGCCCGACCTACCGCTATTTCACCATCAACCCGGTCGGCGCCATTGGCCATCGCACCGTGGCGTCGGGCTATTTCGAAGCCGATGCGCCGCTGTTCAAGCAGCTCGATCTCAACATCGGCGGCCGGTACGATCACTACAGCTCAGGCCAGAGCGCGTTCTCGCCCAAGTTCAGCGCACGTTTCGCCCCGATCCCCGAGATCGCGTTCCGCGGTGCCTACTCGCGCGGCTTCCGCATTCCGAGCTTTGCTGAATCGAATGGTCTGCCAACCACCGGCTTCATTACCGTCAACGCCCCGACCGATTTCCAGGCGCAGCATGGCAACAACACCTACGGCCAGAATTATGCTCTTGGCCTGACGACAACCGGCACGCCGGGCCTGCAGCCGGAGAAGTCGCGCAACTTCACGGGCGGCGTGGTGCTGACGCCGAAGCCGTGGTTGAGCTTCACCGCGGATTATTTCGATATCCGCAAGACCAACCTCATCGTGGGCGCGGACTACAGCACTGCGATCAATGCCTACTATGCGGGCCAGCCGATCCCGGCGGGCTTCGTGGTCACGCCGGATGTGCCTGATCCGCAGTTCCCCAATGCCAAGCCGCGCATCCAGTTCATCCAGTATGGCTTCGTCAATGCCAACAGCCTGAACATCAACGGCGTCGATTTCTCGGCCAATGCGCGCATTCCGCTGCCGCATGGCGCGCGGCTGACGAGCACGCTGTCTGGCACGTACGTGATCAAGTACACCCAGAACGTGGGCGGCTCGGTCCAGCGCTTCGACGGTACGCTTGGGCCCTATGTCATCACCTCGGCGTCTGGCACGCCGAAGTGGAAGGGTAACTGGCAGACCACGCTCGAGACGCAGCACTTCACCTTCTCGACCACGGTCAACTACGTCAGCGGCTATGAGAACGTTGCCGAGGACGTTGGCGGGACGAGGGGCGATTGCTTCGGCAGCGCTGCCAACACCGGTGTCCCGACGACCTATCGTGACGGCGTGACCCCGGTCACCTGCCGCACCGGTTCCTTCATCGATGTCGATATGGTCGGCACGGTCAAGGTCAATGATCGGGTCTCGATCGACGCGACCGTGCTCAACGTGTTCGGTGCGCGCGCTCCGTACGATCCGACAACCTATGGCGGGTATCAGTACAACCCCGCATGGGCCAACGCAGGGATCGTCGGGCGCTACTTCCGCATGGGTGCCCACGTCAGTTTCTGACCTTTTCGGAGCGGGCGGCGCAAGTGCGCTGCCCGCTCCTCGGAAGGCTGGAAGAAAGGCGGCTGTGTAGTGAGCCGTTTACAGCGCTCTTCGCTATGGATGCGCGCCACCGGGCGTCGGCAATCGCCAGACCGGATACGTTATGTGGCTAGCGGCAGTTCAACGGTGAAACGGGCACCATTCTCGATGTTTTCGCCCCGGATGGTGCCGCCAAGGTCTTTGATGATGCCATAGCTGATGGACAACCCGAGGCCGGTGCCTTCCTTGGGAGGCTTTGTCGTGAAGAATGGCTCGAAGATCGCCGGCAAGATTTCGGCAGATAGCCCCGTGCCGTTGTCCTCCACCGTCACGATGGCCATGCGGCCACGACTTGTCACGCCAACCCGTATCTCTCCGATCGCCGGATCGCGTGATTGTTGGCGCGCGCGAATGGCGTCGTTGGCGTTGAGGAACAGGTTCAGCAGGACCTGCTCGAGCAGCACCGGCAGTGCTCTGACGGTCACGTCGGCTTCGCATGCCGATGTGTCTACCCTCGTGCCATCCAGTTCCAGCTGTGGTTTCGCCATCAAGGCGACCGCGTCCACCGCCGTCTTGATGTCCATGGGGAACGGCACTTCCTTGGGCGTCCGCCCGAACACCCGCATCTGCAGGATGATCTCCGAGGCGCGGTTCACCTGCGTCAGGATGCTTTCCAGCTTCCCCGTCAGGCGCTCGGCATCCATTGGTCCCCGGCGAGCATGTTCACGCAAGTTCGATGCCGCCATCTTGATGAAATTGAGCGGCTGATTGAGCTCGTGTGCGGTGCCTGCAATCATCCGTCCCAGGCTGGCCATCTTGTCGGCCTGCAGAAGTTGTTCGGCGGCTGCCTTGCGTTCCGAGATATCGATCAGCACGCCAACCGCCTCGAAATGTTCGCCGGTGACGCTGGCCTCGACCGATAGCGTATCGTAGACCCAGACATAGTGTCCGCGCTTGTGGCGGAGGCGGTATTCCGCCTGAACCACTTGCCCACATTGCAGATCGGCAAAAGTGGCGACGCAGCGTTCATAGTCGTCCGGGTGAACTGCGTGGCTCCACCATCCCGTAACCTCTGCCTCATCGCGTGTGTAGCCCAGGATCGCTTCGAGGGCCTCACTCACGTAGACCAGACCGGCCTTGCGGTGGCCCCGCAGCACGTCCATCGCATAGACGATGATCGGCGCATGCTGGGAGATGCTGTTCAACCGGCGCTCATAGGTCGCCAATGCCCCGCGTTCCTCCGATACGGTCGAACTGGCCGATGCGATTTTTCCGGATATTTCATTGAGCTCGGTGATGACGAGGCTGTCGATCGTCTCGCGCTTGGTTCCCAGTACCGCAAGATCTGCCGCCGATTGGGCAAGGCGGCGAAGCGAATTCTCCATCCGCTTGCTGAGGGCAGAGGCGAGCAGGGTGATCAGAAGCACGAACCCGGTCAGAGCCGTGAACAGGTAAAGTTGCCCCTCGCGCGCCTTGAGAACGCCGGGAGAAAGTCTCGCGACGGTCAAGACCTGCCAGTCCGGCAACTCGCTGATTATCTGGGCTCTTGCCATTCTGGCATCGCGCAGGTCGCTCATCAGCGACTTCCCGTAGCCCACTTGGCTGAGCAGGATCGCGTCTTTCAGGGCCGCTTCCCGCATCTCCGCCGGCATGGCCTCAAGAAGCATCAAGGCGCCCGGGTCGACTGCGCCGAGGGGCAGGATGCCAGCTTCAGGATTGGCGAGGAACGTGCTTTCGTCCGTTGTCCCGTCGACTTCGGCGACGAGGCGCTGCAGTGCGCCTTTGCGCATCAGTGCCACGATGGTGACGGGGCGTCCGCTGGCCGAACACGGCACGACAAGGGCAGATTGCTGCCCCTCCGCACCGGTTCCTTCGCCCACGGAAGCAAGGCGGGCGGCAGGACGTGTCCCCGGATTGCCCGAGGCAAGTTGCCGCAAGGCGCCTTGCGCGGAACTGGACGCAGCCGTGCTCCACAACAGCGTTCCATCGCCGGCAAAGGCGCTGATTTCGCTGAATTCCCGCGACAGGTCTGCCGGCAGCCCGCCAAGCTGCACACCGGTGCCGGCAGGTTGTCTTTCTGCCAGCACCTTGAGCACGACGCTGCGCGATTGCGCCCAGACGCTCACGGTCGCGCCAGTGATCTGCAGCCGCCTCTGCATCGCCGCGTCGACATCGGCCCGTGCTGCCTGCTCGCGGGCAGGAGCGTCGATGGAGAGATAGACCGTGGTGGGGATCAGGATGATCGCCAGCAGGATTGCCATCACGAAGCTCTCGATCGGCATCTTGGGCCAATTGCCCGATCGGAGAGGGGAATAGAGGCCAAGGGCGGCCAGATAGCAAAGCTCGCCAATCACGACGTTGAGCACGCCATTGGTGGCCTGTTTGACGATGACCAGCAGCAAGGACAGCTGGTCCATGTGCATCACGGCGCCATAGGTGACGACGACCAGAGGCGTGCCGAGCAGAACCCAGAAAATGACATCATTGCGGACCGGCGATGTTTTTCGAGAGCTGTAGGCAACGGTCGCGGCTTCGAGGGTCCAGATGCCCCAGGCCCACAGGTGGTGCCACAGGAACACGCTGCGCAAGCTGGAGATGGACGCGGCCAGCACGAAGCACTGCGGACACAAGACCCGGATGAATGCGAAGACGAGCGCATTCCCGAACATGAAATGCAAACCCCACCCAAGCTGCAACTCCAGCAGGTTGAGGAAGAAGCCGCCGGCACCCAGAACCAGTGCCAGCCACAGATCCCGGGTGCGAAATCCAGCGCGGAGAAACTGTGCCGGGTTGTTCATGTGCTTCTTGCCAGGGCGGCTTTCACGGCCCGCATCAGTGCATCGGTATCAGCCGGCTTGATCAGCACCGGTATGTCCGCAAGGTCGGTACCGATCTGGTATGCTGCGTCGCCGGTCAGGATGATGAACGCAAGGCTCCGCTCGGCGGGCAGCATCGCGCGCAGTTGCCGGATCAAGCTTACGCCATCAAGCTTGGCCATTCTCAGGTCGGTTATGACAAGGGCAACGCTGGGCTCGGCCAGAACCTGCTCAGCCGCCTTCTCCGGATTGCAGCAGGTGAGGGCGGTAAACCCTTCGAGCTCGAGAAAATCCTGATATTCAGGAAGGACATCCACCTCATCGTCGACCAGCAGGATGGACGGCGGCGCGGCTTGGGTTGCCCGGGCCATTGCGAAGGTCATTTTTTTGGCCCCTCCCGGAAGCATGCCCCACTCAAGCGAGTTTTGGCCGGCTTTGAAAGTTATTTCTCCGAAACGAATGAACTCCTAGCCGCTGATGCGCGGCTTGTAGCCTGTCCGAAATGTCATTCGGCCCGAGGCTACCGATAACCAAACCAGTCCGCGATCGCCCCAAGGCGGTTCCCGAGATCGCCATGAGCCGGGCGCAGCCCAAGCGGCGTTGACACCTAGCCTCACGAAAGTAAATTGTCATTTCTGACAAGATTCGTGGTTGGAAGTGAGCATGGCCCGGCCAAGGATTGGCAATGAACGCCGCGAGGAGATTCTGGCCGCCTTCGAGGCCTGCGTCGTGCGCAAGGGGCTGGCCAGTACGACCTTGACCGATGTCGCCGAAGCGGCTGGGCAGCCTCGCCCGCTGGTCCGCTATTTCATCGGGAACCGGGCTGATATGGTCAGTGCGCTGATCGATCGGCTGCTCGAACGCGGTGAGGCCCAATTCCGGGAATTGCCCGGACCCGGGTCTGCTGGTCAGGTGCTGGACATCGTGCTCGACCGGATCTTTGCCGACGAAACGACCAACATCGTGATAATGGAGCTGTGGCATCTGTCGCTGCGCGACAAGGCGCTGCGCGACCGGCTCGCGGCGATTTATCGCCGGGTTATCTTCGAGGTGTCCGCCATGCTTGGCGATGATGCCGATCCGGATGCGGCTTTCGCTGCCGTGTCACTCGCGTTCGGGGCTGCCTTCTTCCGCCATCTCGGCCTCGTGCCACAGCGCGCCGAAAGCATCCGCGCCACAGCGCAAGGTCTGCTCAGACCTGATCAAACCCTTCCCGCAGGAGCCTGAAGCCATGACCGAACTGACGATGACAGAGCTGGGCCTGTTTACCGGCCGACCGCAGTTCGAGAACTTTGCGCGCTTCAAGGAACTCCTCCCGGTATCGCGCATGGCCTCCCCGGCCGAGCCCCATGTGCTTCCGGAAGGCAAGCCGATTGCGCTGCCGGGGCACTACGCCTTTGAAGGCGAGATGCGCTCCAGCCAGAGCTTTCTCGAGCAGACCGATACCAGCGCCGTGCTGGTCTTGAAGGACGGCGTCATCCGCCACGAACTTTATCGCCTGAGTGGCGGGCGGGGCGTGCAGTGGATTTCCTGGTCGGTGGCAAAAAGCTTTGTCTCGGCGCTCGTTGGCATTGCCTTGGCTGAAGGTCATATTCGCAGCATCGATGACGCCATCAGCGATTACATCGCGGTCGAACCGGGTTCAGCCTACGCGGGTGTCGCGATCAGACATGTGCTGCAGATGTCCTCCGGCGCGCGCTGGAACGAGGATTATGCCGATACCGCGTCCGATGTGCACCGGCTGGGGGCCACCATGGCAGGGGCGATGTCGCTCGATACTTTTGTGGCGACCATGGTTCCCGAAGCCGCCCCCGGCACTGTCTGCCGCTATAACAGTGGCGATACCCAGGCGCTGGGTGCGCTGCTGGTCAAGGCAACTGGCCGTTCGCTGACGGATTACATGCGCGAGAAGCTGATGGAGCCGCTGGGTTTCGAGGCGGATGCCTACTGGCTGGTGGATAGCACCGGCATGGAAATGGCCTTTGCCGGCCTAAATGTCACCGCGCGCGATTTTGCCCGGCTGGGCGAGTTGTATCGTGGTCAAGGCCGCTGGCGGGGCCGTCAGATCGTGCCGGAAGAATGGGTGGCTGCCTCGATCGTGGCCGATGCGCCCCATCTTCAGCCGGGACAGCCTATCCTCGCGGATCATCCGATTGACCTCGGCTATGGCTATCAGTGGTGGCTGCCCAGCGGGAACTACGGCGAATTCTGCGCGATCGGGATTTACAACCAGCTTATCTATGTCGATCCCCCGCGCGGCGTGACCATCGTGAAGCTCTCGGCCAACCCGGCCTATGGCACCACGATGGAGGAAGCGACCAACCGCGAGCTCGAAAACATCGCGTTTCTGCGCGCAATAGCCGCCTCGTTCGACATCCAATGACGCCCGCGCGACGCCGCAGATTGGCTTACCAGCTGCCGCCAAGTGCCATGAACAGCGATACCTGATCCTGCATGACCGCTTCGCGCCCAGTCTGTTCGCGCAAGGTCGCCCCTAGGAAGTTGGCGCGGCTGCCAAGCTCGGCAGGCGCTGCGGCGCGCCCTGCCTGTCGCAGGCGGGCGAGTTGATCGGCGGCGATCCGTGAGCCTTCGGCGGCCTTGCGGAGCGAGGTCAGGCGCGCTTCGTCCTCGCCATAGGTCGCGAGCGTCGTCTGCGCCTCGCGCAGGGCGTTCAGGACAACGCCGTCGAACTGCGCAAGTGCGCGCTGCGCTTCCCTGTCTGCAACCTTCACCCGCGCCCGCGCCCCGGCACCCGGAAACGACCAGTGGATCAGCGATCCAAGGCCCCAGCTGTTGGCGGGGGCTGTCCCGAGATCCTTCAGGAAGCCGCTTGATCCAGCTGAAAGGCCGAAGCCGATCTGCGGGTACAGCTCTGCCGTGGCGACCCCGATGCGGGCAGTCGCTGCTGCGAGTTGGCGTTCTGCCGCCCGCACGTCCGGCCTGCGGGCCAGCAGCGCTGCGCCATCACCCACCGGGAGCGGGCGCGCCAGTTGCGGCAGCGTGTGGCAGCGCGCCGCCTCGCGCGGATATTCCGAAGGCGCGCGGCCGAGGAGAAAGGCGAGTTGGTAGAGCCCTGCCTTGGCCCGTGCGCGGGCCTTCGGCAGGAGCGCCTCGATTTCATCGACGTGGGTCTGTGCCGCGGTCGTCTCGATCACGCTTACCCGGCCTGCTGCCTGCAACTGCCGGGTGGCAAGCGCGATGTCCCGTTGCACCGCCGCAGCAGCCTCGAGCGTGTCGGCTTCCTCCTGCGCGCTGCAAATGCCAGCGTAGGCTCTCGCAACTTCGCCCGCGAGCGTGACCTTGACCGCGCCAACCAGTTCGCGGCGCGCTTCCTCGTCGGCCCGCGCGGCCTCCACGGAGCGGCGGATCCGGCCGAACAGATCGAGTTGATAGCTCAGCCGCAGATTTGCCGAGCCGAGGGTGGCGACCGGCAGTTGCTCCGGCAGCAGGAAGGATTCGCCCGAAAGCCGCGCGCGTTCTGCTGCTGCATCGACTGCGACTTCCGGCTCCGCAGCTCCTTCGGCGACCTTTGTCATTGCCTGCGCGCGGGCAAGGTTCGCTGCGGCGACCCTGAGGTCGGTGCTTCCCGCGAGAGCCTGCTCTTCCAGCGCGTCGAGGACGGGATCGTCGTAGAGGTGCCACCAGCGCGGCGGCAGATCGTCGGCCACTGCAATCGCTGCCGGTACTTCCAGCGGTCCCTGCGCTGCCGGACGGTTTATCGCCGCCGAAGCCGGGAGATGATAATCCGGCCCCACCGTGCAGCCGGCGAGCGCCAGCATCCCGGCCAATGAAAGGGCGTTCCTCAGGGTGTTCACCGGCTTGCTCCTTGCGCCAGCGTGATCGAGGCCGTCCGCCCGGCGATCAGGGAAACCTCGGCGGGCGCCCGGTCGAGCTGGATACGCACCGGCACGCGCTGGGGAAGGCGGACCCAACTGAAGGTCGGATTGATCGCGGGCAGGAGGCGGGAGTTCCCGATCCGATCGTGATCCTCGATCGCGCCTGCGACCGACACCACATGCCCCGTCAGGCTGGAGCTTTCGCCCATCAGGCGGATCCTTGCCGCCTGCCCGATGTGGATACGGCTCAGCTTGGTTTCCTCGAAATAGCCTTCCACCCGCAGACTTGAACGATCGATCAGGGCGAGGACCGGCGCACCCGGGCTGACATAATCACCCACGCGCAAACCCACGTCGGACAGTTCGCCGTCCATCGGCGCGACGACCCGCGTGCGCGAACGGTTGAGCTGGGCGAGCGCGAGCGCATCGCGCGCCGTGGCCACCTTGGCCTCTGCTGCGGCCAGCGCAGCGCGGGTATCAGCCAGTGATGCCTCGTCCTGATCGACCTTGGCGATGCTCTGTTCGGTGACTTCGCTCGCGACCAGATCGCCAAGGCCCCGGTTGCGGGCCGCCTCGCGCCGCGCCTCGCTCAGGCCGACCCCGGCGAGCATGATTGATGAACGTGCTCGCGCCACGTCTGCTTCGGCCTGAAGCAATTGGCTCCGCGCTTGTCCGACTGCAAGGTCGTAGCGCGCGGGATCGATCTGGAAGAGCGGATCACCCTTGCGGACATGCTGATCGTGGCGGACAAACACCGCCGTCACAGTTCCCGCAACGTCAGGCGCGACTTGCGCGATATCAGCCCGCACCCGGCCATCGCGGGTCCACGGATCGGCCTGATAGTACCCGATCAGCGAACGTGCGCCAAACAGGGCGGCCAGCACGAGGACAAGCGTCAGGCCAACGCTCAGAGCACGCCGCGTAGGTGGTGAAATCTTGGCGGTCATGTGATTGTTCCCTCAAGAAACGGGAGGAGCCAGCGCATCAGCAGCGCCCAGACGATGATGAACAGTGCGGTTTCGGCGAGGGCCGGATGCCAGAACCAGCGATGCAAATGCCGACGCACCAGCAGGCGGTGCAGCGCAAAGGTCAGCACAAAGGCAAGGCAGGCCTCCACCGGGGCTGCGGCGATATACATCCCGCCAATGGCATATTCGGCGTTCATGCCGACCGCTCCGCAAAACCGGGTGCCTGCGGAAAGAGATTGCGCCGCAGTGCGACCAGAGCGGGCCGCCCCTGTTCCGGGCCGATACCGACCAGTCCGGCAAAGCTCTGCGCCTCGGGCGGCGTGACGATGAGGGTCAACGCGAGCGCGCGATCAATCGCTTGGATGAGGGCCGCCGGGGGAGGGGCACCGGTTCGTTCGTCCGAAAACCACACCGCCGCCGCTTCCAGCACCGCCGCCAACGCGCGCTGCAAAGGTTCGGGGGCAACCGCACGCAGTTGCTGAATGGTCGCAAGGTTCATGGAGAGGCGAACGTCGGTCAGGGCCTCCTCGGCGAGATCGCTCCCTGCTTCGAGCCGCTGGACGATGAGGGCGAGGCGATCGATCCCCCGGCTCAGGATGGTGGCCGTATCAGGCGGCGTGGTCCCGGCGGCGATGTCCGCGAGTTCACGCCGCATGTGACGGACAAGCCGGGCAATGGCCACGTCCTGACCGATCTGGCGCAGGCCGGCTGTCACCCCCGCAGCGAGCACAACGGCGACGACCTGAGCGAGATTGGAGTTCAGAAAACGTGCGAAATCGGGCGCGAAGCTCTCCTGGATCGCCAGCGCGCTGCAAAAGCCGATCGCGCAGGCCAGAACGGCGATGCCCCAGCGCGGATGCAGGCCGAGCATTCCGACGATGACGAGCGGGATGGCAAGCAGCACCGCGAGTGCCGCGAACCCGTCGACGCCGGGAAGCAGGACGAACAGATAGAGCGCGGCCAGCGGGATCCCGGCGAGGACCGCGAGGCCGAAGCGCACGATTGTCGGCACCGGATTGTCCATCCCCGCAAACAGGCAGCAGAACACGCCGGTCAACGCGACCGCGACAGCGCCATCTGCGTAGCCTGTCGTGATCCACAGCGTACAGCCGATCAGGCTGGCTATCGCCGCAGAGGCCCCTGAAAGGAGCGCGAAGCGGGCATCAGCGTGGAGAACGATGCGGGCGCGTTCGGGCAGCGGGGCAGGGCTGGGCTTTCGCGGATCCTCAAGATGCGCCAGCAAGCCGTCGCATTCCGCCAGAAGCGCCTTGGCCTGGGCATCGCGCAGCGCGAGGCTCTCGTGCAGCAGATCCTGCCATTCGCCGTGGGCGCTGCCGAGCGCCTGCCGCCGGTCGGCCAGCCCGGACAGCACCGGAAGCACCAGCAGCATCCGGCGCAGAAGTGCCTGAACCGTCCCGGTTGCTTCGCGCCAATGTGACGTGTCGAACGGCACATGCGTTGCCAGCAGGGTGCATTCCATGGCGTCGGCAGCAAGCTGATGGCGGTCGCGTCCGATGAGCTCCGGCTGCTCCTGAGCCATGATGTCGTCGTGCCATGTCCGCGCATCGGCGAGCCAGCCACGCAGGCGCGGCTGCAAGGCTTCTGCCACCGAGCGGGGCCACAGGACGCTGTGCAGGAGCGCGCTGCAAGCGATGCCCAGCACGATTTCGGTCACGCGCGCCGCTGCGATATCGAAGATCGCCTCCGGCCGGTCGACCGCCGGAAACGCGATGAGCGTTGCGGTGTAGCCCGACAGCATGAAGATGTAGGATCGCGGGGAGCGATCAAGCAGGGAGATCGCAAGGCACCCGCCCAGCCACAGCGACAGTGCAACGTTCAGCAGTTCGGGCCAGGCGACCAGCCACGGCACGAGCGCCACGGCGACGGCTGCGCCCACGATCGTGCCCGCGACCCGGTACACCGCCTTCGAGCGTGTCGCCCCGGAAAGCGGGTTGCTGACGATGAATGCGGTGATCATGGCCCAGAACGGCATGGGCAGGCCCGCCCACAGACTGATCCAGAGCGCCAGCAGCGCAGCGCCCACGGTCTTGAGCGAATAGCCCAAGGCATCCCACTGCTCTGCGCTCGGCGCTCGGACAAGGGAACGCGCGAATGATAGCGGCTCGGAGGGCAGGGTGATCGCCACGCAGAATTCCAGATCAGCGCAAGAATCCGGTCCAGATACACCTGCGGCGTAACGGCAACAAAGCAGCAGTCTGGCGGTCAGGCATAAAAGTTGTTATGGATAAGTTTATGGCTCTCCAGCAATTGCGCACCTTCATCGAGGTCTATCGAGAGCGCTCGATCAGCGCGGCGGCGCGCAAGCTCGGGCTCACCCAACCCGCCGTTTCCCAGCACATCGCTGCGCTGGAAGCGATGATCGAGCGGGCCTTGTTCGAAAGGCATTCGCGCGGGGTCTTGCCGACGCCAGCAGCTGACGAACTGGCGGCGAGCCTGGGTGACAGCCTCGAGATTGCAGAAGCGGCGCTCTTCGCCGCGCGTGCGCGCTCTCCGGACATGCACGGTGCAGTTCGGCTCATTGGCAATGGCGACTTTCTGGCAGAGGTCGTCGGCACCCGCCTCCTGCCCTTGTTGCTGTCGGGCCTGCGCATCCACATCGAGGCGGCTGCCCGCGAGGAAGTAAAGACCGCCCTGATCAAGGAGCAGTACGACCTTGGTCTGGGCGCGGATCCGCTTCAGGACAGGCGGCTGCGCTCGATCAAGATCCACGAAGAGCCGCTGTTCGCGGTTGCGGGGCACGCCGTGGCGGCGAGGATTGCCGCTGCCAGCACGCTCCTCCAGGGCCTCGCTGCTGAACCGGTCCTCGCCTACAACCTCGAGCGTCCGTTGCTGGATAGCTGGCTGTCCGCCAATTCGGTCGCCCTGCGCTCGCCATCACCGGCGCTGACGGGCCAGGACTTGCGCTTCCTGCGCAGCATGCTGCAACGAGGGTTCGGGTGGACAGTGCTGCCGGGCTATCTGTGCGCCAAGCAGATCGCGAATGGTGAACTGATCGAGATCCCGGCACCCATCATTCGCCCGTCACAGAGCTATTATCTATCGTGGGCGCCGCGCGTGCTGCGCCATCCGCGGGTTTCCGCCGTCCACCGAACGCTCGTCGCGGCGACGGACTTTGTCGGCTCCTTGCCCGGCGCCTAGAGCAGGTGGCCCGCCTTTGCTTCGCCGCTCGCGGACGCGTGCCTACTTCGGCAGCAACGGAGCGCGGCGGTACGTCATGATGTCTCTGGATTCGACCGTCGCCGGGGTGCTGGCGTCCCGCAATTCATGCGCGCGCTTCCACACGCCGAAGATGCCCATGATATGCGGCGGATCGCCGTGGATCTCGGTGAACCCGCCGTTGAGCGAACGGGTGTCGAAATAGGCCGCGTTCACTTCGTCGGCATAGAGTTCGGTCGCGAGCGCGTAGCCCATGTCGAGCCAGCGCTGGCGCTCTGCGGCGAAGTCCGAAACGAGGTAGGCGATGTGGTGAAAGCCTTCCTCGCCCGCCTTGTACATGTCGCGGTAGATCGAAGGCTGGTCGTCATGCTGCTCGATGAACTGGATCATCGTGTCGCCAAGATAGCCGAAGGCATAGGAAACGTCTGCCTCGACTGCGGTGCCGCGATAAGTGAACTCTTCGCAGCGGTGGTGGCGGGCCATGAAGAAGGGGCCTGCGCCGAACGCCTTGGCCCACTTCTCCGCCGCCGCATCGATGCTCTCGACGTAGTAGGCATACTGGAACAGCGGGTAGGACCGGGTCATGGCGTCTCTCCTCGGCAGCGCGCCAGATACGTGCTGGCGGCCTTGTGATCTGCCGAAGGGAACGCCTTGCGGGGCAGGGCGGTCAACCGCCTTTTTTAGCTAGGCCTTGGCGCTGCGCAGCTTGCGGATGGTGTTCTCGCGATAGTGCTGCATCACGGTGTGCAGATTGATTGCCGAAGCGTTCGCGAGCCACTGGTAGACGAGGCCGAAGATGAACGCGCTGAATTCGACAGCGAAGCTTTCTGGGTCAACTTCGGCGCGCACTTCGCCATCGGCGATGGCCTGGGCCAGCCAGCGCGCGGTATCGCGGCGATAGGCGATGTGGTTTGCGGCAAGGCGGCGGCGCACCAGCGGGTAGCTGCTGATCGATTCGAACCACAGGATGTACATCGCCTGCATCTGCTTGGTGCGGTTGAGCAGGAAGAACTCCACCGCATCGAGCGCGCCTTCGATGGCGGCAAGGCCGGTGTTCTTGCCGACGAACCGGCGCAGTTCGGAAGCCCAGGTCTCGTTGAAGTCGCGTACCAGGAACCCGAACAGGGTTTCCTTCGAGCCGAAGCGGTTGCTCGCAAGGCCCCGGCTGTAGCCAGCGCGTTCGCCCACTTCCTTGAGCGTGGTGTTGTGCGTGCCGTGTTCGACGATGAGATGCATCGCCGCCTCGAACATGCGGGCATCCGACAAGGCAGTCCGTTCGACCTGCGTCAGCCGGGGCCGCTCGGCAGGAAGATCGCCGGGAGAGGAAATGTTCACATTCAATCCTAGTCTCCGGGAGCGAAACCGGTTTCCACGACCACAACCATCTCTCCCGCGTCGAACTGCTCCCGAAGTGCTTTCTTGTCGAACTTGCCGACACTCGTTCTCGGGATGGAGTCCGCCCGCGCCCAATACTCGGGTATCATGAACCTGGCAAATCCATCCCGGAGACCTGTCCGCAGCATTGGTGGGACAAATTCGGCTCCCGGCTCCATCGCCACCACCGCAAGGGGGCGCTCTTCCCAGCGCGGATCGGGAATGGCGAATACTGCCGCTTCGGAAACGCCGGGCAGGGCCGCGATGCCGTTCTCGAGATCGGTCGAGGAGATCCATTCGCCGCCCGACTTGATGAGATCCTTGGCGCGGTCGGTGATCTCGACAAAGCCGAGCGGGTCGATCCGTCCGACATCGCCGGTGCGCAGCCAGCCATCGGCGGTGAGGCGCGAATCTTCGGGCCGCTCCTTCAGGTAGCCGCCGGTCACCCACGGTCCGCGCAGCTGGAGGTGCCCCATCACGGTCCCGTCTTCGGGGAGCGGGCGGTCCTCGTCATCGACGATGCGCACGTGCATCCCGGGCACCGGCCTGCCTGCCTTGGCGCGCCAGCGGACCTCGCCTTCCGGCCCTACCTCGCGCGGGGGGAACGAGAGGACGCACATCGGGCTGGTCTCGGTCATCCCCCAGCCTTGCACGATATCGACGCCCCATGCCGCCTTGACGCGTTCGATCAGGTTCGCCGAGACCGCCGATCCGCCCGAGACGATGGTACGGAACGAGCTGAGGTCGAGCGGAGTGGCCGTATGGGCCTGGAGCAGGTCGTTGAGGATGGTCGGCACGGCCGCCATCAGGGTGGGGCGCTCCTCGGCGATCAGCCGGGCGAGGTGCGCGCTCTGCAGATGCGGGCCAGGGAGGATCAGGTCGCTGCCCGCCAGCCAGCCCGAATAGGGCATGCCCCAGGCATTGGCGTGGAACATCGGCGGCACCATCAGGATGCGGTCGCGGTTGGAGATCGCGAAAGTATCCGCCGCCATCGAGGCAAGGCTGTGGAGATAGACCGAACGGTGCGAATAGACGACGCCCTTGGGCAGGCCCGTGGTGCCCGAGGTGTAGCAGATCGCCGCAGCATCGGTTTCGACGAGGCGGGGCCACTCCATCATCGGCGCGGCCGCAGCGATCAGGTCTTCGTAGGCATGGATGTGGCCCGCAAAGCCCGCGATCTCGTCCGGCGCATCGCCGACGACGATCACGTGATCGATGGCCGGACATTCCGGCAGGATCGCCGCAACGCCGGGCAGCAGCACCGCATCGACGATCAGCGCGCGGTCGCCGGCATGATTGACGATGTAGCGGATCTGCTCGGCTGGCAGGCGGACATTGAGCGTGTGCAGCACCGCGCCCATCGCGGGCACGGCGAGGTAGGCTTCAAGGTGCGCCGGATTGTTCCAGCAATAGGTCGCAACCGGCTCGCCGCTCGGAACGCCAAGCGCTGCCAGCGCACCGGCCAGTTTGCGCGCCCGCGCCGCCGTTTCGGCAAAGCTGCGCGTGTGCAGCGTCTGGCCGTCGAAGGAGACCACGCGGCTGGCGCCGAACAATCGCTCGCCGCGATCGAAGATCATCTGCGTCGACAGCGCATGATCCATCATTGTCGACTTCACCGGACTTTCCCCTTCTCGAGGATGGCGGCGGCCTCGTTCAGCAGGGCCGGCACGTCGCGTTCAAGTCCGCGCGAGTAGGGCGTGTCGACCTTGCCCTGCGTCTGGAGCACCCATGCTCCCTCGACGATGGCGGCCAGCCGCCAGGCGGCAAACACGACGTAGTAGTCGATGTGCTCATGGCCGAGGCCTGTCACGGCGGACCAGTGTTCGGCGAGCGCGCGGGCCGGAAGGACGCCAGGCCGGTTGGTCAGGCCCTGCACGAAGCCAAAGCCCAGTTCCGCTGCCGGATCGCGCTGCCAGAAGAACAGGCACAGCCCCAGATCGACAAGCGGATCGCCCAGCGTGGCCATTTCCCAATCGAGAATGACCCTGAGTTCGGGCCGATCCGGCGCGACGAGGCAGTTGTCGAGGTGGAAGTCGCAGTGGATCACGCTGGCGCGGGCGGAGGCGGGCTGGTTGGCGAGCAGCCACGCGCCGATCTCCTCCAGCAGCGGCAGATCGCGCACGCGGTCCGCCGCGCGCACCTTGAGCCAGCGCTCCACCTGCCGCTGGACGAAACCCTCGGGCCGCGCGAAATCGGCGGGGAGCACGGCCTGCCAATCGGCGGCGTGGACGCGGGCGAGGCCCTCGACCATCGTCAGGCCGAGCTGGTTGACGGTCTCGTCGGTATCGGGCCAGCCATCCGGCAGCCGTTCGGTCAGCGCGACGCCATCGACCCACTCGGTGACGGCGAAAGGCTGGCCGATCACCTCCGGATCACCGCACCAGGCAACCGCCTGCGGCACGGGGGCAAGCCCCTTCAGCGCGGAGATGACGCGGTATTCGCGCTCGATCCCCGCCGCCGCCTTGTCGGAAATCACGTTGACGGGCGGATGGCGCAGCACCAGCCGTCCCTCGCGCGTCTCGATCAGGCGGGTAACGTTGGAGTTTCCGCCGGCGAGGACCGGGCCGAGCGTTATTCCGCTGCGCCCGGTGGCCGCCTCCAGCCATGCCTGCAGTCGCCTTTCGGCGTCTACAGGTTGCACATCAAGCCTCCGTCGGTGAACACGACGGATCCGGTCATGTACTTTGAACCTGCGACCCACCAGCACACGTCGGCCATCTCGTCCGCCGTGCCCATGCGCTGGAGCGGGATGCGGGCGATGATGGCGTCGCGGGCGCGCTCCGAGATGGTCGCGGTCATTTCGGTCTGGACGAAGCCGGGGACGACCATATTGACCCGGATCTGCCGCCGGGCGAGTTCGACCGCGAGCACGCGGGTCAGGCCGGTCAGGCCAGCCTTTGACGCGCCGTAGCAGCTATCGCCGGGAAAGCCGCGGAAGCCCACTACGGCGCCGACGTTCACCACCGAGCTACCCTCTGGCATGAGCCCGACCAGTGCCCTTATCATGCGCATCGGGCCTGAAAGATTGGTGGCGAGTGTCGCTTCCCAATCATCGTCGGAGATGCGCTCCAGCCCGCCGCCGCGATGAAGTCCGGCGTTGTTGACGAGGACGTCCAGGCCGCCCCAGCGTGCCTCGATCTCCCCGGCAAGGCGCCTGACATCGTCCGGGTTGGTCACATCGGCGGCGATCCCGATGACATCGCCGTCCATCGCTGCCGCGATGCCGGCAATGCCGGGATCGCGGCCAACGATGCAGACCCGGTCGCCGCGGCTGGCGGCAAGCGAGGCGACCGCGTGGCCGATGCCACGCGTTGCCCCGGTTACCAGCCAGCGGCGGACGTCAGGCCCGGATTGGGCAGGAACCTGCGTCATGATGCGTGCGGCCCCGGATCAGAAGTTCTGGGTAACCGCAACGCCCCACGAACGGGGCGGACGTGCCGCACCGTAGCTCCAGACGTGCTGGACGTCGTAACCGATCGTCCAGCCATCTGCGTTGGCGATGTTCTTGCCGAAGACGCTGATCATGGTCTTGTTGATCTTGTAGCTGATCGAGGCGTCGAGCAGATACTGGGCGTCGTTGCGCAGGTTCGGGTTGTTGAGGAAGGTCAGTTCGTGCTGGCCGATCATGTGCAGTTCGGAATTGACCATGAGCGTGCCGGGGCCGACCTCGTTCTCGTAGGAGGCGCGCAGATCCCAGGTCCACTTCGGGGCGCGGCGGATCTTGAGGAACGTCGCATCGACCGGGGTGCCGGTGCTGTAGATATCCCCGAAGAAGTCCTTGTACTTGGCATCGAGGTAACCAAGGTTGCCGCCGATGGTGAAGTGCGGCGTGATCCGCGCCGTCAGGTCAAGCTCGATACCCTTGAGATCGGCCTTCGAGGCGTTGATCGTGCGGTTCTCGCGGCCGGTCGAGGTGCCGGGGGCCGGCACGTCGAGATCCTGCTGCATGTCCTTGTACTTCATCAGGTAGAACGCGCCGTTGAGGCGGACGCGGTCATTGAGGAACTGGGTCTTGAAGCCCAGTTCGTAGTTGTCGAGCGTCTCGGGATTGTAGGGCGTGATGGCCGCACCGATCGTCGAGGGACGACCATTGAAGCCGCCGCCGCGATAGCCGCGCGACCACAGCGCGTAAGTCATCACCTCGGGCGTCCAGTTGTAGCTGAGGCTGACCTTGGGCGTGAACTTCGACCAGCTCGCCTTGATCGGCGTCGGCATCACGATGTTGACGCCCGCGACCGGCGGAAGGGCGGCGATGGGATTGGCCTCTTCCAGCGTGCCGTAGATGAAGAT
Source organism: Sphingomonadaceae bacterium (assembly GCA_947454135.1). Taxonomy (GTDB): domain Bacteria; phylum Pseudomonadota; class Alphaproteobacteria; order Sphingomonadales; family Sphingomonadaceae; genus Novosphingobium. Next base: position 53,002 of record CANGJI010000005.1, read on the forward strand.
CGTCTTGTCGTTGACCTGCGTGGTCTTGGCATCGTGGGTGAAGCGCCCGCCGACGGTAAGCTTGAGCTTGTCGGTGAACTTGTAGTCACCTTCGAAGTAACCGGCCCACGACTTCGTCGTCTGCGTCACGTCCTGCGCGCTGGTGAGCAGCGGCGGGCCGGCGAAGCCGATGTAGTTCTTGAGGTTGATCGTGTACTTGGAGAACCACTGGTAACCGCCCAGCACGAAGGTGAGGGGGCCATTGCCGCCCATCACGAGGCGGGCCTCGTTGGTCACCTGCCGCCAGCGCGCCGGACGATCGGTGTGGTAGAGCGTGAGCGGGGTGGAATCGAAGTCCTGATTGATCGATTCATTGGTCTTCAGGAAGCCGAGGATGTACTCGAAATCGAGGTTGTCACCGAGCTCGTACTTGAGCTTGCCGATCGCCATGTCGAGCTGGAAGCGCGCGCTCTTGTCGACGGGGGCATTGCTCACGCTGACATAGCGGCTGCCCGAAATCGGCACGTCCGGCTTGGGCGAGCAGAAACCGATCAGCGAGCAGAAGATGTCGGTAGGCTTGGTCAGCGCCGAAAGCTGCGGCGGGTCCTGCCGGGTCAGCTGGTGATCGTAGCTCAGGCTCACTTCCAGCGCCGGGGTGGGGGTCAGCAGCAGCTGGCCGCCGATCGCGCGGAAGTCGGACTTCTGGCCGGGCTGGTTGAAGGTCTTGTTGTAGATGTAGCCGTCGGACGAATTGTACGCGCCCGTAACCTTGAGCGCGACGTTCGGCGCGAGGCCGAAGCTGACGACGCCCTGGAAATCGAACGTATCGAAGCTCGAATAGGTGCCGCGCACCTTGCCGGTGAGATCCTGCGTCGGCTTGGACCGCGCGAGGTTGATGACGCCGCCGGTGGCGTTGCGGCCGAACAGCGTGCCCTGCGGGCCGCGCAGCACTTCGACGCGGTCGACGTCGATGGCCTTCAGCAGGCTGCCCGAGCTCTGGCCGATGTAGACATCGTCGATCACCACGCCGACCGCCGGGTCGACCGACTTCTCGACGTCGGCAACGCCGATGCCGCGGATATAGATCGCAGCCACGCCGCCCGGGCCCTGCTGCGTATCGTCGATCAGCACGTTGGGGGCCGAGTTGGCGAAATCGCGCACGTCCGAATCGAAGCGCTTGGACAGGTCCGAGGCGCTGAGTGCGCTGATCGAGGACGACACGTTCTGAAGGTTTTCCGTGCGCTTGCGCGCCGTCACCACGATGGCTTCGAGGCCATCGCTGCTCTCGCTCGCACCGGATGCCTGAGGCTGCGCCTGGGCGTGAGCCTGGCTTGCGGCCAACCCTGCCATTGAAATTGACGCCGCCAGAAGCACGCGCACTGCCTTAACCGACATGCTCATCCCGTCTCTCCCTTGTTGCCACGCTCTTTTGGCGTGGCCGCTTTATCCCCGGCGAGATGGACCCGACTGACGGCGCAAGACGTGGAAAATTCCACGACCGGACGCGCGGCGGACATCGTTGCCGATGCGGGGTCTAGCAAACTTGCTATACCCAAACAAGTTATATTGAGAGGCCGGTTTCCGCCGCAGGGCGCAATGATTGCCGATAATCCAAGCATTATGGGGAAAACCGCCAGCCAGATCTGCTGGTCCGTCGCTTTGGTCGGCGCAGATTTTGCTTGTCTGGAACTAGTAAGTGTGGTCCACATCCGTCCATAAGAACGGCAGGAGAGGTCTCATGGGCGGCAGGCTCGAGGGCAAAGTAGCGCTCATTTCCGGCGGTGCGAGCGGGCTGGGTGAGGCGCAGGCCATGCTCTATGCGCGCGAAGGCGCCAAGGTGATGATCGGCGATCTGCAGGAAGAGCTGGGCGCTTCGGTCGTCGCACGGATCCGCGATGCCGGGGGCGAGGCTGCTTTCACCCGGCTCGACGTGACCGACCTTGCCAGCTGGCAGGCAGCAGTGGCCCTGACGGTCGCAACGTTCGGCAAGCTCACAACGCTCGTCAACAATGCCGGCATCTTCCACCCCGGCGGGATCCAGAGCGAATCGCCGGCCGGATGGGACCGCATGGTTGCGGTCAACCAGACCGGCGTGTTCTACGGCATGAAGGCGGGTGCGCCCGAACTGATCAAGGCGGGCAAGGGCGCGGCGATCGTCAACATCTCCTCGCTCTACGGCCTTATCGGCAGCCCCGATGCGATCAGCTACCATGCCTCTAAGGCGGCGGTCCGCGTCATGGGCAAGGGCGCTGCGCTCGAGTTCGTGAAGCAGGGCGTGCGCGTGAACACGATTTTCCCCGGCCAGATCCGCACACCGATCCTGGGCGACATCACGCCCGAGCAGGATGCGGCGATCAAGGCCTCGATTCCGATGGGCGAAGTGGGCGATCCGATGGACATTGCCCACGCCTCGTTGTTCCTTGCCTCGGATGAGGCGCGCTACATCACGGGTGCCGAATTGTGGGTCGACGGGGGTTGGTATGCTGGTTGCTGAAAAGGTGGCACTGAACTGATGGCGTGGGATTTTTCGACCGAACCGGAGTTTGCCGAGAAGCTCGAGTGGATGCGCGATTTCGTGAAGCGCGAGATCGAGCCGATGGACCTTGTCTTCCGTGGGCCGGGCGATCCGTTCGATCCGCGCTCGAAGGCGCGGCGGATCATGAAGCCGTTGCAGCAGGTGGTGAAGGACAAGGGCCTGTGGGCCTGCCACCTCGGGCCGGAGCTTGGCGGGCAGGGCTATGGCCAGCTGCACCTTGGCCTGATGAACGAGATTCTGGGCCGCAGCCGCTTTGCGCCGACCGTGTTCGGCACGCAGGCGCCCGATACCGGCAACGCCGAAATCCTCGCCCGCTTCGGCACCGAGGAGCAGAAGGCGCGCTATCTCCAGCCCTTGCTCGATGGCGACATCGTCTCGTGCTTCTCGATGACCGAGCCGCAGGCCGGCGCCGATCCGGGCGAGTTCCAGTGCCGCGCCTATGAAGACGGCGACGACTGGGTGATCGAGGGCGAAAAGTGGTTCGCCAGCCACGCCGACATGGCCGAGTTCCTGATCGTCATGTGCATCACCAATCCGGACGTGGCTGTCCATGCCGGATCGTCCACGATCATCGTGCCGCGCGATGCGCCGGGGCTCGAGATCGTGCGCAACACCGCTGTCGGCCCCAAGGACGAGATCGGCAGCGGGGTCCACGGCTACTTGCGCTTCAACAAGTGCCGGGTGCCGCTCAAGAACACGCTGGGCGCGGTGGGCGGCGGCTTCAATGTCGCGCAGTCGCGCCTCGGCGGCGGACGCATCCACCATGCCATGCGCACGGTCGGCATGCTCAACAAGGCGCTCGACATGATGTGCGAGCGCGCCGTCAGCCGCGTCACCAAGGGCGAGCGCCTTGCCGACAAGCAGATGGTGCAGGAGCGCATCGCCGACAGCTACACCCAGATCACCCAGTTCCGCCTGCACGTGCTGTATGCCGCGTGGCTGCTCGATCAGGACAAGGGCTATACCCACCGCGTGCGGCGCGAGATTTCCGCGATCAAGGCGGCGATGCCCGGCGTGCTGCGCGATGTGGTCTACCGCGCGCTGCATATCCACGGCTCGCTCGGCATGTCGAACGAAACGCCGCTGATGGACATGTGGCAGTACGTGCCGGAGATGGGCATCGTCGATGGGCCGACCGAGGTGCACAAGGTCTCGGTCGCCAAGGACATCCTGCGCCGCGTCGATCCGGCGCCGGGCCAGTGGCCCACCTATTTCGTCCCCGAAACGCGCGCCGCCGCGCTGGCGAAGTTCGCGCCCTATCTCGATGAGGAAGCTGGCTGATGGCTGATACGCTGGAACAGCGGGTCGCGTTTCTGGAAGCGCGGCTGGCGCTGCAAGACCTCACGTCCGATTACTGCCTGGGCTTCGACAAGCGCGACATGGGGCGGTTTCTCGCGATCTGGTGGCCCGATGCAGTCTGGGAAATCGGCCCGCCGTTCGGTGATTTCGTCGGGCATGAAGGCGTTGTCCATGCGGTCGAGGATATCCTCTGGCCGGCGTGGAAGGAATCGACCCACTACACCACCAACCTGCGCCTGACCTCTGTCGGCGAGGATGCGATCGAGGGCATCTGCGACGTCTACTGCATCGGCAACTCGATCGACGGGCAGGCGCAGACCGTGGCGGCGACGTATACCGACCGCTTCGAACGGCGCGACGGCGTCTGGAAAATCGCCCGCCGCAAGGTGACGATGCAGCATTTCAGCCCGCTGACGGGCATCACTTTGGCCGCACCGCAATAGCGGGCGGCGGATCAGGGAGAGGATAATGGCGCGGTTCGATTGCGGCGATGGCCGCTCGGTCTACTACGAGCACCACCGCGGAGACGGGGTGCCGGTCGTGCTCATCCATGGCTGGGCGATGTCGGGCCGGCTCTGGGCGGGCACTGTCGAAGTGCTGAAGGAAGCCGGGCACGCGGTGATCGTGGTCGATCACCGGGGCTGCGGGCAGTCCGACCGGGATTTCGACGACGTTTCGATTGCCGCGATTGCGGGCGACGTCGCCGGCATCGTGCGCAAGTGCACCGACAAGCCTGCCGTGCTCAATGGCTGGTCATTGGGCGGCGCGGTGGCGGTGGAAGCCGCGGGCCTGCTGGGTTCTGCCTGCGCGGGCGTCGTGCTGACCTGCGGCGCCGCGCCGCGGTTCATCAAGGCCGACGACTTCCCCCATGGCGGCGAGCCGGGTTCGCTCGAAGCGACCAAGGCCGCGCTCGGCGGCGACCGCGCGGCCTTCTTCCGCGGGCTGGCGAGCGGCGTCTGCGCGCTTCCGGTGAGCGATGCCATGATCGACTGGATGTGGGCCGCTTTCATCGACAGCGGGCCGGGTGTGATCGAATCGCTGATGGACCTCGGCCGCGTCGACCAGCGCGATGCGCTGAAGGCGCTGCCGGTGCCGCTCCTTTCGATCGTCGGCGGCGCCGATGCGATCCTCGATCCCGGCGTGGGCAAGGCGGCGGCGGAGATGGCTCCGCGCGGCACGCTCGCGCTGATCGAAGGCTGCGGGCACGCGCCCTTCATCGAAGCGGCGGAGGCGTACAACGCCGCGCTGCATGATTTTCTGGCCAAGCTCTGAGCAGAGGCGGGATACCCAACATGACGTCACTCGATCCGTTCTTCACTCCGTTCGACTGCAAGTCGCTGCACCTGTCGAACCGCTTCCTGATGGCTCCGATGTCGCGCTATTTCGCGCCGGGCGGCATCCTCACGCAGGAATCGGCAGACTACTACCGCCGCCGCATCGAAGGCGGGGTTGCCGCTGTCATCACCGAAGGCGTTGCGGTCGACCGGCCTGGTTCGGTTGCGGCCGATACGGTGCCCGCGTTCCACGGTGAGGAAGGCCTTGCCGCCTGGGCGCGTGCGACTGCCGATGTCCACCGCGCGGGCGGGGCGATGATCCCGCAGCTCTGGCACGTGGGCGGCTGCGAGGACTTCAACTTCCCGGATTCGCCGCATCCGCCGCTCGAAAGCCCCTCGGGCCTTGTCGGGCCGGATATTCCGGGCGGGCGGGTGATGACCAACGCCGATATCGATGAAGTGATCGCCTCCTTCGCGCGCGGTGCGGTCGAAGCGCAGAAAATGGGCTGCGATGCGGTCGAACTGCACGGCGCGCATGGCTACCTGTTCGACCAGTTCTTCTGGACCGCCACCAACAAGCGCGATGACCGCTATGGCGGCGATGACATTGCCCAGCGCGGCCGGTTCGCCGCCGATTGCGTCGCCGCCGTGCGCAAGGCGGTAGGGCCGGACTTCACCATCATCTTCCGCATCTCGCAGTGGAAGACCTACCAGTACGACGCCAAGATCGCGAACAATCCGGCCGAGCTGGAGCGCTGGGTCAGCCCGCTTTCCGACGCCGGGGTCGATATCTTCCACTGTTCCGAGCGGCGCTTCTGGGAAGCCGCCTTCCCTGAGGAAGACGATCGCAACCTTGCCGGCTGGACCAAGCACATCACCGCCAAGCCCACGATCACCGTCGGCTCGGTAGGCCTGGACCGCGATCTGATGGAAGACTTCGTCGCGGGCGAATCCGTGCCCACGCTCAAGTCGATGAGTGAACTCGTGCGGCGCTTCGAGCGCGGCGACTTCGATCTCGTCGCTGTCGGGCGCGCGTTGCTGGCCGATCCGAACTGGCTGCAGAAGGTGCGCGCCGGCGCGGTCGATCAGCTGAAGCCTTATTCGAAGGCCTGCATGGAAACGCTCTACTGATCTTGCAGAAACGCTCTGCAAGGCCCTGATTTTGAACCTGACGCGGCTGCAGAAGATGGCCGCAAGGAGAGGATGACCGATGACCACCACCACCATTGCCCCCGAGGCTGGGGCGGCTTCCGCAACGACCGGTGCTGGCAAGCCTGACTTCGACGCCATCGCGATCGGTGCGGGCTTTGCCGGCATCGCGCTCATCCACTACCTGCGCGAGGCGGGTCTTTCGATCCGCGTGTTTGACCGCGCTTCCGATGTTGGCGGGACCTGGGCATGGAACCGCTATCCGGGCGCCGCGACGGACAGCGAGAGCTATTACTACTGCCTGACCTTCTCGAAGGAGATCCTGCAGGAGTGGAAGTGGACACAGCGCTATCCCGGCCGTGCCGAGACGCAGGCCTACATGCGCTTCGTCGTCGACAAGTGCGACATGATGCCGCACATCCAGCTGAACACGGAAGTGACCGAAGCGCGCTATCTGGCGGACAAGGGCTGGTGGCAGGTCACGATCGGGACCGGCGAGAGCTTCACCTGCAAATACTTCATCAGCGGCATGGGCATGATCTCCCAGCCGGAAATCCCTGCGATCAAGGGGCTGGACAGCTTCAAGGGTCCGATTTTCCACTCTTCGCGCTGGCCCGAAGGCCTCGACTATGCCGGCAAGCGCGTCGGTGTGATCGGCGCTGGTGCGACATCGGTGCAGATGGTGCCCGAACTCGCCAAGACGGCGGCGGACGTCACCGTTTTCCAGCGCACGCCCAACTACATCCTCCCCGCGATGCAGCGCCCGATGACGCCCGAGTGGGAAAAGGAGATCAAGGACAACTACGACGCAATCATCGCCAAGTGCCGCAACCACGTGTTCGGCATGGCGTTCGACAGCCCGGTCGGTCGCAACGTGCTCGATACGCCGCCCGAGGAGCGCCAGCGCATCTTCGAGGAGAACTGGACCGGCAGCTTCCGCTGGGTGTTCGAAACCTTCGACGACCTGCTGGCCAGCCCCGAGGCCAACAAGCTGGCGGGCGATTTCATCACGAGCAAGATGAAGGCGCGGGTCAACGATCCCGCACTCGCCGAACTGCTGTGCCCGACCTATGACGACTACCCGCTCTTCGCCAAGCGGCCGCCGCTCGATCACGGCTATCTGGAAGCGTTCAACCGCGACAATGTCCACCTCGTCGACATCAAGAAGGCCGAGCCGATTGTCGAGGTGACCGAGACCGGCGTCCGCACGACCAAGCGCGACTTCGAATTCGACATCATCGTGCTGGCGACCGGGTTCAAGGCCTATACCGGCGCGCTCGAAGCGTTCCCGATCATCGGCGCGACGGGCCTGACCCTGAACGAGAAGTGGCAGACCGTCTCGGGCAGTATCATGGGTGTCGCCGTTGCGGACTTCCCCAACATGTTCGTCGTGACCGGGCCGCAGGCGCCGTTCGCCAACCTGCCGACCTCGATCGAGCAGAACGCGATCTGGATCACCGCCTGCATCCGCAAGATGGAGCACGAAGGCTACGCGACGTTCTGGCCGAAGGCCGAGGCGGAAGCAGCCTGGACAAAGCAGACCGCCGATATCCATGCGCAGACGCTCATGGCGCAGGGCGACAAGGTCAATTCGTGGATGATGGGCGCCAACCGCGCGGACAAGGGCGCGCGCGTGCTGATCTATTTCGGCGGTGCGAACTTCTACTACGACGCGCTCGACCAGTCGGCAGCGTCTGGTTTCCCCGAACTCGAATTCCGCAAGTAATCACCGCAAGGCGCGGCGGCCCACCGCATGTGGGCCGCCGCGCCGAGGCCGCGTTGCGCTAGTTCTTCCAGCCCTTCTGGCGCAGCGCCTGCTCTTCGGCGGCGCCGAGCGGATCGCCGACGATGCGGCGGTCCACTTCGGCCATGACGGCAGGAGCAACTTCGCCAGCGGCGAGGCGGTAGTCGCCGCCTGACCCTGCCGCTGCGCCGGTGACGACGATGGGCACAACCCAATCGCTGCCCTGCCGGCAACCCATGCCGCTGAGGCCAGAGCCGGTGCTGCCAGAGCCGGTGCTGAACGTGCGGCACACGCCCTGCGCCGTATGGAACGACATGCCGATCCGCACGGTCCCTGCCTGCCCGGCAAGGTTTCCGGAAAGCCCTTGTGAGAGAGCGCCATCGGCTAGGATCTTCGCTTCGGGTCCGCTCCGCAGCCACGGTGTGGGCTGGCTATCGAAGGAGCGACCAACGAACACGCCGACGAGCAGGCTGGCAGCAATCGCGCCCGAGATCAGCAAGGCAAGGAGCGGGCGCCGCGTACGGCCTTGCGGAGGCGCGAAAGGCACCACGTTTTCGCCAGCAAGCCCCAGCCGCGCGACGAGGGCGGGATCGATCTCGTCGCCGGGCGGCGGACCGAACGCCGAGACGATCTGGCTCGTCATCCAGCGGTGCGCGGCCACCCGCTCGGCGAGCGCCGGGTCGCTGCGCAGGCGCTCTTCGAACGCCGCGCGCGCGGAGCCTTCCAGACAGCCATCGACATAGGCAATGACGTCGACGTCGGAAACTTCGGTCAATGTCTGGTCCTCCCGGTCTGATAGCGCTGCAACAGGGCGGCTCGGCCGCGGGCAAGGCGGCTGGTGAGCGTGCCTTCCGGAACCTCGAGGATTTCCGCCGCCTCGGTATAGGAATGCCCGCCCAGCAGGACGAGCTTCACCGCGAGGCGCTGCTCCTCGGGCAGTTCTTCCACCATGGCGCGGATCCGGGCGAGCTCGACGGCATCGATAACCCCGTCGGCGATCGCACCCTCGTCACCCACCACGTCGTGTTCGGGCATCGGCTCGACCAGTCGGTTCCAGCGGTTTCGCATTCGCATCTCGTCGATCCACAAGTTCTTCATCACGCGCATCATCCACAGGTCGAGCCGGATACCTGCCTTGCGCTCGTCGGCGCGCTCGAGCGCGCGTTCGACCGTGCGTTGCAGCAGGTCATCCCCGTCCGCTCCCGCGCTGCCATTCCCGCGCGCCAGAGCCCACGCCATGCGGCGCAGGCGTGGCAGCAAACGGACGATCTCTTGCTGGTAATCTGACACGCTTAACTCTTCCTCTGGGGAAGAAACGTCTGGGGCCGGACGTTTCTTCCCGTGTATGGAAAAAACAGCAAGACCACTTCGAAAAGACGCAGGCCCCGCGATGATCGGCAAACACCTTGGATCCATGCTGGCAATGGCGCTGCTTGTCCTGCCGGTCGCCGCGACGGGGCAGGTTCGGGGCGGACCACCCATGGGCCTTCCGGGTGGGGGCTTTCCGGGTGGCGGCATCGGCGGACCCTTTGGCGGTGGCCCGCCCGGGGGATTGCCGGGGCACCTGCCAGACCTTCCCGTCCATGGCCGTCCCGCCTGGGCCGGTGTCGAGGCCGTGACTGGCGGTCTTGAACGCGCAGAGCAGGCGGTTTCCATCAAGCTTTCCAAGTTGCAGAAGGACCGCGCAGCGGGTCTCGCGCAGCAGTCTCCGGCCCTTTACGAACTCGATCGCAACGGCGCTCTTGCAATCCGGGGCGAGGTGATGGCGACCGGGCTCGGCACTGCCGCACTCGCCAGAGTGCAGCAGAAAGGCTTTGCCGTTTTGCGGCGCGATACGGTGCCGGGCGCCGATCTCGATCTCGTCGTGGTGACCCGCTCCGGCATGGACAACGACCATGCCATGAAGCTGCTGCGCAAGATTGCGCCTGAAGGCACCTACGCGCCCAACCATGTGCTGTTCGAAAGCGGCATGCCGGCCCGCGCAGACAGCGCCGAAAGGAGCGGCCCGGCGGAGCCTGCTGGTGGTGAGGGCCCGGTTGCGGTCGGTCTCATCGATACCGGCGTCGCCCCCGTCATCGATGCTGATCCGCGTGTTCACGTGGTGCGCCGCACTTTTGCGCAAGGTGCAAGCAAGCCGGGCGCGCATGGCACGGCGGTCGCCGCCTTGCTGGCGCGGGAGAAGGGGCATCTCTCGCTTTATGCTGCGGATATTTTCGGCAGCGATCCGCGCGGAGGCACGTCCGAACTGCTCGTGCGCGCGCTTGGCTGGATGTCAGCCTCGCATGTGCCGGTCGTCAATGTGAGCATGGTGGGGCCGGCTAACCCCATCGTTGGCGTGGTCGTGGCCCGGCTGATCGTGTCGGGACTGACCATCGTCGCGCCCGTTGGTAACGACGGCGCGGCAGCAAGGCCGCTCTATCCCGCGTCCTACCCCGGTGTAGTCGCGGTATCGGCGGCGGGTGCCAATGGCCGCCTGCTGCCCGAAGCGAGCCGGGTGCGCCGGGTGGACTTCGTCGCGCCCGGCATCGCCATGGTGCCCGATCCCGGCGGACGCCTTACCGAAGTGCGGGGGACTTCGTTTGCCGCTCCCATCGTCAGCCGTCTCATTGCAGACCGGGTCCGCAGCCCGAATACGCTGGCTGCGCAAAAGGCCATCCGCGCGCTTGCCTCTGCTGCCCAGCACCCGAAGGATACGGGCGCCTATGGCCACGGCCTGATCGGCTTCTAGCAACGGGTGATCGCGCCTGCCGGGCATTCCATCGCGGACCGGCAGTTCTCTCGGGACGAAAACGCAGCGCCCAGACGTCTGCCCTCGTGAAGACCGGCAACGCGCATCGCGCCGCGCCGGTCCCAAACGGAAAGGGAGACATTTCTTGCGCAAGCTTCGATCCGCCGCGACCACCGCGCTCGCCATGGCCGGCCTTGTTCTCGCCGCACCGGCTTACGCCGATAGCGCGAGCGAACCTGCGCGCAGCATTGCCGGAGGGCAGGACGCCGTGCAGGCACCGAACAATACCCTGGGGCACACCGGCGGACTTTTCGCCAATTCCAGCTTCGAAGTCGCAAGCGGGGCGGACTACTCCGTCGGCCATTACGGCGCGAGCGCGGACACGAGCGTGTGGAGCATCCCGCTCGATCTCAAGGCTCAGATCGGCCGCGTGCGGTTGCAGGCGTCCTTGCCCTATGAATTCATCAGCGGTCCCGGTCAGATCGTGGGCGGTGTCATCGTCTCGGCCCCCGGTTCGGCGGTAACTTCGCGTTCCGGGATCGGCGACCTCAATCTGTCTGCCGCCGCCTTGCTCACCCGGGAAATTGGACTGCTGCCTGCGATCGAAGTGGGCGGCAGTGTCAAGCTGCCCACTGCCAAGACCACGATCGGTACGGGCGAGACGGACTATTCCGTGAACGCCAGCGTCTACAAGTCGGTCACGCCAGCGGTCATGCTGTTCGGCTCGGTCGGCTATTCCTGGCTCGGCAGTCCGGCGGCCTATCGCCTGAAGAACGGGCTGACTGCATCGGGGGGCTTCAACCTGCGCCCTGCCAGCAATCAGAACTACGGTGTGAGCGTGGCCTACCGCGAGCCCGTTGCCGAAGGCCTGCAGGGCCAGGCGGTCGTTTCGCCCTACATGACCTACCGTTTCAGCAACCGCTTCGGCCTCACGCTCTATGGCCTTGCTGGTCTGAATGATGCCAGCCCGCGCATCGGCGCGGGGCTGCGGCTCACCCTGTTCCACTGAGTTTCGCGCCGTGCCGGGGGCGGCACGGCGCTCGTTCTCGATTGGGGGCAAACCACCAAAGGAGAAAGGCCATGGCACATCTGACGATCAAGACCTGCACGGCGGCCATTGCCCTGCTCGCCGCCTCCAGCGCTTACGCTGGTCCTCCCGCCGGGGTTCCGCATGGCCCGCCGGCCGGGTTGCCGCTGGGCTTGCCGACCAACCTGCCGACCGCTGCCGTTCCGCACCTCCCGGTTCTGCCCCCGCAGGCAGCGACCAGCGCGATGCCGCAGGGGGCCATGCACGGCAGGCCGGACTCGCTGCCGGTCTCTGCGTCCGTCGCTGCGGACGCGAATGTCCACGCCTCTGCTTCGTCCTCGCACGGGGTCGAGGCCTCGACTGCTGCGCACGGTTCGTCCGACGGGATGGGCGATGGGATGGAAGGCCCCAACCTCGATCCGGCCATGACCGAGGCGGCGTCGCTGCTCGGCAAGCTCAACGCCGCGCATGCTTCGGCGGAGGGCCTTGCCCATGCGTCGTCCAAGTCGGTGGTCGGAGCGCTCTCGCTCTACAAGACGGCGACCGTGGCGGCTGACGCGAGCATCGCCTCGTTCACCAAGGCTATCGCGGGCGATCAGGCGGCGATTGCGACCGATACCAAGGCGGTGGCTGATGCGCAGACGGCGCTGGCGAACGCGCAGAAGTCGGGCGATGCAACCGCCATTTCCGATGCCCAGTCCGCGCTTTCCGCAGCACAGGGCCAGCTTGCTGCCGATCAGAACCAGCTGCAGTCCGATCAGGCCGGTCTTGCCTCGGCACAACAGGCCGTAATCGCAGCGCAGAACACGCTGGCGTCGTCCACCAAGACCAACCTCACGCCCGAGGCGGTGGCCCAGGTGAACGCGCTGCTGAAGATCCAGTAAGCGTGACCGGTGCGGCATCTCGGGTTGCCGCACCAACCTGTCTCCACTGCGGGTTTCCGAGCTGCGGTGGAGACATCCTTTCAAGAGGAAGGCGCTGCGGCCAGCCGTTCGATCAGGACATCGGCCCCCCGCCGGCTGAGGCTATAGACGCGCGGGCCGGGACTAGGACCGCGCGATCAGGTCTCTCGATTCCCGGATCTGCCAGATCAGCAGGGTTACGGCGCTGATCAGAACATCGCGCGCGCGCTTGGCGAGCGAGAGTGCAAGCGCGGCTTCGGGAGCAAGGCCGAACATCGGCCCGACAAGCAGGTAGGCAGCCTCCTGCACGCCGATCGCCCCCGGAACGACGAAGGCCATGCTGCGCAAGGCAAAGATCACGCCTTCCAGCGCAAGCACCTTCCACAGCGCGATGTCGCTACCCATAAGCTCCAGCAGAAACCACGCGCTGATCCCGCTCGTCGTCCATGCCGCGAGATTGAACACGAAGGCCGCGATGACGCGCCGCCGCTCGGCGTAGATGCGCGTCAGTTCGGCCTCGACATCGGCCAGCACGGTCGTCTCGGGCAGGAAGCCCGCCACGATCCGCCCCGCGAGCGAGATCACCACGCGCTGCATCTTCATGAACAGGAAGATGCAGCCGATCATCACGGCCGTGCCGCCGATGATCGCCGGACGCAGCTCAGCCGCCTCCGCGCCAGCGAGCAGGGGCGCCATCGCGAGCAGACTGAACAGGGTGTAGACGACCTGGCTCGCCATTTCGGTGGTGAGATCGACCACGAACGAGGCATAGACGCGGTGCGGCGGCACTGCGGCCCGGATCAACGTGCGCACGCCGATGACAATCCCGCCCAGTTCCGAGAATGGCAGCAGGTTGGACACGGAATCGCGCACCAGACGCGCCCAGGCGAAATGCACGACGGGCCGCACCGGCTCGCCGGGGGCGGCGGAGTGCCATGCGCAGCCCAGCAGCCACGAGGTGAGCAGCGACCATGCGCAGACCCCCGCAAAGCCCGCCGGTCCCATGCGCCGCGCGGTCTGCACGATATCGGTGAGGCCGACGTCACCGATCGTCCAGACCGCGACGGCCAGCCCCAGCAAGGTGGCGGCGAGAATGCCGATGCGGGCCCAGCTGTTCAGGTGCGTTCTCCAGCGGTCCCGTCAAAGTCGGCAAACCGTCCCAAGCGCAGGCCATTGCGGCTGACTGCCGCTTTGGCAAGCGGATCGGTGAGCGCAGCGAATTCCTCGGCATAGCGGTAGCCCGGGGCGCTGCCGGGATAGGGCCCTTGCGCGGGATGGGCATATATTTCGGTCAGGCCGGGCGGCAGATGGTCCAGCAGGGCGAGCAGCTTTGGCGCAGTCAGCGCGCCCGACCACGCCAGCCCGAAGACCTGATCCGGCACGGTCACGCCAGCCCTGCGCAGGCGCCGCCGCAGGACTTTCGCCCAGAGATGTTCGATCCCGGCACTCCGGCGCTCGCCGTCGATGGCGGAGATCACGGCAGGCGGTTCTATCGGTGCGCGCATGGCGGTCATGCCGTGGCGCTTGCCCGCGCGCAGGATGGCCGAGGCGATCGTTGGATGGAGGTGAAAGTGCTTGTGCGCGTTGACGTGATCGAGCTTGAGGCCGGTCGCCGCGAAAGCCGCGAACTGCGCGTCGATCTCCGCTGCCAGCTGGCGCCGCGCAGAGGGTAGGGCGAAGATCGTGAGCGCCGTGCGGACCATGTCGCTGCGGAACTGGCCATTGCCATCCACCAGCGCGGGGATCTGCTCCGGCGGCAATAGCGGGCGGCCCTCGACCAGCACGAGATGGAGGCCCACACCAAGCCCGGGCAGCCGCCGCGCGCGCTCCACTGCATCGCCCGCCGCATCGCCGCCGACCATGAGGCTGGCGGCGGTCAGGATGCCGCCAAGGTGCGCCTGTTCGACCGCGGCGTTGACTTCAGGCGAGGCGCCGAAATCATCCGCGGTGACAATGAGCCGTCTTGTGTCAGCCAAGGATCAGGCGGCTTCCTTGCGCTTGCGCAGGAATTCGAAGAATTCGACGCCTTCGCGCAGGCGGCGCTTGAGCATGTCCCAGTCGCGCATCATCTCGCCGACGATGGCGCCGATCTTGCGCGGGCGGAAGTAGAAGCGCTTGTAGAACTCCTCGACCTTGTCGAAGATCACCTTCGACGAGAGGTGCGGATAGGAAAGCTGCGCGATCTGGGTGCCGCCGTCGGTCAGCAGATGATCGCTGCCGTCGAACCAGCCGTTCTCGGTCGCCTGCTTGTAGAGGAACGTGCCCGGGTAGGGCGCGGCGAGGCTGACCTGGATGGTGTGCGGGTTGAGCTCGATCGCATAGCGGATCGTCTCCTCGATCGTCTCCAGCGTCTCACCGGGCAGGCCGAGGATGAAGGTGCCGTGGATCGTCAGGCCAAGGCTGTGCGCGTCCTTGGTGAACTGGCGCGCGACCTTGGTGAGCAGACCCTTCTTGATGTTGTGCAGGATCTGCTGGTTGCCGCTCTCGTAGCCGACGAGCAGCACGCGGCAGCCGCCTTCCTTCATCGCCTTGAGCACGTTGTAGGGCACATTGGCCTTGGCATTGCAGCCCCAGGTGACGGGGAAACCGGGCTTGCCGAAACCGAGCTTGGCAAGCTCGCCCGAAAGCTCGACAACGAAATCGTGCGCATCGGCGAGGGTATCGTCGTCGAAGAAGATCTCCTTCACCTCGGGCATTTCCTTGAGGATGTACTGCACTTCCTCAATCACCTTGGGCACGCTGCGGTGGCGATAGCGGTGGCCCGAGATCGTCTGCGGCCAGAGGCAGAACGTGCAGCGGCTCTTGCAGCCGCGCCCGGTGTAGAACGAGATATAGGGGTGGCGCTGATAGCCGCCGTAATACTTGGAAAGATCGAGATCGCGCCGGTAGATCGGCGAGACCATCGGCAGCACGTCCATATCCTCAATCTGCGCGCGGTCCTTGTTGCGCACTAAGCTGCCATCGGCATCGCGCCACGTGATGCCGTCCACTTCGCGCAGGGGCCGGCCCTCGGCGATCTCGACGATGGTGAAATCATATTCCTCGCGCGCCACGAAATCGATGTGCGGCGAGGCGGCAAGGCTCTTGTCCGGCTCGACTGCGACCTTGGCGCCGACGAAGCCGATCACGATGTTCGGATTGCGCTCCTTGATCAGCGCGGCGGTGCGGATGTCCTGATTGAAGCTCGGCGTCGAGGTGTGGAGGATGACGAGGTCGCGCTCGTCGAATTCATGCGCGATGTCTTCCCAGGTCAGATCATGCGCGGGGGCGTCGATCAGCTTCGAGCCTTCGACCATTGCCGCCGGCTGGGCCAGCCAGGTGGGGTACCAGAAGGACTTGACCTCCCGCTTCATCTGATAGCGCGCGCCCGCACCGCCGTCATAACCATCGAACGACGGCGCCTGGAGGAAAAGGGTACGCATCATGAGCAGGTGTTCTCCGCGGGGCTGACGATATGCCCGTCGCCCTCCATTCTAAGCCTTGTTCCGCGCCAATCAACAACGCGAACGAAATAGCTCGCCACAAACACGGCAAGACTGAGCGCATCACGCAGCGGGAGCAGCCACCACGGCGCGGTCGCAGCTCCCGCGCGGCGATCTACCACCCATTTGGTCAGGAGGCGAACGATGAGCGCCGGGGCGATCACACAAGCGCCGGCAAGGGGGTGAAACAGGCTCCCCAGCATCGCCAGCGCGAGCGGAAAGCCGATCAGCGAACCGGCATAGCCCGCCGGGGCCAGCGCCCGGATCGTCGCCGCCCAGCGCAGTTCCTGCCGCCACACCTGCGTGAGGTTCCGCTCCGCCGAGGCATGCGCCAGCACCAGCGGCGGGATGGCGATGGCGAGCCCTTGCCCCCGCACCGCCGCGCCGATGGCATGATCGTCTGCCAGCACATCGGCGAAGGCCTCGAACCCGCCGATGGCCTCAAGCGTGGATCGACGCAGCGCGATGGTCGAGCCCATGCATGGCTCTGCCAGCCCCATGGTCTTGCCGAACACGAGGCCGACAAGGAACTGGTAGCTCGGCCCGGCAGCAGCCAGCCGCGACCAGAACCCCGCATCGCCGCGCCCGCGATAGAGGCAGGTCACCGCGCCCACGCCCGGTGCATCGAGCGCGCCGAGCACTTCGGCCAGATAGTCCGGCCCCACCGCCATGTCGCTGTCGCTCAGCACCATGATACCGTGCTCGGCGCGGGCCATCATGTTGATGAGATTGCCGACTTTCGCGTTCGCGCCGTGGCGGGCGGGGTCAATGACAAGGTCGATCCGAGCTTCGGGAAAGCGCGCCATGAGCGTGCGCACGACCTCTGCCGCCGGATCATCGGCCCGCTGCACGCCGCAGACCATCTGCACCGGTCCACCGTGCGTCTGCGTGAGGAAACTGGCGAGATTGGCTTCGAGGTGCGGCTCTGCCCCGTAGAGCGGCTTGAGCAGGGTCACCGCCTCGGTGCGCGCACTGGGCGTCGTCCGCTGCCGGAGGAATCGCCACAGCACGAAGGTTGCGAAAGCCCAATAGAGTGTCCCGATCACGGCGAGCGCCATAACGAGCCAGCCGATCAGGGAGGCGATGTTGGCCGCGGCGATCATGGCGCGATGTCCTAACGCCCTTCGCGGCTGTCGCAAAACAATTGAGCAAAACCACGGCCTGGGCCGCCAATCCCCTTGCCACCGGGGCATGACGGGTCAATCAAGCCGCAGAAGGTGTCAATAACAGGGGAATACCAGCGCTGATGGACGAATCGCGGGGTCTCGCGCTCGTGACCGGCGTGTCGGGCTTCGTCGGCTCGGCTGTCGCGCGGCGGCTGGCGGCTGAGGGCTACCGCGTGCGCGGCCTTGTCCGCAGCAGCAGTCCGCGCGGCAATCTCGGCGATTTTCCCGGCGAACTGGTCGAAGGCGATGCCCGCGATGAAGCGAGCGTCCTGCGCGCCATGGACGGCGTCCGGTTCCTCTGCCACGTCGCGGCTGACTACCGGCTCTGGGCGCCGGACCCGGAAGAAATCGTCCGCAACAACCTTGCCAGCACCGGCGTCGTCATGCGCGCGGCGCTCGCGGCCGGGGTCGAGCGGATCGTCTACACCAGCAGCGTCGCCACGCTGAAGCCATCGGATGCCGGCGCTGTCGATGAGCGCCATGCGGCAAGCCCCGAGCAAGCCGTCGGCGCCTACAAGCGCAGCAAGGTCGTCGCCGAGCGGCTGGTCGAGGAGATGGTCGCGCAGCAGGGCCTCCCCGCCGTTATCGTCCTGCCCTCGACCCCCATCGGCCCGCGCGACATCAAGCCGACGCCGACGGGCCGGATCATTGTCGAGGCGGCGAACGGGCGCATGCCGGCCTATGTCGATTCCGGCCTCAACCTCGTCCATGTCGACGATGTAGCGGAAGGTCACCGCCTCGCGCTGGAGCAGGGCAGGGTGGGCGAGCGCTATATCCTCGGCGGGCAGGACGTGATGCTGAAGGACATGCTCGTCTGCATCGCGGCGGAAATGGACCGCCGCCCGCCGCAAGTGCGCCTGCCGGTCACGCCGCTGATGCCGCTGGCGTGGCTCAATGAGGCATGGTCGCGCGCGACCGGCAAGGCCGATCCCTTCCTCACGCTCGATTCCCTGCGCATGTCGCGCCACCGCATGTTCTTCCGGTCGGACAAGGCGCAGAGCGAACTCGGCTACCGCGCGCGGCCATGGGGGGATGCGGTGCGCGATGCGATCGGCTGGTTCCGTCAGGCCGGCATGATCCGATGATCCTGCCTGCGCTGGGCGCGCTGACCTTCGTGATCTGGCTCGTGCTCCTGCTGGGGCGCGACATGTTCTGGCTGACGCGCGAGCAGGATACCCGCGCGATGCCGCCTGAACCGCAGGCGTGGCCGGACGTGGTCGCCGTCGTCCCGGCGCGCGACGAGGCGGATGTCATTGCGCGCTCGGTCGGCAGCTTGCTGGCGCAGGACTATCCGGGTTCGTTTCGGGTCATTCTCGTCGACGATCAGAGCAGCGATGGCACCGCCCAGATCGCCCAGGCTCTGGGCTCCGATCGGCTCGAAGTCCTCACTGGCGCCCGGCTTGCGCGCGGCTGGACGGGCAAGCTCTGGGCCGTATCGCAGGGCGTCGCGCGGGCAGGGGAGAGCCCGCGCTACCTCTGGCTGACCGACGCCGATATCGAACATGCACCCGATACGCTGCGCATGCTCGTGACGCGCGGGGAGGCGGGCGGGCTGTCGCTCGTCTCGCTCATGGCGCTCCTGCGCTGCGAAAGCCTGCCCGAGCGCATGCTTGTTCCCGCCTTCGTCTACTTCTTCCAGATGCTTTATCCCTTTGGCCGGGTGAACCGACCCGCTGGCCTTGGCGCGGCGGCGGGAGGCTGCATGCTGGTGCGGCGCACATCGCTCGAGCGGGCAGGCGGGATCGCGGCGATCCGCGGTGCGCTGATCGATGATTGCACGCTCGGCGCGCTGCTCAAACGGCAGGGACCGGTCTGGCTCGGCCTCACTCGCCGGTCGTGCAGCATCCGGCCCTATCGCGGCTTCGCGCCCGTCGCGGCGATGATCTCGCGTTCGGCCTATGCGCAGCTGGGCTACTCGCCCGTTCAGCTCGCCGGGGCTGTGCTGGGCATGGTGCTCGTCTATCTCGCGCCGCCGGCATTGGCCCTGCTGGCGGATGGCCCCGCGCGCTGGCTCGGCCTTGCGGCGTGGGCGATCATGGCGCTCACGTTCCAGCCGATGCTGCGCTTCTATCGCCGCTCCCCGCTGTGGGGCATCGCGCTACCCGGAATTGCTGCTTTTTACCTAGGGTGCACCATGCTATCGGCCTGGCAACATTTCCGAGGACGCGGTGGCATGTGGAAGGGCCGTGCCCAGGCGGCGGCTGGCCAAGAAGCGGCGGATTTTTGATGGATTCCAATATATTATCCTCGGGCAAGGGTGACCGGGACGAGAATTTTCCGGTCGCCAGCTTTCTGGTCAAGGCCGAGCATCGCGGCCTTATCAAGGCCTTCTACACGTTCGCCCGCGCCTCCGATGACATCGCCGATCACCCCACCGCCGCGCCCGAGCAGAAGCTCGCGCTGCTGGCCGCGATGCGCGCCGGTCTGGACGGTGAGGGCGCACCCGAAGCCATGGCGCTGCGCGAGGCGATGGCGACACGCGGAATCGATCCGGTCCATGCGCACGATCTCCTCGAAGCCTTCACCCGCGACGTGACGGTGAACCGCTACCAGACGTGGGACGATCTCATCGATTACTGCCGCGTCTCGGCCATGCCCGTCGGCCGCTTCGTGCTCGATGTCCACGGCGAGAGCCGCGATACCTGGCATGGCAACGATGCGCTGTGCGCGGCCTTGCAGGTGATCAACCACCTGCAGGATTGCGCCAAGGACTACCGCCAGCTTGGCCGCGTCTACATTCCTCTCGAAACAGGTCTCGATGTGAACGACCTCGCAGCAGACAAGGCAAGCGCGCAGCTCCGCCGCATCATCACCGACCTCGCCCGCCGTACGCGCGGTCTCTTCGCCCAGTCGGCGCCCTTTTCGCGGCAGATCCGCGATCGCCGCCTCTCCGCCGAAGTCGCCGTGATCCAGAAGCTTGCGGAAAGCCTGTGTGATCGTCTCGAACGCCGCGATCCGCTCAGCGAAAGGGTCCACCATAGCAAGGCTGAGGCGCTGTGGCTGGCGACCGGTGCGGCACTGCCCGTGCTGTTGAGGCGCGCGGCATGAGCAATCCCAACGCGCCGACCCAGGCGACGCGCAGTTCGTTCTATGCCGGCATGCGCGTCCTGCCCAAGGATGAGCGGCTGGCGATGTATGCGGTCTACGACTTCTGCCGCATCGTCGATGACATTGCCGACGACCAACATGGAGATCGAGCGGTCCGCGCGGCCCAGCTTGATGCCTGGCGGGCGGATATCGACGCGCTTTATGCGGGGCGGGAGGCGGGGCGTGCGGCGTTCCTCAAGGAGGCGGTGCAGCGTTTCGGGCTGGATAAGGCGGATTTCATCGCGGTGATCGACGGCATGGCCATTGATGTCGAGCGCGATGTCCGCTGGCCGACCGAGGCCGAGCTCGACACCTATTGTGACCATGTCGCCTCGGCAGTTGGGCGGCTTTCGGTCAGGATCTTCGGGATGGACCATGAGCCGGGCCTTGCTTTGGCCCATCACCTTGGCCGCGCGCTTCAGTACACCAACATCTTGCGGGATATCGATGAGGATGCCGCCATCGGCCGCGTCTACATGCCGCTCGAAGCGCTTCGGCATGCGGGCATCGAGCCGACGACGCCCGAGGCCGTCGCCACCGATCCGCGCATGGATGCCGCCGCCCGGCGCGTCGCGGCGCGCGCGCAGCAGCACTACAAGGAGGCGGCGGCGATCCTCGCCGCCAAACCCAGGGGCCATCTGATCGCCCCCCGGCTGATGGAAATCGCCTACTCCCGCATGCTCCGTACCATGGAGCGGATCGGCTGGGCGCCCCCGCGCGAGCGGGTGAGCACGAACAAGCTCGGATTGCTGCTCACCGTCTTCTGGCTGCTGGCGACCCGTTGACGATGCGCAAGGCGATTGTCGTCGGCGCGGGTCTGGCCGGACTGTCGGCAGCGGTGCGATTGATCGAGGCGGGCTTCGCGGTCGAGATCGCCGAAGCGGCGACGCAGGCGGGCGGGCGCTGCCGGTCGTACCATGATGCCCAGCTCGGCCTCACCATCGACAACGGCAATCACCTCGTTCTCGAAGGTAATCAAGCCGTTGCACGGTTCCGCCGGACGGTGGGGGCCGATACGCAGCTGTCCGGCCCCGATCATGCTGACTTCGCCTTCGCCGACCTTGCCACCGGCGCGCGCTGGACGATTCGCATCAACGATGGACCGCTGCCGTGGTGGGTGCTCTCGACCACGCGCCGCGTGCCCGGCAGCCGCCTTGCCGATTATCTTCCGCTGGCCAGGTTGCTTGCCATGGCGCCGGGCCAGACGGTCGGTCAGCGCATCCGGGCGGCCGGGCCGGTATGGGACCGCCTGCTCGAACCCGTCCTCCTCGCCGTGCTCAACACGCCTCCCGCCGAAGGCTCTGCCGCGTTGACCGCCGCCGTCCTGCGGGAAACCCTGCTGCGCGGCGGCAAGGCCACCCTCCCGCGCATTGCCGAGCCGACGCTCTCCGCCGCCTTCATCGACCCCGCGCTGGCGTGGCTGGCGGCGCGCGGTGCCCCGGTTACCTTCGGCAAGCGTCTGCGCGCCGTCGAACTGGAACGTGGCCGCGTCGCCGCGCTCGATTGGGGCGACGAGCGGCAAACGCTGGCGGACGAAACCGTTGTCCTCGCGGTGCCGCCGTGGATCGCCAAGGGCCTGCTGCCCGAAATCACTGCGCCCGATGCCTTCAACTCCATCGTCAACGCGCACTTCGCCTGCGCTCCGCCAGCAGACGCGCCGCGCATGCTCGCGCTGCTCCATGCCAGCGCGCAGTGGCTGTTCTCCTTCCCGGACCGCATTTCGGTAACCGTGTCCGCTGCCGACAACATTGTCGGGACAGACCGCGAGGAGCTTGCCCGCCGCTTCTGGGACGAGATCCAGCGCGCCTACGGCTTCACCGCGCCGATGCCCGCGTGGCAGGTCGTCAAGGAAAAGCGCGCCACTTTCGCCGCCACCCCCGCGCAGGACGCGCTGCGCCCCCAGGCACAGACGCGCTGGGGCAACCTCCTCCTCGCGGGTGACTGGGTCCAGACCGGCCTGCCCGCAACGATCGAGGGCGCGCTGCGTTCGGGCGAAACGGCGGCGGGCTTGGCGATTGCCGCCCAACGCGGTTAGAGGACTGGCCATGCTTGATACAATCGAAGCTCCAACCCGTCTTGATCTCGCGGCAGTCGACGTTGCGGTCGATCGCGCGGCCAGTGCCCTGACCCGGGCGCAGCGCCCCGATGGCCACTGGGTGTTCGAACTCGAGGCCGATTGCACCATCCCCGCCGAATACGTGCTGCTCCGCCATTACCTCGGCGAGCCCGACGATCTGGAACTCGAAGCCAAGATCGGGCGCTACTTGCGCCGCATCCAGTCCGCCGCGCACGACGGCTGGAGCCTGTTCCACGACGGCGCCTTCGACGTGAGCGCGAGCGTGAAGGCCTACTTTGCGCTCAAGATGATCGGCGATTCCGTCGATGCACCGCACATGATCCGGGCACGCGAGGCGATCCTCAAGGCGGGCGGTGCGGAGGCGGTCAACGTCTTTACCCGCATCCAGCTGGCGCTGTTCGCCGCCGGGCCGTGGTCCGACGTGCCGACCATGCCGCCCGAGCTGATCCTGCTCCCGCGCTGGTTCCCGATCCACCTCTCGCGCATGTCGTACTGGGCGCGCACCGTGGTGGTGCCGCTGCTGGTGCTCTGCGCGCTCAAACCCTGCGCGCGCAACCGCCGCGGCGTGAAGGTCGACGAGCTCTACAGCGGCAGCAAGCCTGCGCGCCTGACCCAGGCCGAAGACCCCAAGTGGCTCTGGACCACCGGCTTCAACGCGCTCGACCGGGTGCTCAAGGCGGGCGACGGTCTCTGGCCCAAGGGCCTGCGCAAACGCGCCATCGATACGTGCGTCAACTGGGTCACCGAGCGGCTCAACGGCGAGGACGGCCTCGGCGCGATCTATCCGGCGATGGCCAACAGCGTGATGATGTTCGATCTGCTGGGCTATCCCGAGGATCACCCGCACCGTGCCATCGCCCGCAAATCGGTCGAAAACCTCCTCGTTGTCCATGAGGACGAGGCGTACTGCCAGCCCTGCGTCTCCCCGGTGTGGGACACCGCGCTGGCGGCGCATGCGATGATGGAAGCTGGCGGCGAGACCAATCAGGCCCGCGCACAGGCGGGGCTCGATTGGCTGAAGCCGCTGCAGGTGCTCGATGTCGAGGGTGACTGGATCGACCAGCGCCCCGGCGTGCGCCCTGGCGGCTGGGCCTTCCAGTACAACAACGCGCACTACCCCGATCTCGATGATACGGCGGTCGTGGTGATGGCGATGGACCGCGCGAAAGTGACGGACCGCATGCCGATCGAACGCGGCATGGAATGGACAGTCGGGCTGCAGTCGAAGAACGGCGGCTGGGGCGCCTTCGATGCCGACAACACGGCGGATTACCTCAACAACTTGCCCTTCGCCGACCACGGCGCGCTGCTCGATCCGCCGACTGCGGACGTCTCCGCGCGCTGCGTCTCGATGCTGGCGCAGCTGGGCGAGCCGCTGGACAGCCCGCGCATGGCAGCGGCCATCGATTACCTGCGCCGCGAGCAGGAGCCGGAAGGCAGCTGGTTCGGCCGCTGGGGGGTGAACTATATCTACGGCACGTGGTCGGTGCTCTGCGCCTTCAACGCCGCCGGCCTGCCGCCTGAGGATCCGGCGGTGGCCAAGGCTGCGGCATGGCTCAAGTCGATCCAGAACCCGGATGGCGGCTGGGGCGAGGATTGCAACAGCTACGCGCTGGACCGCAAGGGCCACACCCCCGCACCCTCGACCGCATCGCAGACCGCGTGGGCGCTGCTCGGCCTGATGGCGGCGGGTGAGGTCGATACGCCCGAGGTTGATCGCGGCGTGGCATGGCTTGCCGCGAACCAGGAGGCCGATGGCCTGTGGGGGCAGGAACACTATACCGGGGGCGGCTTCCCGCGCGTGTTCTACCTGCGCTACCACGGCTATCCGAAGTACTTCCCGCTCTGGGCGATGGCGCGCTACCGCAACCTCAAGCGTTCGAACGACCGCCGCGTTTCGGTCGGGATGTGAGCGCATTGCCGATTGTGGTCTGCGGCCTCAGGAGCGAGGCCAAGGCGATCCGGCGCGGCTTTCCCGGCGTCCGGGTGCTGGCAGGCGGAGGCGACGCTGCGCGGCTGGAGCGCGATCTGGAAGCGATGCTGCAGGCAGGCCCGGCGCTGGTGCTCTCCAGCGGCCTTGCCGGCGGTCTTGATCCCGCGTTGCCGGTCGGCACAGTCGTAATCGATGGCGACGAGCCGCTCGCGCGGCTTTTGCGCGCCGCGCTGCCCAAGGCAATCCGCGCCCCGATCATCGGACAGGACAGCATCGCGCCGAGCACTGCAGGCAAGGCCGCACTGCGGCAAGCCTCGGGCGCAGCAGCAGTCGACATGGAAAGCCACGTCGCCGCCCGCGTCGCCCGGCGCCACGGCGTGCCGTTCGCGGCGATCCGGGTGATCTCAGACGCAGCCGACGAGACCCTGCCGCCCGCCGCGCTTATCGGCATGCGGCCGGATGGCGGCGTCGCGCTGGGAGCCGTGCTCACCTCGCTGGCACGGCAGCCGGGTCAGCTCCCGGCGCTCATCCGCACGGGCCGCCACGCAGCCCTTGCGCACCGGGCCTTACGCGACGTTTACGACGCGCTTGGCCGCAGCGGGATTTTCCTTCGCGATCTTGGCGAGTTCGCGCTCGAGGTGTGACGAGTAGACGTCCTCGGCCGGACGCGCCTTCGAGAGGTCGACGTCGGGTGCCATCGGCCCGTCGGTTTTCACGCCCTTGCGGCCGAGACGGAACATCTTGAGCGGATTGCGGATTGCATCCGTCGCGGCAGTGCCTTCAAAGCCGCAGTGCGTCATGCAGTTCGAGCACTTCTCGTACTTGCCGACGCCGAACTGCTCCCAGTCGGTGCCTTCCATCAGTTCCTTGAAGGTCGAGACATAGCCTTCGCCGATCAGGTAGCAGGGCTTCTGCCAACCGAACACGGTGCGCAGCGGCATCGACCACGGGGTGCATTCATAGGTCTGGTTGCCCGCGAGGAAATCGAGGAACAAAGGCGAGTTGGTGAAGGTCCAGGCCTTGCCGCCCTTGCCGCGCTTGAACACGTCGCGGAAGAACTGCTTGGTGCGTTCGCGGTTCAGGAAGTGCTGCTGATCGGCCGCGCGTTCATAGGCATAGCCGGGCGAAATGGTGATCTCGACGCCCAGCTTCTCCATCTCATCGAAGAAGGAGGCCACACGCGCGGGATCGGCGCCGTCGAACACGGTGGTGTTGACCTGCACGCGGAAACCGCGGGACTTGGCGAGCTGGATCGCCTCGATCGCCACCTCATAGGTGCCGTCCTGATCGACCGCATGATCGTGCATCTGCTTGTCGCCATCGAGGTGGATCGACCAGGTGAAGAAGGGCGAGGGCTTGTAGTCGTCGATCTTCTTCTTCAGCAGCAGCGCGTTGGTGCACAGGATCACGAGCTTCTTGCGCGCGATGTAGCCCTCGACGATGCGCGGCATGTCGCGGTGAAGCAGCGGTTCGCCGCCGGCGATGGAAACCGCAGGCGCGCCGCATTCCTCGATCGCTTCCATGCACTGCTCATAGCTCAGGCGCTGGTTGAGGATCGCATCCGGGTAGTCGATCTTGCCGCAGCCCGGGCAGGCGAGATTGCAGCGCAGCAGGGGTTCCAGCATCAGGACAAGAGGATACTTGCCGCCCTTGATGTGCTGCGTGAGCGTGTAGGCGCCGATCCGGGCAAGCTGGGAAAGCGGAAGAGTCATCAGGTATCCTATTCGGCTGCCACACGGGCAGCAGGGGCATTGGTAGCAACGGGTCGGCGCAAGATCGGCGGCAGGCTGAATTCGATGTTCTCGCTCACCCCCTCCAATTGCGTGACGGAGAGTTCGCGCAGGCGGCGCAGCCGCTTGATCACGCTATCGACAAGCGCATCCGGTGCCGAGGCGCCCGCGGTGATGCCGACGGTTTCGACCCCTTCCAGCCAGGCCGGATCCAGATCTTCGCCGCCATCGACGAGATAGCTGCGAATGCCAATCTCGGCGCCGATTTCGCGCAGGCGGCTCGAATTGGAGCTGTTCTGCGAGCCGACCACGATCAGGAGATCGCTGACTTCGGCAAGCTTGCGCACGGCGGTCTGACGGTTCTGCGTGGCATAGCAGATGTCGTCGATATCCGGCCCGACGACGTCGCTGAAGCGTTCGTGCAGCGCGGCGATGATCCCGCGCGTGTCATCGACGCTCAGGGTCGTCTGGGTGACATAGGCAATCGGCGTGGCCGGATCGAGCGGCAGCGCCGCGATCTCTTCGGCGGCGGAGACAAGCAGCACGGGCGCATCGATCTGGCCGATGGTGCCGATCACTTCGGCATGCCCGGCATGGCCGATCAGCACGATGGTCCGCCCGGCCTTGGCATAGCGGCGGCCCTGATTGTGGACCTTGGTGACCAGCGGGCAGGTCGCGTCGATCACCGGAAGCTGGCGCTGCTCGGCCTCCTGCTCGACCGAGCGGGCGACGCCGTGTGCGCTCAGGATGGTGGTTGCACCGGCCGGCACGTCCGACAGTTCATCGACGAAGACCGCACCCTTGGCGCGGAGCTGATCGACGACGAAGCGGTTATGAACGATCTCGTGCCGGACATAGACAGGGGCACCGAAGCGGTCGATGGCGCGTTCGACGATGTCGATGGCCCGGGTCACCCCAGCGCAAAAACCCCGGGGATTGGCAAGAACAACACGCAGGTGGGGCATCGATTCCGAACGCGAAGTTTTCGGCAATGCTTGAACCTCCTCGCAGCGCATGACGCCTGATTGCTCTATAAGAGCTTGTTCATGCAACTGGAAGTGCGCTTTGCACAGCCCCATCAGGGCGTGCCGAAGCGCGCATGACGCAGGGCAGGGCCGCTCGTTCATGCCCGGTTCGTGTCTGCTGCCCTAGCGGTGGCAGCGCCCGGTCGGGCCTGTACCAGACCGTTTCGTGCCGGATGGGCTGGCGGGCTGCGGATGAAATGTGCGAACACCGCTCTCCATGATGTTGCTGGACAAGCCCGTCTTGCCGCAGCATCGAAGGGACAGGGCGGGGGCATTTCCATTCGCACGGACGGTTGCTTGCAGCCATCCCGGGACGGCATAACCAGGGGACGCGGCGGCCATGCGCTACCGGGCATCCTGATCCGCTTTATTGAGAACAAGGCTTGCTATGTTTCGTTTCCTCGTCGCGATTGCCTCCACCACATCACTTGCAGCCGCGGCGCTCCCCGTGGCCGCGCTGGCGCAGGCCGCCGATCCCGCGGTATCCACCGTCGACGATCTCGATGCCGGATTGCTGCGGACCATGCGCGCAGGCGGCACCGTCCAGTCGCGCAGCAAGATCCTCGCTCCCGTGCTGGAACGCGCCTTCGATCTTGCGCTGATGACGCGCCTCGCCGTCGGGCCGGAATGGGTCAAGGTCGCGCCGGCAGATCAGCAGGCACTGGTCGATGCGTTCAAGCGCATGACCATCGCGCAATATGCCCGCAACTTCGATAGCTATTCGGGCGAAAGCTTCGAAGTCTCGCCCCGGGTGGAGACGCGCGGTGGCGACAAGGTCGTGCGCACCATGCTCAAGGTGCGCGGAGAGGCACCGGTCGCGATCGCCTACCGCTTGCGGCAGAGCGGAGGAAGCTGGAAGATCATCGACGTGTTCTACAAGAACGCGATCAGCCAGATCGCCACGCGCCGCTCGGACTTCGGCACCGTGCTGCAAAAGGGCGGCGCCAAGGCCTTGGTAGCGCGGATGAATGCCATCGCGGCGAAGGGCGAGTAATTGCTGCTTGTTCCGGCATTGCTGGCCAGCGCCCAGGTTCCGCTTCCTGCTGCGGATCGCGCGCCGGTCCTGATCCAGCTGGCCGCAGCCGAACCATCGGTTGCGGCGGGTGCTGCGCCATCCCAGCCCGAACCGCCAGCGCCCGCGCCTGCCGATCAGCCCAAGGCCGACGCCGCTCCGCCAGCGCCAATGCCAGCGCTGCACAAGCGCGATCATGAAGTGGCCGGAGATTCGCTCGAAGGCTTCAACCGCGCGATGTTCGGCACCTGGCGTGTGCTCGACAAGGCGGTCTACCGTCCGGCAGCAATGGCCTACAAGCATGTCATGCCCAAGCCCGTGCGGACCGGCATCCGGCACGTGCTGAGCAACCTCACCGAACCGCTGGTGTTCCTCAACTTCGTTCTGCAGGGAAAACCCCGCAGCGCTTCGCGAACGCTCGCGCGGTTCATGATCAACTCGACGATCGGCGTGGGCGGCGTGCTTGATGTCGCGAAGGACAAGTCGATCAACCTGCCGCACCGCGACAACGGCTTTGGCACGACGCTGGCGCTCTATGGCGTGGGGCCGGGGCCCTATATCTTCCTGCCGTTCCTCGGCCCGAGCAACTTGCGTGACCTGCTCGGCACTTCGTCGGAAGGGCTGATCATTCCGCTGGCGGTGGGCAGGCCTTTCAATTCGCTCGAGTACCAGCTCAGCACGACGATCGTCGGCGGGCTCGATCTGCGCGCGCAATCCGACGATGCGCTGAAGGCGCTTCTGGCCGGAGCGGTTGATCCCTACGCGACCATGCGTTCCGCGTGGCAGCAGAACCGCGCAGCGGAGATCGAAGCGATCCGCCGGGGCGATGCGGCGCCGCAGGCAGCGCAGGGCCAGTCCGAACTCGATGATCCGCTGGCAGACCCCGCGCATCCGCAGGACGCCCATCCGCAGAACACGCAGCCGGCTCCCGAACTCAGCGATCCGCTCGAAGATCCGGCAGCCGCGCCGCCTGCGCCCTAGTCGCTTTCGGTCTTCGCTTCCGGAGGCGGGGGGCCAAGCAGCGCCGGTTCGAAGATCAGCGCGCAGATCAGCGTCCAGATCAGCGAGATCATCAGGATCTTGCCCATGCTCGCGGTGCCCGGATGCGTCGATAGCCACAAGCTGCCGAATGCGGTTCCGGTCGCAAACGCGCTGAACATCACCGCGCGCGCAAGGCTCGATTGCAGCAGGTTCCGCGCGCCCGTGCTCCACGCCATCACGAAGTAGATGTGGAAGGCGACACCCACACCGAACAGCAGCGGGAAGGCGATGATGTTGGCGAAGTTGATCGGCTGGCCGATCACGAGGCAGCTTCCCAGCGTGAGGAAGATCGACAGGATCACCGGCGCCAGCGTGAAGGCCACTTCACGCACCGACCGCAGCACCAGGAACAGCAGCGCGCTCACCAGCACGAAGGCGATGATGCCTGCCTCGACAAAGGCGAAGGCCACGGTCGAGGCGGCGGCCTGTGTCGCCACCGGCAGGCCGGAAATGGCGGGCGTGACCCCGGCGACGGCATCGCGGAAGCGGCGCAGCACGCGGTTGTCCTGCGCGTTGCCGCTGGGGAAGATCTGCAGCCGCGAAAGGCCGCTGCTCGTTTCCCAGTCCTGCGCAAGCTCGGCAGGCAGGCTCTCGCGGGTGATCGGCTCGGCCTGAAGCGCGAAACGCATCTGGTTCAGCATCACGCCAAGCGGTTCGGCCAGCATGTGCTCCACCGCTGCCCGCTGCTGCGCCTTGGCCTTGGCCAGCCGGCCAAGCGCAGCGTTCAGCCGCCGCGCCGCCGCCGCGTCCGGGCCGGGATGCGCGGCCAGCACGTCCGCCAGCCTGGCGCGCGTTCCGGCAATGGCCTCGCTGATCTCGGCATCGCTCGGCGCGGGCAGCACGTCGAACGGATTGAGCGTGAGATCGAGGAGGACCGACGCGTCCTGGATCAGCGCCAGCTTTGCGTCCTGATCGGCCGGAATGAAGCTGCCGAGCGAGACGACGTGCGACACTTCGGGCAGGCGTTCGAGTTTGGCGGTCAGCGCCTGCGCTTCGGCGGGACTGCGCGCCAGCACTTCGATGGTGTTGGGTGTGCGGTCGGGATCCTGCGTCAGATCGCTCAGCGTGCGCATGGCGGGCGCATCGGGATCGCGCAGGTGGAGCGGGTTGAAATCGAACTGCACCCACGGCAGCGCGGCAATGCTGAGACCCATGGCAACGGCAAACGACCACAGCACCCAGCTCCGCTTGCGTTCGAGCAGGCGGTCCACGGGCGCAAGCTGGGCAAAGCCCACTTTGTGCCGGGGCGCTGCGGGACGCAGCACGACGATGAGGGCGGGGAGCAGGGTCAGGCTGGCGAACAGCGCGATGATCATGCCGAGACCCGCGATCACGCCGAGTTCGGTAATGCCGATATAGGCTGTCGGCAGGAACGCGCCGAAGCCGACGAAGATTGCCCCCGCCGCCAACGAAAGCGGCGCTCCCAATGCACTGGCGGCCTTCTTCAGCGCCTCCGCTGCGTCCGCGCTGCCGGGGCGCTCGGCATTGAAGCGCACGCAGATCTGGATGCCGAAATCGACCCCGAGGCCGACGAACAGCGGGATGAAGGCTACCGAGATCAGATTGAACCGCCCCACCGCGAGCAGGCCGACGGCGGCGGTAACGATCAGTCCGGCGAGGATCGCGACCATGATCGCGGTGACCAGCTTCACCGAGCGGGTCGCCAGCCACAGCGTCAGCAGCATCGCAGCCAGCATGACCATCGCGACCGCGCCGATGTTTTCCTGAAGCGTTGCGAACTCCTCGTCCGCCAGCGGTACTTCGCCGGTCAGCCGCACCTTCACGCCGTGCGCTTCGTCGAGCTTCAGTTCCCGCGCCGCGCGCATGGTTGCATCGGCTGCGTTCTCGCCCGCCATCAGTGCGGCATGATCGAGTACCGGCTGGACAAGGACGAGGCGGCGCGTGGGCACCTTGAGCGCGCTGCCGCCCGTATCGAAAAGCTCCTGCCACGAGAACGCAGGGTTCTTGCCATCAAGCGAGGCGTCGATGGCCTCGGACAGTTTGTTCAAGGGCTTGTCGATCCGGGCGAGGGGCACTTCGCCGCGGTTCACCCCGTCGAGCATCGTCGAGAGCGAGCCCGCCACGCCGCGCAGCGAAGGATCGGCCGCGAGGGGGCCGAGCAGCGGCTGCGCATCGATCATCGTCCGCGCCGCGCTGCGCACCTCCTCGACCGAGCCGAACAGCAGGCCTTCGCGCGCGAAGAAATCTCCGCCGTCCGGGCGCGTGACGCGGCGGAAGGTCTTGCTATCGGCGGCGAGCGTTGCGGAAAGCCGGGCTGCGCCGTCTTCGGCCAGTTCCGGCGTTGCGCCGTCGATCACCACCAGCATGACATCGCGCAACTGCGGGAAGGCTTCTTCCATCCGCCGCTCCTCGACGCGCCACGGGACGTCAGCCGAGATCAGCTGCGAAGTGTCAGTGGTGATCGCCATGCGCTGCATCGCGGTCAACAGCGCGGCGGCGGTCAGCACGAGCGCGAGGGCGAGCGTCAGCCACGGCCGCCTGAGGCTGGCCGTGACCAGCGAAGCCGGTACCGTCCGAAGCAGGGATCGGGCGCGGCTCACTTTGCTGCAGGCGGTCCGCTGGGGCCGAGGAAGTAGCGCAGCTTGAACGTGATCGTCGCGTGCGGGACATGGTAGCCGAACACCGCATTCTTCCAGCTCGGCGGGCCGAAAGAGATGCGCGCATCGTTGGAGAAGCCGACGCCTTCCTTGGGAATGCCGAACAGCGCGCGGTCCACTTTGGTGTTGCTGTTCTCATCGTGGAAGGCCTGCGCCGCATATTGGCCGGGCGGCACATCGCGCACGATCACCTGCGTCGTGCCCAGCCGCGCGGGAGCGTCGCCAGACCACGGGCAATCGTCCTTGAGGAACTTGTCCTGCGGGCAGATATCGACATGCACGTTGCCCTTGGCCGCGCGGACGTTGCTGACATTGATCACCAGCGTCCTCCCCGGCGCCTGCGCCAACACCGCCGCAGAAACGGTGCAACCGCTCGCGAGGGCAAGAACAGGCAGCCAGCGACGGATCATCACACCCGCGCTTCCTGCACGCCTGCGCTGTTGTGGCGGAGGGCCTTGAGGACGGTATCGACGATCTGGGGGGCGTTGAGGCCTGCGGTGTCGTACTGCTTGTCGGGGGCATCGTGGTCCTGGAACACGTCGGGCAGGCGCATCGTGCGGATGCGCAGGCCGGCGTCGGTGAGGCCCTCGTCGCTCGCCATCGTCAGCACATGCGCGCCAAGGCCGCCGATGGCGCCTTCCTCCACCGTCACGATCACATCGTGCGAGGC
>CANGJI010000006.1 GCA_947454135.1 Sphingomonadaceae bacterium
GCCCTGAATTGTAAGCATGGCGCGCCCCTAGCAGGGGTGGAGGCGACGGGAAAGGCGCGAACAATCCTCCGAAAAATCAGCCCCACCGCGCCCGCCCGCACTGGACTTCGCTCCACCCAGGCGTAGAGAAAAACGAACCATGTGGCAGATCTACCAATTCCCGCTGTGCCCGTTCAGCCGCAAGGTGCGCCTGCTCCTCGCCGAAAAGGGCGTGCCCTACGAACTCATCCGCGAGAACCCGTGGGAACATCGCGAAGCGTTCCAGATGCTCAACCACGCCGGGCGTACCCCCGTGCTGCACAATCCCGAAAAGCAGATCACCCTCGCCGACAGCCGCGCGATCTGCGAGTATTTCGAGGAGACGGTCGACAAGGCGCCGATGATCAACGGCCCCGCAACCAGCCGCGCCGAAATCCGCCGCCTCGTCGCCATGTTCGATGAAAACTTCTTCGCCGCAGTCACCCAGCCACTGCTGGAAGAACGCATGAAGAAGCGCCTTGTCTACCGGCAATCCCCGGACTCGCGCGTGCTGCGCGATGCCATGCGGCTCGCCAACGATCACCTCTACTACATCGACTATCTGATCGATAACCGCCCCTGGCTGGCGGGCTCGACGATGAGCCTGGCCGACCTTGCCGCCGCCGCGCAGATCTCGGTCGCGGACTACCTCGGCGGGATCGACTGGTCGCTCCACGAACAGGCGGCCAGCTGGTACTCGGTGTTCAAGAGCCGGCCCAGCTTCCGCCCGCTGCTGACCGAGCGCATGGACGTGATCCAGCCGCCAGCTCACTATGCGGACGTGAACGCGTAAAGGTCGTACTCAAGGCGCGAACCCATAGGGCACGAAGTCGTCAGCGATCTTGTCGTCGATCGCTTTTGCCGCCGCAAAGTCTGCAGCCGCCAGCTTCAGCTTCTCGGCATCCCCGTTGGCGAGCGCCCGCCGCACCCAGCCGCGCATATAGAGCGAGGCGGCCTCTTTGGGCGCCTTCGCCAGCACTTCGTCATAGTCGGCCAGCGCTGCGGCGAGATCGCCCATCCGCACTTTCACCATGGCCCGACTGTCGACAAAGGCGGGGGTTGCCCCGATGCGCTTGATCGCGCCGTTGCAGTCGGCCATCGCCTTGGCCAGCTCGATATTGGCGAGCGCCCGCGAATAGCAGCGCGTATTGAGCAGATTGCCCAGCTCGTTGTCCGCCTTGTGCAGCGCGATGATCGGGTCGATCAGGGCCAGCACGCGGTCCGCACGGTGGAGCCGGTCGAACAGCGCCACTACGCTGAGCCGATCGAGCGAGCCCGCGTGATAACCGGCGAGTGCCGCTTCGGCATCGGCCAGCGCGCCCTTTTCGTCGCCATCCCGCGCGCGCTCGAAGCCGCGCTGGATCAAGAGGTCGGGATCGTTCGGCGCCAGCGCAATCGCCTTGTCGAAATCGGCGCGTGCGCCTCCAGCATCGCCCGTACGCCAGCGCGCATTGGCGCGGCTGCGCCAGTAGTCCGCCTTGCCCGGCTCAAGCTTGAGCGCCTCGTCATAGTCGGCCACGGCGGCCTTCCAGTCCCCGCGTGAGGCGCGGGCACTGGCCCGCTGCGCCCAGCCTGCGGCGTCCTTGGGAGTATCGACCTTGTCGCTCAGCCCGATATCGCCCTCGGTCTTGGTCTTGCGCTCCCCGATCTCGCCATCGGTGGTCATCGAGAACACCGGACCGCCATTGTAGGTCAGGAACAGGTGCGAGCTCGAGCGCGACACGAAAAGGTGATGCGAGAGGAAGAAGTCCACGCCCACCAGCACGTCGAAATCCAGCTCATCGCCCTTGTTCTCGAGCACCCGGATCGGCGTGTTGCGGATCTCCTCCCCGCCCACGGCAAAGGTTTTCAGCGTCACGATCCAGGTGCGGCGGAAGCTCTTGCCGAAGCCCGAAGTGGACTCCGATTTGACCACGCCCGGCGCATTGAGATCGATGCCGAGCCGCTCGGCCGCGGTGCTGTTGACATAGCTCGCCGTCGCGCCGGTATCGAACATCAGCCGGGCCGGCGTGCCGTTGATCTCGCCCTTGGCGATGATGTGCCGGTCGAGCTCGTCCGCAGGCTTGACCAGGTCCGCCATGCCGATGAACTTTTCCGGCGTGGCCCAGTAGGCAAGGTTCGTCTTGCCGCAATCCTTGGTCTGAACAAGGTTCACATGGCCATTGGCGAGGTCATATTCGGTATCGAACGCGGAGAGGATGTTCTGCCCGATCAGCGCTCCGCCGGCATCGCTCCCGCCGACGAGGAACTCCAGATTCTTGAGCTCCTGGCCGACGATCTTGAACGATTTGATCGTCGCAAGCTCGACCGTGGCGTTGCCGCCGATCCCGGTGATGTAGAACCCCGGAGGCAGCGTCGTCGTGCCAAGGCCAAGCTCTGCCGCCTGCGCCTTCGACATGATGCTGAAGAACGCCCCGCTATCGAGCCAGAACGTGGCCTGCTTGCCATTGACCTCGACCGGGACCGTGGCGCGCGGCCCCTCCATCGTTACCGGCAGGCGGGCCACCATGCCGATCGAGCATTTGGCTGCCGCAATATCTGCGAATCCGCCCAGACCGGCCAAGGCAAGGCCGAGAAACACACGCCTGATCCGCCGCACCGTCGTACCCCCGGGAAGCATAACCCAAAGCCACAAGCTGCCACACTTGCGCGCAGGCGCTAAGCAGAATCCCGTCCATCGCGGCCCGAATGCCACCAAAGGGAGTGCGCGGGCTCAGGCCGCCTTTGTGCGCACGCCGAAGCGGCCCGCCTTGCGGAAGCGGACCATCCAGCGATCGAGGAACAGGCCCAGCGGCCGCGCCTGCACGCCGAGTTCGGCAAGGCCCGGCAGCGTGCCGCTCGCGGTATTGCCCTGGCGCAGCAGGGTCCACTGGTCGCGGCTCATCGGCGCGCCGGGGAGCCAGCCCGTCAGCGTGGCAAACAGGGCCGAAATGCCGTCGGGCAGTTCAAGGAACCATGGCGCGCGGCGCGCTGCCTTGGCGATGCGGCGGTTGAGATCGCCGATGGTGATCACCTCGGGCCCGCCGAGTTCGAAGGTCTTGCCGGCAAAGCCCGCGGGAGCTGCCAGCACATTGGCCACGGCGTCGGCCACGTCGTCGACGAACACCGGCTGGAAGCGCGAATCGGCGGCGAACACCGGCATGACCGGCGCGCTGGCAATGAGGCCGGCGAAGAGATTGATGAAGGCATCGTCCTCGCCGAACACGACCGAGGGGCGCAGCACCACCGCTTCGGGGAACGCGGCGAGCACGGCGGCTTCGCCGGCTGCCTTGGTGCTGGCATAGGCAACCGCAGATCCGGCATCGGCACCGATCGCCGACATGTGAACGAAAGCCTTGGCCCCCTTGGCGCGGGCGATGGCTGCCAGCTGCCCGGCGCCCGAACCCTGCACGGCATCGAGCTTGCCCTTGAACGCGCCGACGAGGTTCACCACCGCGTCGCAGCCCGTGAGCGCAACTTCGAGGGTGTGCGGCTTGGTCACGGCAACCGCGACGAGCTGCACCTTGCCCAGCCCGCCCAGCGGCTTCAGGCGGTAGCCGCGCTCGGGATGACGGCTGCACACGCGCAGCCGCGCACCGCGCGCCAGCAGCGCTTGCGCCACATGCGTGCCGATGAAGCCGCTGCCGCCCACCAATGCGATCAGCTGCCCTTCCAGATCGTGCGCGCCGTCCTTGTTCATGCGTTCCATTCCGTTGCCATTTCCCGCGCCCCTTGCCACAGCCGCGCCCTCCGGTTCAATGGTTTACCATGCCGTGGCAGTACAAATGCAATCCGGCGGTTGACTTGCGCCAGACCGTGTCCTATCGGCCCGCTCCTACCCGGCGGACGGCGCCTTTGTCGCCCGCTACCGTGCCCAGATGGCGGAATTGGTAGACGCACCAGCTTCAGGTGCTGGCGCTCGCAAGGGCGTGGAGGTTCGAGTCCTCTTCTGGGCACCATTTTCCGATTTCGAGTGTTGAAAACCTCACCCGCCGATCAGCGATCGGACGGGATGAGGGTCAGGCTCGTCTCGCGTCCATCGATGAAACGGACGGTCTTGCCGTCGAAGAACGCGTTTTCCTCGGCGCGGAAATCGACTCGTTGGCCGCCCCATTCGGGTACGGCGGCATAGGACGTCAGTTCGATCGACCACGCCGTGTTGGCATGGATCGCCGCCTCGCCGCGCGGGTCGGCGTTCTGGTTGTCCCAGAAGCCGAGCGAAGGCCCGGCGCCGTGGCCATGGAGGCCGATGGGGTGCGAATAGATCGAAGGGTCGAGCCCCGCCGCCTTCGCTTCCGCACGGGCGCGGGCCAGCGCCTCGTTGCCGCTGCGGCCGACTGCGAACTGGCGCAGCAGGATGTCCTGCAGCTTGTTGCTGTTCGCAAGGCCCTGCCTGAGACCAGCCGGTGCTTCGATCTCGCCCGGTTTCAGCACATAGGCGAGGTGCTGCGTATCGGTGTTGAGCCTGAGGTAGGTGATCCCGAAATCGGTCCACAGGAGATCGCCGGGCTGAATCACTTCCGGCCCTTCGATCATACCCTCCGTGCCCTGGCGCTGGATGCCGATCGAGGGATGGAACCACGCATCGAGGCCGAGTTGCAGCAGCCGATCACGGTACCACCACTGCACCTGCTCGGCGGTGGTGACGCCGGGTGTGATGACCTTGCGCGAAAAGGCTTCGGCGATCACGGCATGGGCCGTGCGCTCGATCGCGGGATAGAGCGCCATCTCGGACGGCGTGCGCGTCTCGAGCCAGCGGATCGCCAAACCCTCGCCGCTGACCACGCGCCGGCGCAGCGCCTCGGGCAGCGCGGCGGTGAACTTGTCGTACTGGCTGACGGTCATGCCATCGGCGAATTGGTGGAGATCGGAAATGTTGACTGCGATCTTGGCCGGATTGCGGGCGGCGATGATCTCCGCCGCAGCCTGCCACTGGTCCGGCTGCTTTGCCGGATCCCACGCCGGCATGAACAGGCCGCCGAGGCCGTAGCGGCTGACGGTGAGCCGCTCGACCGGCTTGCCCGCGCCGGGATCATGAAAGATCAGGATCGTGCGCCGCCGCGCGTGCATGTTCTCCCCGTCGAGCATCGAGGCGACCACCGGCTCCTCGAAATACTCGCGTGCCACCAGCAGCCAGAGGTCGATGCCTTCGGCGCGCATGATCGCCGGGATCACCGTGTCGAGCCGCTCGGCAAGGATGCGGTTTTCGGTATCGGCCCGCTCGCGCGCCGAGAGGATGGGCGGGACGGTGGGCGCCGCCTGCTCAGTATCGCTCATGCCGATGGGCGTCGGCGCCGCAAAGGCCGGAGCCGAAAGGAGGGCCGCCGCAGCGGCGAGCAGGAGCCTCACCCTGCGCGCTCCAGCGCCGCGCGGATCGTTTCGGCAATGCGGCCCATGTGATCGGGCTCGATGATCAGCGGCGGGGAAAGCGCGATGATGTCGCCCGTCACGCGGATCAGCAGTCCTTCGCGGAAGCAATCGGTGAACACGTCATAGGCCCGCGCGCCGGGCGCGCCATCGCGCGAGGCAAGCTCGATGGCGCCAACGAGGCCGATGGTGCGCACGTCGATCACATGCGGCGCATCGCGCAAGGCATGGAGCGTATCGGCCCAGAGACCGGCCATCGCTGCCCCGCGCGTCAGCAACCCTTCGCGGGCATAGATGTCGAGCGTGGCGAGGCCCGCAGCGCAGGCAACCGGGTGCCCGGAGTAAGTGTAGCCGTGGAACAGTTCGATGAGGTTCTCCGGCCCCTTGACGATGCCATCGTGCACCGCGCGGCTGCAGAACACGGCGCCCATCGGCAGGGTGCCGTTGGTGATGCCCTTGGCCGTGGTGATGATGTCGGGCGTCACGCCGAAGTAGTCTGCGCCGAAGGGCGTGCCGAGGCGGCCGAAACCGGTGATGACTTCATCGAAGATGAGCAGGATGCCGTGCCGTGTCGCAATTTCGCGCAGGCGTTCGAGGTAGCCCTTGGGCGGCGGCAGCACGCCGGTGGAGCCCGCCACCGGCTCGACAATCACCGCCGCGATGGTTTCCGCGCCGTGGAGCTGGACCAGACGTTCGAGATCGTCGGCCAGTTCGGCGCCGTGCTCGGGCATGTCGCGGGTGAAGCGGTTGCGCGCCGGATCGTGGGTGTGGCGCATGTGATCGGTGCCGGGCAGGCTGGTGAACACGCGGCGGTTGTTGAGGATGCCGCCTACCGAAACGCCTCCGAAGCCGACACCGTGATAGCCGCGCTCGCGCCCGATGAAGCGGGTGCGGGTGCCCTGGCCGATCGCGCGCTGGTAGGCGAGCGCGATCTTGAGCGCGGTATCGACCGATTCGGAACCCGATCCGGTGAAGAACA
The DNA here is from genome assembly GCA_947454135.1 of Sphingomonadaceae bacterium. Classification (GTDB taxonomy): domain Bacteria; phylum Pseudomonadota; class Alphaproteobacteria; order Sphingomonadales; family Sphingomonadaceae; genus Novosphingobium. The sequence continues at coordinate 6,344 of CANGJI010000006.1, forward strand.
CCCGGTCGAGCCCGGCGGGTGCGATCTCGGCAAGGCGGGTCGCGAAATCGAAGCCGATGGAATGGCCCATCTGGAAAGCGGGCGCGAAATCCATCGTGCGGATCTGCTGGGAGACCGCATCGGCAATCTCGTCGCGCCCATGCCCGGCGTTGACGCACCACAGGCCAGCGGTGCCATCAAGGATCTCGCGGTCGTCGGCCGAGCGGTAGAACATGCCGCGTGCTTCGGCGAGGAGGCGAGGCTGCGACTTGAACTGGCGGTTGGCGGTGAAGGGCATCCACCAGGCGGCAAGATCGGGCGTGTTCATCGGGCAGGGCTTTCCGGACGCGGTAAAACGGATTTGTGCAGCGTGGCACGTTCCAGCGCGGCGGGGAAGCCTCAGACCAGCTTGTAGATCGAGAGCCGGAAGGACGGCACCTTGCCTTCCCCCGGCGCCACCGTCCCGGCGAAGATCAGCTGATTGAGCCAGCCATACGTGCCCATCGGCGCCTCGAAACGCGGCGTGGTCATCGCATAGCGCTGGCCGTCCGCCCCCGGCACGGTCTGGATCAGGCCGCGATTGGTGACCTTGATCAGAACCTTGTCGTCGGTCTCCATATCGTAATCGGCGACGAGTTCGAGGTAGCCATCGGCGCGCAGGAGCTGCCAGTCCGCGCCGCCGGGGAGGATGCGTCCCTTGATCTCAGGGCCTTCGAAACCGCCGCCGATGATCGGCACGCGGAAGCGTTCGCCATAGGGCGTCTTGCCGTGGGGTACGCGTTCCTCGAGCAGCGCGACCGCCTGATAGACGAGGACCGAGCGCGGACCGGAAGACGTCTCGGCGGCCCCGGCAGGCGTGCCCGCCGCCAGCGCAGCGCCGCCTGCCGCCAGACCGCCAAGCAGCCCGCGCCTGTTCATCAGGCGACTTCGCGCAGCGCCGGGATGGCGCAGATCGAATCGAGCCCGAGCACGTGGGCGACGCGGCCAAGGCCCATCCACACCGCGACGCAGAAGGCGAGATCGACGATCTCGTCATCGGTGAACGCCGCCTTGTAGCGCGCCCAGAAGTCCTCATCGGCGGCGAGGCCCTGCGGATCGAGCCCGACTTTCTCGGCATATTCGATGGCCAGCTTCTCGCGCTCCGAGAGGACCGGCGAAGTGCGCCATTCGTACACGGCGGCATAGAACGCCTCATCCGGCGCGGGGCCGTTGGTGTGCTCGATATCTGGCCGGTCGCGCGTGACGCGGAAGTTCTGGCAGAGCGCGCAGCCGTTGATCAGCGCGGTACGCATCCGTGCGCCCTCGAACAGGCGGGTCGGCAGCTTGGTGGTGCGATAGGAAACATCGGAAAAGCCGAAAGCGGCATTCACGATCTCGGGCGCGTAATGCTCGGCGAGATGGCCGAGCGGGTTTATCTGGTGGGCTTCGGGGAGAGCAACTCGCATGGCATCCTCCTTATCGTGTCGGCGGCATGAAACGCCCTGCGGCGGCCCCTTGCCCACTCCTCAATCTGACAGGCCGGGCAGACGGAGAGGATCCGGATCACCCCCGCGTCTTCAGGCGCAGGGCGTCCCAGCTGATGTCTGCGGTCCAGCCGCCATCGACGGGGAGGCAGGCGCCGTTGATGAAGGAGGCGGCGTCCGAGGCGAGGAAGGCGATGCCTTCCGCGACGTCTTCGGGCTGGGCGAAGCGGGCCATCGGCACGCGGTTGATGATGTCGGTATCGCTGTAGGCGCCCGAGCCCATGTCCTTCACGTCCATCTCGGTCTTGATCCAGCCGGGGCAGACGGCGTTCACGCGCACGCCGCGGCCGCCCCATTCGCCCGCGAGGGTGCGGGTGAGACCGATGAGGCCGTGCTTGGAGGTGTTGTAGGCCGCGCGGTGGCTGACGCCGCCGAGCCCGGCGACCGAGGCGACATTGACGATGGCACCCTTGCCCGCAGAGAGCATCTGGCGGCCGAAGGCGCGGCAAAGGAGGAAGGGCCCCTGAAGGTTGACCGCCATCATCCGCTGCCACTGATCGAGCGTGGTATCCTCGGCAGGCTGGATCATCGAGATACCGGCATTGTTGACGAGGACGGCGGCCCCGCCGCAATCCTTCGCGATGCGGGCGGCCATATCCTCGACAAAGGCCTCGCTGGAAACGTCGCCACTGATTGCAATGGCATCGGGACCGGTCGCGGCGGCCTGCTCGGTGACGTCCTGCACGTCGGTGAGGACGACGCGGTAGCCGGCGGCAGCAAGGCGGCGGGCGGTGACGAGGCCGAGGCCCTGCGCGGCGCCGGTGACGATAGCAGCGTTCATTTCGTTTCCTTTGCGGATTGGCCGAAGAAGGCGGGATATTCCGACCGCCAGAAATCGCACTTGTATTCGCCCCAGGCATCCACCGGGCGGATGGCGCCGGGTTCGAAACGCATCACCGCGCCGGGGCGGGTGGCGGGCCATTGCTGCGGGGTGGGATTGCCGCGCAGGAAGGCCGCCCAGGTCGCCACGATCACATCTGCCAGCGCCTGCGAGGCGGGCGCAAGATCGGGGGCGGACATGGCCGAGGTGTTCGAGAAATTGGGGAACAATGCGTTCAGCTCGGCAGAGTGGACCGCGCCGAGATTGAAGCCGGGTTCGGGACTGATGGGGATCGAGACGCCGCGCACGGGAGCGGTGCGGTCGGCGTATTCCCACTGGAATACCGGCACATGCGCGGAAAGCAGGCGGCCACTTTCGAGCATCAGGCAATGGGTGATGCCAAGGCCGGGCATGAAATCCGTCATCAGCGAGCCGAGGGTTTCGGCAGGACGCTCGCCAGCCTTGAGCGGATAGCGGGCGAGGACCTTGTCGGTCTTGTCGCCATAGATCGCGCGGACAGCCGCCGGGTAGGTTTCAGGGGTGATCTTCGCGCCGCCCTGCACATCATAGCCGACATAGAGGCGCATCTCGTCGCGGGTGAAGCCGTTGAGGACGGGCACACGCAAGACCTGTCCGGATTGCAGGGCATCGAGAGTGGCAAGCGGAACGGTGGGATTGCCGGTGAAGGGCGCGAAGGCGAGGAGTTCACCGCTGGCGGCGCGGGCCCCGGCGGCGATGAGGGCTTGCGGCGCGATGGCCTTGAGGCAGGCCAGATCGGAGCAGCCAGCTTCCTTCGCGACCTTGGCAGCAAAGGCCTCGGCCTGCGCGAGGGTGCGCAGCGGGGTGCCGCAGGCGCCGCTCTGGATGATCGCGCGGTGGAACAGGCCCTTCGTCTGCTCGGGGGCCTGGAGCTGCATGCAGACCGAGGCGGCACCGGCGGATTCGCCGGCGAGCGTGATGTTTTCGGGATCGCCGCCAAAGGCCGCGATGTTGGCCTTGATCCAGCGCATGGCGAGGCGCTGGTCTTCGAGGCCGAGAACGTGGCCTGCGCCCGAAGTCCCGGCGGGCGGCGCCATGAAGCCGAACACGCCGAGGCGGTAGTTGATGCTGACGACGACCGCATCAGCATCGCGGGCGAGCCGGTCCAGCCGGTAGAGCGAAGCCGCACCGCCAACAAAGGCGCCGCCGTGGATCCACACGAGGACGGGGCGCGGGGTGGCAGCAGCGAAGACCGGGCGGCTGATGTTGAGCGTGAGGCAGTTTTCCTCGTCGCTGCGTTCGGTGAGGCCATAGCGCGCGGCCTGCGGGCAGGCGCCGCCAAAGTGCATGGCGGGGAGCACGCCGGCCCAGGGCGCGGCGGGTTGCGGCAGGCTCCAGCGCGCTTCGCCCGAGACGGGAGCGGCATAGGGGATGCCGCGGAATTCTAGCGCGCCATTGCGGATGAAGCCTTCGACCTTGCCCGAGGCGGTGGCGATGACTTCCCCTTGCGGCGCCGAGCCTGGGGCGGACTGGGCGATGGCGGGCGATGCGCACAGCAGCAGCAGCCCGGCGGCGGCAGCGCAGAGCGCGCTCCAGCGTTTTCCGATGATCGTCAGCACAGTAATTCCCCGCCCCGGAGCAGCCGCCCGGTTCCCTCGGGCATGGTCCGCTCCATTCGTTCCACGCGCATTCCTAGGCCCAAGCCATGCGGTTGCAAGTCTTGCCGATTTCGCGTGCCGAAGCGCTCTCATTTTTGAGGGCCGCGAATTTGAGCAAGGTCAAAGCCCCCGACCTGCCTGCCGGGTCATCATCCGGATCGGATGAGGATGTCTGCCGGGAGAGACCGCAATGGAAGCGCTGGAGAGGATTGACGCGACAAGCCCGGAGAATCTCCAGAACCCTTACCCCTATTACGACCGGCTGCGACGCGAGGCGCCGGTGTTCCGCGATCCGAAGACGGGGATCGTCTCGGTCTCGACCTACGAGCTGGTGCTGGAGGTCAACAAGAAGCCCAAGGTCTTTTCGAGCGACTTCTCGACGCTGCTGAGTTCGGGCGGCTCGGGCGCGTTCGATGCCGAGGAGACGGAAATCCTGAACTCCGGCATGCCGCGGCGGAACACGATGCTGACCGCCGATCCGCCGCAGCATTCGCGCTACAAGCGGATCGCGATGCATGCGCTGCCGCTGAGCCGGGTCAACGCGATGGCGCCCTATGTGGCGGAAGTGACCAATGCGCTCATCGACACGTTCATCAAGCAGGGCGAAGTCGAGTTCAAATCGCAGTTCGCCGAGATGCTGCCGGGGATCGTGATCGCCGACGTACTGGGCGTGCCGCGCGATGACATTCCGATGTTCCAGAACTGGGTGCGCGCGGCGATCCTGCGTTTGAATGGCAATGCGAAGCCTGAGCAGCGCGCGGATCTCGCCCGCAGCGAGATCGCGATGCAGGGCTATTTCCGGGGCATCATGGCCGAGCGCCGGGCGGAACCGGGAACCGATGTGATTTCCGACCTCCTCGCCGCGCGGCTGCCGGAGGATGATGGTTCCGAACGGCCTCTGGACGATGCCGAAATCTATTCGATCGTGCAGCAGATCTTCACCGCGGGGCAGGAAGCGACCGCGCATGCGCTGGCCTATGCGCTGGCCCAGCTGCTCGCCAATCCGGAGCAGATGGCCGCGATCATGGCGGATGAGAGCCTCGTGCCGGGTTGGGTGGAGGAAACCGCGCGGCACCTCTCGCCCTCGCACAACATGTGGCGGGTGGTGAAGGAGGATACCGTGCTGGGCGGCGTGGCACTCAAGGCCGGTGAGGCGATGCTGCTGCGCTATGGCTCGGCCAATCGCGATCCCGCCGTGTTCGAGAACCCGGACAGGTTCGACGTGAAGCGCGAGAATGCCGGCAAGCATGTCGCCTTCGGGGCGGGCGTGCACACCTGCCTCGGCATGCATCTGGCGCGCGTGGAAATGGGCACTGCGCTGCCGATCATCCTGCGCCGGCTGAAGAACCTGCGCTTCGCCAATCCGGACAACCCGTTCCAGTTCGCCGCCAGCCACATCCTGCGCGGCATGCAGTCACTGCCGCTGCGCTTCGATCCCGCCTGAAACGCCATCGCACAGATTTTACGGAGAGCACCCATGGTCGAGACACTTACCGGCACCAACCGCTCGAAGGGCATCACTTATGACGTCCTGCTCGACATGGACACGCATGCGGTGCCGGACCGGCTTCGCGAGGAAAGCCCCTTGCCGCCGGGGCCGACGATCGTCGATCCCAGCATCTACTACTCGCGCGATTTCTTCGATCTGGAGGTCGAGCGGCTGTGGAAGCGGGTGTGGCAGATGGCCTGCCACGAGGACGACATCCCGAATGTGGGTGACAGCCATGTCTATGACATCGCGCACCTTTCCTACATCGTGGTGCGGACCGGGCCGGACGAGATCAAGGCGTTTCCCAACGCCTGCCTCCACCGTGGCCGCGCGCTGCTGACCGAGGACACCAAGGGCGTGCGCGATTTCCGCTGCCCGTTCCACGGCTGGAACTGGGGCATCGACGGCGCGCTGAAGGAAGTGCCGTGCCAGTGGGACTTCCCCTCCGTCAGCGCCAAGACGCACAGCCTGCCGCCGGTACGCGTCGGACGCTGGGGCGGCTGGGTATTCATCAATCCGGATGACAAGGCCGAGCCGTTTGAAGACTTCCTTGGCGACATCGACCGGCACTTCCAGCCGATCCCGTTCGAACGGCGCTACAAGGCGGTCCATGTCGCCAAGAAGCTGCGCTGCAACTGGAAGGTGGCGCAGGAGGCCTTCATGGAGGCCTATCACGTGGTGGCGACGCACCCGACGCTGCTGGATGTGATGGGCGATGCCAATTCGAAGTATGACGTGTTCGGCAACATGTCGCGGGCGATCTCGCCCAACGGCCTGCTCAGCCCGCACGTGAACCCGGCGTTTGTGGCGGAGCCGCTGGAGGGCGCGAAGACTTATGCCAAGGTGCGCCACGCGCTTTCCGGCAATGTCTATGAGCGGCTGGGCGAGGACCGCGTGAAGGTGACCGCGCGCGACGGGCGGACGGGGATCTTCGACCACCAGGCGCACCATATCGAAGGCGAGCTTGATCACGCCGACTTGCAGCTGTGCGACTGGGTGGGCGGACGGCTGCCGGACGGGTGGGAGCTGGAGGAAGACCACACCACCACCGGCCCGGTGCCCGACCGGCGCAAGGCGATGGCGAACGAATCCCGAAAGCGCTGGCGGGGTCTGCTGGGCGACGAGGTCGACACGATGTCCGACGCCGAGTTCGTCGACACGATCTACTACAACCTCTTCCCCAACATCAGCCCGTGGGGGTGCCTCAACCCCATCTTCTACCGGTTCCGTCCGCTGGGCGACAATCCGGAGGAATGCATCCACGAGACGATGTTCATGATGCCGGTGAAGCAGGGGGAAAAGCGCCCGGCGCCCGCAAAGGTCCACTGGCTGGACTTCGACGACGACTACTGCGACGCCGAGGAGCTGGGCATGCTGGCCAAGGTGTTCAACCAGGACGTGGTCAACCTGCCGCACGTGCAGCGGGGCATGAAGTCCATCAAGTCGAAGGAAATCGTCTTCGCCAACTATGGCGAGACGAAGATCCGCCACTTCCACCAACTGCTGAACGAGCAGCTTTCGCGTTGAAGTACGTTTTGACCGGTCGGCAATCAGCGTGTTGCCGGCCCGGTCTGGCGCAAGAATGAGCTTGTCATTCAGCGCCAAGCAAAAATGACAATTGCAGGCAGGTCTGCCGGAGATCACTCTGTGATGGATAAGGCCTGCCCCGGGATTCGAGGATAACGATATGTCACGTGAACAGCTGATCGAAATGACCCGTTCGCTCGTCGCCCACGGCGATGCCGGGACGATGGAACTGGCGGACGAAGTGGTGCGCATTCCCGCCTCGACCTATACCGACGAAGCGCTGTTCGAGCGTGAGAAGAAGCAGATCTTCCGCCGCCTGCCGCTGATGGTCGCGCCTTCGTGCGAGCTGCCCAATCCCGGTGATTACAAGGCGATGGACATTGCCGGCGTGCCGCTGCTGCTCACCCGCCAGCGCGACGGTTCGGTCGGCGCGTACCTCAACATGTGCACCCACCGCGGCAACCCGGTCGCCTCGGGCAGCGGCAATGCCACCCGCTTCACCTGCGGCTATCACGGGTGGACCTTCAAGAACGACGGCGCGCTGCTTGGCGTCGCCAGCCCGCAGGATTTCGGCGCGGTCGACAAGGCCGCGCTCTGCCTGACCAAGTTCCCGGTCTATGAAAGCGCGGGGCTGATCTGGGCGACTCTCGATCCCAATTCCAAGCTGTCGATCGCGGATTACCTGTGCGGCTACGATGGCCTGCTGGAAGCGTTCGGCTTCAAGGACTGGTACCTGTTCAGCCAGCGCACGCTGTCCGGCCCGAACTGGAAGACGGCCTACGACGGCTATCTCGATTTCTACCACCTCCCGGTGCTCCACGCGAACACGTTCGGTTCGGATTTCTACAACCGCGCCAACTTCTTCGAGTTCGGCCCGCACCAGCGCCTGTCGACCCCGTCGAAGTTCGCGATCAAGGTCTCCTCGGGCGATGACCAGCAGATCGACCTCACCCAGCTGCCGGACGAGGAGATCTCCGACGAGATCCTCGTGCAGGGCGTGTGGACGATCTTCCCGCACATCTCCATCGCCAGCTTCTACGGCGGCGGCCTGCGCGGCGCGATGATCAGCCAGCTGTTCCCCGGCGACAAGGTGGGCGAGAGCTACACCACGCAGTTCTACGTCATGGAAAAGAAGCCCAGCGACGAAGTGGCGATCAAGGCCGCGCACGAACAGTTCGATTTCCTCGAGATCGTGGTGCGCGACGAGGACTACAAGACCGGCAAGCGCCAGCACGAGGCACTGCAGAGCGGCCTGATGAAGGAAGTGCTGTTCGGCCGCAACGAGCGTGGTGGTCAGGTGTTCCACACCTGGGCGGCCAAGCTGCTCGAAGCGACCGACGACGAGCTGGTCGAGATGTTTGCGCGCGAGGCGCAGCGCGAAGCGGCGGAATGATCCGGACGGCTGCGGCGTGATTGCGCCGCAGCCGCCTGAGGCATAGTCTGCACCCTCCCGGGGCACGAGGGGGGACATCATGCGCATCTATCGGGTACTGGCTCTGGCCTTGCTGGCCGGCGGAGCAGCCACCGCGGCGACAACCTTGCACCGCGCGCCGCATTCCGATGCGGCGGCGCTGGCGATGCTCGATCCTTCGCGGCTGGCAGCAGCGGCCTGCGCCGAGCGAGCGCGGGGCAGCCAGCCAATCCTGCTGAAGCGGTTGCAGCAGGCCGCCGCACTGATGGGTCCGGTCGTGCCGGGCAAGTTCCCGCTCTACGGCGGCGTGCCGCGTTCGGCGCTGGAGCCGGGCGGCATGACGACCGAGGCGCGGCCGTGGTTCGATCAGGGCCTCGAGATGGCCTACAACTTCAACCACGCGGCGGCGGTCGCATCGTTCCGCAAGGCGCAGGCGCTCGCACCCGGGTGCGCGCTGTGCTTCTGGGGCGAGGCGCTGGTGCAGGGGCCGAATATCAACGCGCCGATGGAAGCCAAGGCCTTGGCGCCGACGCTGACTGCGCTGGCGAAAGCGCAGGCGCTGGCACCGGGCATGCCTGCGCTCGACCGGGCGTTGGTCGGCGCACTGGCGGCGCGCTATTCGGCTGATCCCAAGGCGGACCGGGCGGCGATGGACGCGGCCTATGCCGATGCCATGCTGAAGCTGGCAAGCAGCACGCCCGCCAATGATGACATCGCCGTGCTGGCCGCCGAAGCGGCGATGGACACCAGCCCGTGGAACTACTGGCAGCCGGGCCGCAGCGAACCGCGCGTGCGGATCGACAAGGCGGTGGCGCTGGTCGAAGGCGTGTTGGCGCGGCACCCCGGCCAGAGCCAGGCAGCGCACCTCTATATCCACCTGATGGAGAACTACGTCGATCCGAAGCGCGGCGAGAAAGCGGCGGACGCGCTGGCGCTGAGCGCGATGCCGGAGGCGGGGCACCTCGTCCACATGCCGGGGCACATCTATTACCGGATCGGGCGCTACAAGGATTCGATCCGCGCCAATATCGCGGCGGCGAAATCGGACGAGGCCTATCTGACGCGCGTGCCGGACGACGGCATGTACCGCTACGGATACTACCCGCACAACGTCCACTTCATCGTGACATCGGCCCAGCAGGCGGGCGATCTGGGGCTGGCAGTGGCGCAGGCGCGCAAGCTCATGCGGATCATTCCCGAGGACAAGGCGGTCGAACTCGGCTGGATTCAGGCGGTGGTGGCCGCGCCTTCGTTTGCCTTTGCGCAAGGGGGAACGCCGGCGCAGATCCTCGCGCTGAGGAAACCCACAGCGCGCCTGCCCTATGTGCTGGCGATGTGGCATTATGCGCGCGGGGTGGCCTATGCGCGGCTCAAGCAGCCGGCAGCGCTGAACGCGGAGCTGACGGCGATGGACCGGCTGACCGCCGATCCGGGGATCAAGGTGCTGGAAGGCACCGGGGTGCCGGGGACGGACCTGATCCATCTGGCGCAGCACGTGATGCGCGGGCGGCTCGCCTTTGCGCAAGGGCAATTCGCGGCGGCGGCGGAGCATTTCCGCCAGGCGCAGGCGATCGAGGGGACGATCCCCTATCAGGAGCCGCCTTACTGGTACTACCCGGTCGGCCAATCGCTGGGCGCGGCCTTGCTGGCAGGCGGCAAGCCTGCGGAAGCGCGCGATGCGTTTCATCAGGCGCTGCTGGTCGCGCCGGGGAATGGCTGGGCGCTGTGGGGCCTCGCCAAGGCCGAGCGGGCGCTTGGGCACGAGCTTGAGGCGCGCGCCGCGGAGGCAGCACTGGACCGGGCATGGCTGGGGGATCGGCGGCTATTGAGGCTGGAGCGGCTTTAGGCCAGACCCCTCCACCACCTTTAGGGCGGTCCCCCTCCCCATTTGTGCTTCGCAAAAATGGGGAGGGCCAAGTGGCAACCGAGCTTCGTCATCCCCGCGCAGGCGGGGGTCCAGGGCGTGAGCGCGCTGGCGTTGGTCTTGGCCGCTCTGGATTCCCGCCTTCGCGGGAATGACGAAGGATTGTGGGGTAAGCGCGGCCCTAGCCGTCCTTGTAGTAGTAGCTGTAGCCGTTGATTGCGGGGGCGCCGCCGAGGTGGGCGTAGAGCACGCGGCTGCCTTCGGGGAAGAAGCCCTTGCGCGTCAGGTCGATCATGCCCTGCATCGACTTGCCCTCGTAGACCGGGTCGGTGATCATCGCTTCGGTGCGAGCGGCGAGGCGGATGGCCTCGTTGGTTTCGTCCGAGGGGACGCCGTAGGCCGGGTAGGCGTAGTCCGGATTGATGACGATCTCGTCCTCGCGGACCATACGGCCAAGGCCGACCAGATCGGCGGTGTTGTCGACGATGGAGCGGACCTGCGCGCGGGTCTGCTCGAGCGTGCCGGAGGCGTCGATGCCGATGACGGTGTGGGCGCGGTCCTGCGCGGCGAAGCCGACGATCATGCCGCCTTGCGTCGATCCGGTGACCACGCAGACGACGATGTAATCGAACTTGAAGCCGAGCTCCGCTTCCTGCGCCGCGACTTCCTCAGCGAAGCCGATGTAGCCGAGCGCGCCGTACTTGTGGACCGAAGCACCGGCGGGAATGGCGTAGGGCTTGCCGCCCGCCGCCTTGACGCTTTCGATGGCGTCCTCCCAGCTCTGGCGGATGCCGATGTCGAAGCCATCGTCGACGAGGCGGCTGTCCGCTCCCATCAGCCGGGTAAGCAGGATATTGCCGACGCGGTCGTAGACGGCGTCGTAATGCGGCACCCATTTCTCCTGCACGACGACACACTTCATGCCGAGCTTGGCAGCGGTGGCGGCGACCATGCGGGTGTGGTTCGATTGCACGCCGCCAATGGAAACGAGCGTGTCCGCGCCCGAGGCGATGGCATCGGGGACGATGTATTCGAGCTTGCGCAGCTTGTTGCCGCCAAACGCGAGGCCGGAGTTGCAATCATCGCGCTTGGCCCAGATCTCGACCTTGCCGCCAAGAGCTTCGCTGAGGCGGGGGAGACGCTCGATGGGCGTGGGGCCGTAGGTGAGCGGGTAGCGTTCGAAGGGGGCCAGAAGGGACTTGGGCAGGGACATGGCGGCTCCGGGTAGGGTGTGATTCGGCGGGAAGGCTAATCGAAAGTGCATGGAAGGTGCTTGCAATCTTGGCCGTTCTGAAACCGCTTTTCAGGCCAGATCGGGTTTTCGTTATCCATCTTTTCCGATAAAGCCTCCTTCAATGAAAGATTATTCCATCGAGCTTGACCGGATCGACCGCAACCTGCTGCGGTTACTGCAAGCGGACGGGCGGCGCTCCAACGCGGAGCTGGCGGAGGCCGCCAACATCAGCCCTGCGACGTGCCATCGGCGCGTGGCGCGGCTGGTGGAGGCAGGCGCGATCACCGGATTTCGCGGAGCCGTCGACCCGGGCGTGGTGGGACTCGGCACGCTGGTCATGGTCGGCGTGGTGCTGGACCGCTCGACCCCCGAGAGCTTCGCCGCGTTCGAGGGTGCGGTGGTGGGCATGAAGGAAGTGCTCGACTGCAATCTGGTGGCGGGGGATTTCGATTATCTGCTGAAGATCCGCGTGCGCGACATTGCCGATTTCAACGCGCTGCACGGCCAGCGGCTGCTGACCCTGCCGGGGGTGCGGCAGACGCGGACGTTCTTCGTGATGAAGGAAGTGAAGGAGAACGCGCCGCTGGGGTTTTGAGGTTTACATCAACCCCAGCCTGCCGCCGCTTTCGGCATAGGCGCTGAACGCCTCGAGGCGGGCGGAAGAGGAGACGGCGGGGACTGGCATTTCCTTGTCGCCGAGCCCCATGACCTTGGTGGTTCCCTTGCCGATCGGAGTCCAGCCCGGCCCCGGCTTGCCGGTGCGCAGGAAGGCGAGGAGGCGGCGCTGCCATTGGCGGCTGACGGCGGCGTCTGCCGCGGCGAACGTGCGCGGACCGAGGCCAAGGTTGCCGAAGACGTAGGGAAGCTGCGAGGAGTGGAACGCACCCCATGATACGCCTCCTTTCGCTGCCGGATAAGGATGATCGTAGAGGTAGGCGAAGACAACCTCATCAGCGCTGCGGGTACGCTCCTTGGACCACAGGAGCAGGCCGGCCATGTAGCGGTCACGCGCGATGAGGGCATTGCTGGCAATGGCCTGTGCATCGGTCGCATGGGGATAGAGCGCAAGAAGACGTTCAGCGAACGCGCCATAGCGAGCGCGCAGGGCCACTTCGAGCTGGGCGGGGGTACGGATCGCAGGATCGATCATTTCCGCGCTGTTATAGCCGGAGATGAGGGGAACCGGGCTTGCGACCGGGCCGCTCGCACGGGCGGGATCGAAGGGGACAACCTTGCCATCGACATTGGGCACGAAGAGCAGGCGCGGCGGGCCGCTACCGGGGACGTAGCGCGTCGCCTCGACGAGCTTTTCAGCGGGGATGGCCCGCATGTCTGCCAGTGTCATGGCGCCGAGACTGGCGGCAAGGTCCTTGCCTATCTGTTCGCTGGTCGAAAGCGGCGGCACGTCGATGGCCATGCTCGCACCGCTGAAGGCGATGGCCTTGGCAAAGAGGCCCTTGGCGCGCGGCGAGACAATCAGATCGGCGACCGAGGCCGCACCGGCGCTTTCGCCCGAGACGGTGATGTTGGCCGGATCGCCGCCGAAACTGGCGGCATTGGCCTTGATCCAGTGGAGAGCGGCGATCTGATCGAGCAGACCATAGTTGCCGGAGGAGCCGAGCGGGCTTTCGACGGTGAGCGCGGGATGCGCCATGAAGCCGAATACGCCCACTCGGTAGTTGAGGGTGATCACCACCGCCCCTTGCGCCGCCAGTTTCGCCCCACCGTAAATTGGTAGACTGCCGCTGCCGCCGCCGAAGCCGCCGCCATGGATGAACACGAGAACGGGGAGCCGCTTCGCCGCGCCGCGCGGTTTCCATAGATTGAGGGTGAGGCAGTCCTCGCTCATCGCGCCTTCGGCGAGGAATTCCATCGTGTAGGGGCCCCATGGCGCGGGGACGCCTTGCTGGCACGAGGAACCGATCTTCGAACCATCGCGCACGCCTTGCCACCGCGCGGCGGGCTGCGGTTCGCGCCAGCGGTTCGCGCCCACAGGCGGGGCGGCATAGGGGATGCCGAGGAAGGCTTCGGCCCTCCCCTGCGGCGTGCCGCGCACTTCGCCGAGCGTGGTGGTGACCACGGCCTGGGCATGAACGTAGGCAGGTGCCGCGAGCGTGATGGCTAGGGCAATGGCGATACGGACGGACATGATGACAGGCTCTCCCCGGCGTTTACCCAAAAATAGAACATGTATTCTATTTAGCAAGCGCCACAAGAGGCGAAGACGGGGCCAAACACGGCATTTGACAGGATTGCACCGCCGCTTATCCCTATGACCTGTCGAACAAAGGGGATTGGCGTGGGCGCAGTGGGGATTGCAGAGGCAGGACAAGCAGGCGGCGTCGAACTCAGCCGCACTTTGCTGCCGCGGCATGTTTCGATGATCGCGATTGGCGGGATCATCGGTGCAGGGCTGTTTGTAGGTTCCTCCACCACGATTTCGCTGACCGGGCCGGCCGCGGTGATTTCCTACCTGATCGCGGGCCTGCTCATCCTGCTCGTCATGCGGATGATCGCGGAAATGGCCATCGTGCTGGAAGGCGTGCGGACCTTTCCCGATTTCGCGCGCGCGGGGCTGGGACATCTGGCGGGGTTCCTCTCGGGCTGGCTCTACTGGTACTTCTGGGTCGTGGTGGTGGCGGTGGAGGCGATTGCCGGGGCCAAGATCATAGGCGGCTGGCTGCCGGGCGTGCCGGAATGGGCGATTGGCGCGGGCCTGACGGCGCTGATGACGGGCGTGAACCTCATGTCCACCCGCAGCTACGGCGAGTTCGAGTTCTGGTTTTCCTCGATCAAGGTGGCCGCGATCCTCGTGTTCAGCCTGATCTGCGCGCTGTGGGTGTTCGGCATTACCGCGCCGCAGGGTTTTTCCATCGGCAACCTGACGGCGCATGGCGGCTTTGCGCCGCATGGCTGGGGCCCGGTGCTGGCGGGCGTCGCCTCGACCATCTTTTCGCTCTGCGGGGCTGAAATCGCGACGATCGCAGCAGCGGAATCGCCCGATCCCGCCAAGGTCATCGCGCGGATGACCGTCTCGGTCGCCCTGCGCATCGTGATCTTCTACGTCCTCGCCATCGGTCTGATCGTGGCGGTGGTGCCGTGGACGCAGATCGTGCCCGGACATTCACCGTTCGCGACGACGCTGGCGGCAATGCACATTCCGGGCGGCGAGACGATCATGAGCGCGGTGGTGCTGGTGGCGGTGCTTTCATGCCTCAACAGCGGGCTCTACGTGACAAGCCGCGCGCTGTTCGGCCTCGCCCGGTTTGGCGATGCGCCGGACTGGCTGGTGCATGTGAACGCGCGCGGGGTGCCGGCGCGGGCGATCATTGCCGCGAGCCTGTTTGCCTATGGCGCGCTGGCGGCGCAGTGGCTTTCGCCGGGGACGGTGTTCAGCTTCCTCGTCAACTCCTCGGGCGTGACGATGATCCTGCTCTATGGGCTGGTCGGCATCGCCCAGCTGAAGGAACGCACGCGGATGGAGCGCGAAGCGCCCGAGCGGCTGACGCTGAAGATGTGGTTCCACCCCTTCGGCACGCTGACCGCGCTGGCTGCGATGCTGGCCGTGCTCGTGTTCATGGGGCTGCAACCCGATCTTGCCTCGCAGCTGTGGATGAGCCTGCTGGTGGCCGCTCTGTTTGCGGCGGCGTTCTGGCTGCTGCGCACCGGAAAGCGCGCCTGACATGCCGCAAGTGATTACGGCAGAGGAAGCCGCAGCGCTGGTGAAGAGCGGCATGTGGCTCGATTACGGCTTCGGCGCGACCCAGACCGAGGTCTTCGACAAGGCGCTGGCAGCGCGGGTGCACGAGTTGCACGGCGTAAAGGTGCGCAGCTGCCTGACGACGCGGCCGCGCGCGTTTCAGGAAGCCGATCCCGAAGGCGCGCACATGCTTTCGGCCAGCTGGCATTTCAGCGGCTATGACCGGCGCCAGTTCGATGCGGGGCGCTGCGCCTATGTGCCGCTCAACCTCGGCGAATGGCCCGATCTCTACCGCCGGTTCTGCGAGCGGGTGGACATCGCGGTGTTCCAGGTCTGCCCGAAGGATGCGGACGGCTTCTACAACTTCTCGATTTCCGCCTCCTACCTGCGTTCGCTTGTGGAAAAGGCGGACGTGGTGATCGTGGAAGTGAACCCGGCGCTGCCCTATTGCCATGGGCCGGACAACGCGGTGCACGAGAGCGAAGTGGACTTCGTGATCGATGTGCCCGCCCTCCCCGCCGCCGAACTGCCGAGCGCGGTTTCGAGCGAGGTGGACCTTGCCATCGCGCGGCTGGTCGCGGCGGAAATCCGCGACGGAGATTGCCTGCAGCTCGGCATCGGGGGCCTGCCCAATGCAGTGGGACGTGCGATTGCCGGTGCGGGGGTTAAAGACCTTGGCGTCCATACCGAAATGATGGTCGAAGGGCTCGTCGAACTGGTGAAGGCGGGCGTGGCGACCGGCGCGCGCAAGCAGGTCGATGTGGGCAAGGCGGTCTATGCCTTCGCCATCGGCACAGCGGACATCTACGCGACGCTCGACCGCAACCCGGCCTTCGTGGCGCGGCAGGTGGATTACACGAACCTGCCCAAATACGTGGCGCAGAACAACAACGTGGTCGCGGTGAACAGCACCGGGCAGATGGACCTTCAGGGGCAGGCAGCCTCGGAAGCGGACGGCTACCGGCATTTCAGCGGCACTGGTGGCCAGCTCGGCTTCGTGCGCGCGGCCTATGAATCCGAAGGTGGGCGCGCGTTCCTGTGCATGCCTTCGACTTACGAGAAGCACGGCGTGCGCAAGAGCCGGGTGGTGGCGGGACTGGCGCCTGGAACCATTGTGACAGTCCCCCGCACCGACGTGATGCATGTCGCGACCGAATACGGGATGGTCTGCCTCAAGGGCCTCAGCGTGCCGGAGCGCGCCAAGGCGATGATCTCCATCGCACACCCCGATTTCCGCGAGGAGCTGGAGCGGGATGCCTACGCCAATGGACTGATTCCAAAGCACTATTTCTAGCGAGGAAAAACGTGTGAAGGCTGCGTTGAAATGGCTGGGCCTGATCGTCCTCGGCCTCGTGCTGGGGATCGGCCTCGCCGTCTGGCAGATCCGAGGCAGCGGCCTTGGCAATGACGTGCGTGTGGGCCCGTGGAGCACTGGCCGCGATGTCGGCACAGCCAATGCCGACATGAAGACCCGCGCGGTCGTGGCGCTGCGGGGTCTGCTGGCGCTTCCGGCGCGGGAGGCGCGCTATTTCACCGCCGCGACCGACAGTGCCGGGGCGCCGCTTTCGGGCAAGTGCAGCTATGCGCTGAGCGGCGGCGCGATCGAGGCGCGCTGGTGGAGCGTGACGCTGTACGACCGGGGCGGCTGGCTGATCCCCAACCGCTGGAGCCGCCATTCCATCGGCAGCGCGCGCATTCCCGCAGAGGCCGCCGACCACTGGACGGTGCTGATCGGCCCGGCGCAAGAGCCTGGCCTGTGGATACCCACGGGCACCGACGGACTGTTTGAGCTGACCCTGCGCGCCTATCGTCCGCACGGCCTGATGGCGCGGGATCCGGCGCGGATCAGCCTGCCGACGATCACCAAGCGGGAGTGCCGCCCATGATCCGCCGCCTTGCCCCGCTGCTTGTGGTCGCTGGTGCGGCCGTGAGCAGCTACTATGCTTCGCTCGCGGCCGCGCCCTATGCCCTGATGCGCCTTGCCGAAGCGAAGATGGCGCGCACCGCGCCGACCAACCACTTCACCCATTCGCCGCCGGTCAAGGCGGAGCGGCAGTTCGTGGTGCGGCCGAGCCCGGACCTCCTCTATTCGCTGTGCCCCTACGACCTTTCGGCGGGGCCGCTGGAGATCACCGCCGTGCCGGTGCCCGGGCGATACAGTTCGATCAGCGTGTTCGACGCGCGCACCGACGTCGCCTTCGTGCGCAATGACGAGGACATGGCGGGCCGCCCGATGCGAGTGGTGCTGGCGCTGGACAACCAGACCGTCCCGGCAGGTGCCGAAACCATACGGGTGCGCTATCCGACCGGGATCGTACTGCAACGCGTGCTGCTGGCCGATCCATCCGAAGCCGCGAAGGTGGATCCGATCCGCCGCCAGGCGCAGTGCCGCACACTGACGCGATAAAGATTTGGTGAGCCCTGCTGGGTTCGAACCAGCGACCTACTGATTAAAAGTCAGTTGCTCTACCGACTGAGCTAAGGGCCCCTCACAGACGGGAGCGCCTCACCTACGGATGGGGCGGGGCCGGGTCAAGCGGGCGTGGAGGTGGCGGATGGTGCAAGCGTGTGCCGGGTCGCGCCACTCCGGGGCGACGGTGGCGGCGGGGGTCAGGACGAAATCGCGCTGACGGTAGAGCGGGTGGGGGACAGTGAGGGTCTTGCTGCGCCATGTGCCGCCTCTCCACAGGATCAGATCGAGATCGAGCGTGCGGGCGCCCCAGCGCTGGCCGCGACGGATGCGGCCGAAGCGGGTTTCGAGTCGCTGCAGCAGGACGAGCAGCGCTTGCGGATCAAGCGGCGCGGCGATGCGTGCGGCAGCATTGGCGTAGCGGCGGCGTGAGGGGCCGATGGGGGCGCTGGTGATGATCGGCGATACGGCTTCGACCACGAGCCCCTCCCCCGCCATCGCGGCGAGCGCGGCGGTGAGGACTTTCGGCGGCGGGCCGTGGCGCGGATGGCGCTGGTTTGAGCCGAGCGCGATCAGGTAGCGGTGGGGCATGGTGTCTCGACTTTCGGCCCCCAGGACCAGAAGTTTATCCCGAGCGAAGCCGAGGGGCTCGACACGAAAAGGTGGTTTGGCGCCGATCGCTAGATATCTTCGGCAAGGCGGGTGTAGAGCTGAGGGCGGCGATCGCGGAAGAAGCCCATGCCGGCGCGGTGGCGCGCGGCTTCGGCGAGATCGAGCGCAGCGACGAGGACGCCGGTTTCCTCTGCCCCATATTCTGCCAGCAAATCGCCCCACTGATCGGCGATGAAGCTGTTGCCATAGAAGCGTTGGGGCGGGGTGTAGCCCCCACTACCATCCGGCATGCTCTCGCTGCCGATGCGGTTGGCGGCGATGACGGGCATGCAGTTCGATACGGCGTGGCCGATCATCGCGCGGCGCCAGACGCGGCTGGTATCGAGGTTCGGATCGTAGGGCTCGCTGCCGATGGCGGTGGGGTAGAACAACACTTCGGCGCCCATCAGCGCCATGGCGCGCGCGCATTCGGGGTACCACTGATCCCAGCACACCCCGACACCGATGCGGGTGCCGAAGACGTCCCACACCTTGAAGCCGGTGTTGCCGGGGCGGAAATAGTACTTTTCCTCATAGCCCGGGCCGTCCGGGATATGGCTCTTGCGGTAGGTGCCCGCGATTTCGCCATCCGGGCCGATCATTGCGAGCGTGTTGTAGTAGTGGTGCCCCTCGCGCTCGAAGAAGCTGGTGGGGATGGCGATCTTCAGGACCCGTGCGAGCGCCTGCATGGCCTTGACCGAGGGGTCTTCGCCAAGCGGGTGCGCGAGGGCGAAGAGGGCTTCGTCCTCGACCGTGCAGAAGTAGGGGCCGGCGAAGAGTTCGGGCGGGAGGACGATCTGAGCGCCCTGCCCTGCAGCCTGCTCGACCAGTGCAGCGACGGCGGCAATGTTGGTCTGCGCATCGGGCGCGTTCAGGGCGAGCTGGAGTGCAGCGACGGTGAGCTGGGTCATGCGCGGGACTTGGGGGGCTTGCGCCAGATTGTCAAAGGGTAGCGCCCCCGGGTCCAGCCCGGGGGTGACGCAGGGACGGAAATCAGGGCCGCTTAGCGAACAGCAGCGTCATGCGGTCGCTTTCGCCGATAGCTTCGTACTTGGCGCGGTCCTTGTCCTTCTGGGAGAGGACGGGCGGGAGGGTCCACACGCCGTCGGGCCAGTTGGCGGGGTCTTTCGGATTGGCGTTCACTTCGCTCTTGCCGATCAGCTTGAAGCCGTGTGCCTCGATCAGCGCGATGACATCAGCCTCGCGCATGTAGCCCATGGTGCCCTGGGTGTAGTTGGACGGCGCATCAGCCTTGGCCCGGTGCTCCTCGATGCCGAGCAGGCCATCGTCCTTGAGCAGCGCGCGGATCGCGGCGAGGTCGTTGTAGAGGAAGCCATCGGGCCACATGTTGTGCACTTCGCGCATGATCATCACGCGGTCGACCGTGCCCTTGCGCTCGGCCGGGATGGCATCGAGCGTGTAGGCCGGGATGCGCGAGGCCGGTACGCCCGTCCAGCCCGCGGCCTTGCCGGGGAAGGTGGAGGGGAACGCCGCGAGGCGATCGCGCGTTTCGCCGAAAGCCGAATTGAGGCTGCCGGTGATGCCGATGTAGGTGCCCCTGTCGCCGAGGTAGGGGACGAGAATGCGCGTGTACCAGCCGCTCGAGGGCATGTAGTCCGCAACCGTCATGCCCGGCTTGATACGGAAGAACGCCAGTGTTTCCGCCGGGTGGCGAAAGGCATCGCGGGCACGGTCCTTGTCACGCCGGGGATCGGCGAGCGCCTTGGCCATTTCGGGATCGGCAGCGGCGGCAGCAGCGGGCGCGGGCGCGGCGGGGGCCGCCTGCAACACGGCGGGAATGGCAGCGACGGCAGCAAGCAGAGCGGCTGAGATCAGGGCGGCTTTGCGCATGGGTTAACTCCGGAAGCGATTCGGGCGACGACGCAACCTAAGCGGGCAGGAGGCGATGACAACCGGATCATTCGTGCCTATTTGCACCGCATGGCAGCGGGGCCATCTCATCGGGATCACGGCCCCCGTAGGCAAGGAACAAGTGAATGGCGCAGGCAATCATGGCGGGCGGGTGCTTCTGGTGCACCGAGGCAGTCTTTCGCGATGTGGTGGGCGTGATCGACGTGGAAAGCGGCTATATCGGCGGCACGACGCCGGAACCGACCTACAAGCAGGTGTGCAGCGGCACGACCGGCCATGCCGAAGCGATCCGCGTGACCTACGATCCCGAACTGCTTTCGCTGGACGACCTGCTCGACATCCACTTCGCGACGCACGATCCAACGACGCTGAACCGGCAGGGCAATGACGTGGGCACGCAGTACCGCTCGGCGCTGTTTCCGGTGGATGACGAGCAGCGGGCGGCAATGGAAGCGGCGATTGCGCGTGCCGCAGCCGCCAGTCCCAAGCCGGTGGTGACGGTGATCGAAGGCCCCGCGACCTGGTATCCGGCGGAGGACTACCATCAGGAGTATTGGCAGGGCGAAGGCCAGCGCAATCCCTATTGCCTCGCGGTGATCCCGCCCAAGTTGCAGAAGCTGCGCAAGAGCTTTGCGGGGAAGGTCAAGGCGTAAGAGCCTACTTCCCCCACATCGCGGCGAAGAATCCGTCGATGCCGCCGTGTTCGGCCAGCATGCCGGGATCGCTGCGGAACCAGCCTTCCGGCGTGGGGGAAAGGCCTGCGGGGAGCTGCTCCGCCGTGATGGGGACAGGCCCGAGCGCCTTGACCCAGACGGCCTGCGCTTCCCCTTCGCCCGGTTCCAGCGAACAGACCGCATAGACGAGGCGGCCATCGGCGCGGATGGCGCCCGAAGCGCGTTCGAGAAGCGCGCGCTGGAGATCTTCGAGACCGGACTGGTCGACAAGGCGGTGCAGCACGTCAGGATGGCGGCGACAGGTGCCGGTGGCGCTGCACGGCGCGTCGATCAGGACAGCGTCATAGAGCTCGCTGGGCCGCCACTGCATCGCATCGGCCGCCACGACATCGACAGACAGGCCGACGCGCGCGACATTCTCGCGCAGGCGTTCGAGGCGGCGGGCGGACTTGTCGAGCGCAGTTACCTGCCAGCCGGCAGCGGCGAGCTGCATTGTCTTGCCGCCGGGCGCCGCGCAGAGATCGAGCACGCGGCGGCCCTCGCCGGGCCCCAGCAGGCGCGCGGGGATGGAGGCGGCAAGGTCTTGCACCCACCAGGCACCTTCGCTGAACCCTTCAAGGCTTTCGATGGCGCCGCCGCGCGCGAGGCGGACATGGCCGGGGGCAAGCGACACCCCGCCAAGGCGCTCGGCCCATTCGGCGGTGCGGGCTGCATCGCGCAAGGCAAGATCGAGCGGTGGCGGGACCGCGAGACCGGCAGCGATGGCATCGACGCGGCTTGGCCAGGCCGCGCTCCAGCGGGCTTGCACCGCAGCGGGGAGCGTGGGGCTGGCGGGGAGCCCGCCCGACCGCAGCACGGCGGAGAACACCCCGTGCGCAAGGCGGCGCGGACCACCCGTCAGCAGCGGCAGGCCCGTGGCGATCACCGCATGCGGCGGCAGGCCGAGCCGCAGCGCCTGCGCCAGCATCAGCCGCAGCACGCTGCGCGCCTTGGCGTCTTCGGGCAGGATCTGGCGGGTGGCCGCATCGATCAGGCGGTCGAGATCGGGCAGCCAGCGCAAGGCTTCCTGCGCGATGGCAAGTGCAAGGGCGCGGTCATCGCCCCGCTCGATTGCGCGGAGCACCGGCGGGGCCGCCTGATCCAGCGGATCGCCGCGGCGAAGCACGGCATCGAGGAGGCGCAGGGCGGCGCGGCGGGCGGGGACGCCGGGGAGTTCGTCTGATGCAGGAGGCGGGGCCATTGCCGAGCCTATCGCGCGCGGTGCCCCCTTTGGCAATTGCGCATTGCGTCCATGCGGGGCAGGGAATGCGCATGGAAAAGGAAACACCCCGCGCCACCAAGCGGCCCGGCTCGTTCACCCGGCCCGATCATTGGTCCACCGCCCCCGCGCCCGAGCCGCGTACGGCCGAGAAGCGCGACGATCCCGATGGCCTCGATCCCACCCGCTTCGGCGATTGGGAGCGCAACGGCATCGCGATTGATTTCTGATCAGCCGGCTTATCTCGGCAGTGCCGCCAGAGGCGGCAGCGGGTGCCAGCCCCACGGGTTGAGCGCAAAGCCGGTGACGCCCGCGCGCACCAGCGACCAGCGCAAGGGCCGCGCGATCGGGATATAGGGATTGGCCGAGGTAATTTCGGCCTCGGCCTGCCCGAGGAGAAGCGACCGTTCGCGCATGTCGGCAGTCTGGCGGGCCTGCGCGAGCAGCTGGTCCCCGGCGACGTTGCAGGCGGGCTTGTGGACCGAGCAGGCAAGCTGGTTGAGGAACCACGAGGCGCGGCCATAGCGCGCGGTGGCATCGATCAGGCGCAGATCGGCCGGCTTGTCCTCGCCAACTTGCACCGCGACCACGCCGATGGCCTTGAAATCGGCGGCGATGAGATCGATCACCCGGCGCGTGCCCGGCCCGTTTGGCGCGGCAATGCGCAGCACGGGCGCGGACTTGCCGCCAGCCATGTACCGCGTGACACGCTCGGCCGCGAGCGCGCGGCGCTGTTCGAGCGCGACACCGACCCAGCGCTCACCGACATTGCCGGAATCGCCCTCGACCCCGGCGGAGACCACGCGCGTGGTCGGTTGCCAGCCGGCGATGTTGAACGCGGCAATGATCGCATCGCGGTCGATCGCGAGCGCCAGCGCCTCGCGGTTGGGCGCATCGGCAAGGAAGCCTTCGTCACGATCGACCAGCAGGCCGAACATGCCGATGACCGGATCGAGCTGCACGTTGCCACGCGCGAGGCCGGTCTGCTCGGTGAGCGGAAGGGAATCGATCCGTCCGCCCAGCACGAGATCGGCCGCGCCTTCGTTGAACCGGTCCACCGCCTTGGGCGCCGACAGAAACTCGACCAGCAGATCGCGCGAGTGTCCGGAGAAGCCTTCTTCAGGCACGAGGCCGCGCTTTTCCGGCGGGATCAGCGAGAGCTTTGCCCCGCTGCCGTGCCGGGCAAAGCCCATCGGCCCCGAGCCGCGGCGGGCATAGGGCATGCCGAGTTCGGGCTGGGCCAGCAGGGTCAGCAGATCGGGAACCGGCGCGACGAGATCGATCTCGATCACCCGGTCCGCCATGACGCGCACTTGCTCGATGGCGGCAAGATCGAGCCCGAGCGGAGTGCCCTTGAGCTGCGAGAGCGCGCCCTTCAGCGCGGCGACGGCAGTTTCTGCGGTGATCCGCGCGCCGCCCGGCCACGTCCCGTCGCGCAGGCGGAAGATGTAGCTCTGGCCGTCGTCGGTGATGATCCAGCGATCGGCGATTGCCGGAACGATGTGCCCCTCGGCATCGAATGCGACGAGCCCTTCCACCGTGGCACCGCGCAAGGTGCGCGCGGCAGGGGAAAGGCGCAGGCTGCTGGTATCGAGCGCGCTGCGATCACCGATGAGAGCAATGGGAAGCGGGCCTTCGCTGCGCCGTCCGCACGCCGAGACGCCCAGAACCAGCACACCGAGCCCGGCAAGGGCCAGGGCGGCAGCCATGGAAAGGCGGGAAGCACGCACCATTGCATGCGGTGCTAGCACAGGGGGCAGCGCGGGTCAGCGTCGGAAGGACGGCGCGCGCCCGACAATCTTCAGAAATTTTGCGCCGGAAATGATGGCTGGCGTTCAGATCTTGCGCAGGCGTGCAGGATCGACGGTCGCGAGGACCGGCTTGACGAAGCGCGGCGTGGAATGGGGCTGGCTGGCCACCGGCTCACGCGCCAGCTTGGGATCGATGTCTTCCAGAAAGGCGATGCCGAAGCGGTTTTCCTGGATCCAGGCGACGACGCCTTCGACCCAGCCGATATTGCGCAAGTTGATTTCGAGCTTGGCGCCGCGAGTGACCTTGACGTGCCCTTCAGCCATCATGCCGCCGCCCGAGAGATTGCGCACCTTGACGCGATGCTCATCCCCAGTCCCGGCCAGACGCACGTCCGCCATGAGAAAGAGGCTGTCGCGCCCATCCTGCCGATGATCGAGTTCAGTCACGCCCGGTTTCCGTCTCATCTGCCAAGGGAGGCCTCCGCGATCAGGACGATGATCCGCCCTGAACGCCACGAAGAAAGTCGCAGAACTTTCTCGCGTATTGCTAAGCGAGGCTGGCTAACGGAACCTTAAATCGGCGCCGGAACAAGGTGTTTTTGCTTATACTGTACCGGAGCGGGACATTCTCGGGTCCAAGTATGTCCGCCCCGAAATCCTCACATATCGCGGGAGATCTTCTCACGCCGCTCGTGGGCTTCCTGCGCCTCTACAGTCATCGTGGCGATCGGACGGGCGATCAGGCGGCCGAGACCGATTGGTTCACCGGTGACTTCGCAATACCCGTATTCGCCTTCATCGATCCGGCGCATCGCGGCATCGATCTTGGCGATCAGCTTGCGCTGGCGATCACGCGTGCGCAGTTCGATGCCCCATTCGGTCTCGCTCGAGGCGCGGTCGTTGAGATCTGGTTCACGGATGGGCCCATCCTGCAGTGCGGAGAGCGTGCCGGCAGAAGCCGAGAGAATGGACTTCTTCCATTCGAGCAGCAGGCGGCGGAAATAGTCCTGCTGGGCTTCGCCCATATAGGGCTCATCATCGGAAGGCAGATAATCACCGGGCATGGCCCGACGGGCTTTGGCCAGAACGTCGATTTCGTCACTCAAAACCCCAGCCATCCGGCCCTCCAAGCACCAGCTCTTGCGACCCCCGGCGCTGCGACGTCCGCAGACGGACGCGCGTGGCTCCCGGTTTGCCGGGCCTATAGGCAAGTCACGGAATCCGTACAAGGTTTTCCTCGGAGGCAATGCGAAGTTGTACCCAGCGCGATCACCTAGGCTCTTTTTTTCGGCGTTAACCAATTGTTGACCAAGATTGTTGACTTTGTGGCTGCCCGGCGAAGCTCGATTTCGGCACCGGGGGGGACGGGAAAAGAGTTTATGGCACAGACATGGATCAAGCTGGTTTCGGACACCACCGCTTCCGCCTGCGGAATTGACAGCGACGCCACCGACACGCTCGTCGCCACTTGCCTCGCCGCTGCGGCAGAGGGCGATATGGAGGCGTTGTTCGACCTTGGCGTTGCCTATTCGACCGGCAGCCACGGCGCGCCGTGCGACCTGATCGAGGCGCACAAGTGGTTCAACCTCGCCGCAGTGGGCGGGCACGAAGAAGCCGCGACTTGCCGCGCCGAAGTATCGGACGACATGACCGCGCGCGAAATCGCCGAAGCCCAGCGCCGCGCGCGCGAATGGCTGCGCATGACGCGGACCGACAGCCAGGCCGCTTGAGCGCTTCAGCCAATACCCCTCCGCCACCCGCATTGCGGGCAGCCCCTTCCCCGATTGCCTTCCGCAACACCGGGGAAGATCCGAGCGATCTCAGCCCTTCCTGAAGGGCGTGCGTTCACCGAGCCAGAGTTGTTCCTGCGCCACGCCTTGCCGTTCGCGCGTCAGGAAATCGGCGATGGCGCTGCGGAAACCCGGATCGGTGATCCAATGCGCCGACCACGTCGGCACCGGCTTGTAGCCGCGTGCCAGCTTGTGCTGGCCCTGCGCGCCCGCCTCCACCCGCCCGAGGCCCAGCGCGATCGCAGCGTCGATGGCCTGATAGTAGCACAACTCGAAGTGCAGGAACGGCTTGTCGATGACCGCGCCCCAGTAGCGGCCGTAGAGCGCTTCCGACCC
Source organism: Sphingomonadaceae bacterium (assembly GCA_947454135.1). Taxonomy (GTDB): domain Bacteria; phylum Pseudomonadota; class Alphaproteobacteria; order Sphingomonadales; family Sphingomonadaceae; genus Novosphingobium. The sequence goes on from CANGJI010000006.1 coordinate 32,270, forward strand.
GACGAAATTCAGCGCGCCCGCGACAGGCTGCTCCCCGATGAAGGCCATGACCAGCAGGATGCGGTCCGCCATGCGCTCGCCCATCAGGGTGAAGGCCTCGCGCGTCAGATAGGGCCTGCCCCATTTGCGGGCACCGGTATCCTGATAGAACACCCAGAAGGCATCCCAATGCTCCGGGCGGATTGCATCCCCGGTCAGGTGGCGGATCTCGACCCCGTCCTGCGCCTTCGCCCGTTCCTTGCGCAGGTTCTTGCGCTTCTCGGAGGATAATGCGCTTAGGAAATCATCGAAGCTGGCATAGCCTTGGTTGTCCCAGTGGAACTGGGTATCGGTGCGCAGGAGCCAGCCGGCTTCCTGAAAGACCGGAAGCTGCGCGGGCTCGATGAAGGTCGCGTGGGCGGAAGAGAGGTTGTTCTGCTCGCAGATCTGCTCGGCCACGCGCAGCAGCGGCACACCCAGCGCCGCCAGGTTTGACGGATGTTCGCCCGTCAGCAGGCGCGGGCCGGTCGCGGGCGTGAAGGGCACGCTGATCTGAAGCTTGGGGTAATACTGCCCGCCCGCGCGGTGCCAGGCATCGGCCCAGCTGTGATCGAACACATATTCGCCCTGGCTGTGGCCCTTGAGATAAGCCGGGAGCGCAGCGGCGGCGACGCCCTCGGCATCTTCGATCACCAGCGGCAGGGGCGACCAGCCGCTGCGACCGCCGACGCTGCCCGATTCCTCCAGCAGCGTCAGAAAGGCGTGACTGGTGAAAGGATTGCCGGGCCCGGCAAGCGCGTCCCACTCGGCGGCGGGAATCTCGCCGACAGCGTGGTGGACGCGTGCGGTGATGCTCACGCGCGGGTGGCCTTGCTCAGCCCCGCTCCTTCCGCAATCGGACCATCACCGTGGCGCAGCGCCCGCTCCATGAGCTCGGGAGTGTTGACGGTCCACGTGAGCACAGGGAAACCGCGCCTCTGCTGCGAACCGGCAAAGCGGCTGGGCATGTCGGTGATGTCGTAGGCGAGGAAATCGGGCTTGGCCTGCCACAGCATCATGTGGCGGCGGGTGCGCGCGAAGAGCGTGCGGCTGCCCTCTTCCATCATCACGAGGCCGCGCACGACATGCGAGGAATGGCGGGCAAACCAGCTGGAAACGCGCGGATCGAAGCTCATCACCGCGACCGGCCCGCGATAGCCTTCGAGCATGCGGCGCACCGCGAGGCAGATTGCGGGGATGCGCGTGGAGGGCCGCGTCTTGATCTCGATCAGCAGAGGTACGCGGCCCGCGACGAGATCGAGCAGCTGGCGCAGGCTGGGGATCGTATCCGCGTCGTTGCCGATGATGCGGATCTGGCCAAGCTTGGCCGCGCTGCGTTCGATGACCAGGCCGGTTTCGGCGGTCAGGCGATCAAGCTCCCAATCGTGGAAGACCATGGCCTGCCCGTCGCTGCTGCGCTGCACATCGCATTCGATGCCGTACCCGGCCTCGATGGCCGCAGCAAAGGCTGACATCGCGTTTTCCGGCAAGGTCGTGCCGTTGGGCCCGGGCCCGTGCAAGCCGCGGTGCGCATAGGTCACGCCCTTGAGCCAGGCCACCTTCTCCGCCTGCGGCGGAGGGGCAAGCAGGCGATCAAGCAGGATGGAGAGCAAATACAGCATCGATTTCCACTGCGCAGCCGAGGGGGAGCGAAGGCACGCCGACAGCGCTGCGGCTATGCTTGCCGGCATCCCCCAGTACCGCGACCATGAGTTCCGAGGCGCCATTGGCGACCTTGGGCTGATCGGTGAAATCAGGCGTGCAATTGACGAAAGCGCCAAGCTTCACGACACGGGCGATCCGGTCCAGCGAGCCAAGCGCGGCCTGCGCCTGCGCCAGGAGCATGAGGCCGCAGCCGCGCGCGGCGTCGTAACCCTGCTCGACCGTGAGATCATCGCCAAGCCGGCCCTTGACCAGCGTACCGTCGACGAACGAGACTTGGCCCGAGACATAGAGGAACCCGCCGGCTTCGACCGTGGGAACATAGGCGGCGACCGGTGCGGCCGGTGTGGGCAGGGTGATGCCGAGTTCGGCAAGTCTGGCGGCGGTGTCACTCATCGTCATTCACTCCCCAAATCCTTCTTGGGTTATACGGTCCATAAGCCAGGGCAGCGCGTGCTCCCACTGGTCGATACGGGCATGGGCGTGGCCCTTGACATGCGCGCAATCGATGTGGCGCGCGATCAATGGTTCGCCGCAAAGGTGCAGGCGGCTGACATGGGGGGCGATTTCCATCACCGAGCCATGATGCTGCGGCAGATCATCGATGAACACCGCTTGGCTGGGCTGGTATTCGTCGAGGATGGCCTTGAGCGCAGGGCCCTTCGGCCCCTGGTTGGTGAACACGCGGGCGTGGATGCCGACATCCATGAGTTGGCGCGCGCGCGCCTCCCGGCGTTCATCGGTGAGGTTCGTCAGGATCACCACGTCGGCATGCTCGGCGAGCGCATTGATGCCCTCGACCGCACCGGCGATCGCGCCCTGACGGTGCATCTGGGTATCGAAGAACAGGCCGAGCAGGCGCCAGATTTCCGGCCCCGGCACAGGATCGCCGCTGCCAGCATAGCGCATGGCCTTGCTGAAATCGCTGTCCTCCATCACGAAATCGATGCCGTGATGTTCGCCCAGCCAGTCCTTGTAGGGTACGATCATGTGCAGCAGCACTTCGTCGCAATCGCTGATCACCAGCGGTCTTGCCATCACAGTTTCTCCCGGGTGGCAGCAAGCGCAGCCGGGGACATGCCCAGCGCTTCAGCCGCCGCAATCAGATCAGCCTCATGCCCGCAGAGGAACTCGAGCACCGCGCCCTGCACCGCCGGATCGCCCAGCCCGGTGCGCAATTCGTCCGGCGTAAGGCCTGTCAGCGAAAGGAAACGCTCGGCACGGCTCGCATCGCCGAGCACCCAACCGAGCGCCTGCAGCGCCGTAGCGGCAGGATCGGAAGCAGGGGCGGACAAGCGGACGATTGTCAGGGCCTTTCGGGGTCTCTAGGCAAGTGCCCGGTGGGGGCATGGGGACCGGAGTGTCAGTGGCAAAAAGAATTCTGGTTGTCGAGGACAACGACCTCAATCGCAAGCTGTTCTGCGATGTGCTGAAGGCGGGCGGATTTGCCGTAGAACCGCTGGCCGATGGCCGCGATGTCCTTGTGCGCGCAAAGGAATTTGTCCCGAACCTGATCATCATGGACATCCAGCTGCCCAACATTTCGGGGCTGGAGCTGATCGAAGCCCTCAAGGGCGATCCCGAATTGCGCCCCATCCCGGTGCTGGCCGTGACCGCCTATGCCGGCAAGGGCGACGAGGAGCGCATCCGCGAGGCAGGCGCGGAAGGCTATCTCGCCAAACCGGTCTCGATCGGGCCGTTCATGATGGCGGTGAAAGCGCTGGTTTGAGGAACGGCTAACCTCGCGACAGCAGGTACTCGCCGATAAAGACCACCACCGTCAGCGTCAGGCCCGCCATGAACAGGCGGTAGGCGTAGCCGAGATAGCGGTACTTCTTGTGCTGAAGGACCTGGCCGTTCTGATACATGTCGTGGAGCATGGTGCGAAACACCGTCTCGTCGGCGCGCAGATCGGCAAGGATGCTTTCGGTCCACTCATCTTCGTCCATCGCTGTGAAGGTGCCGAAGAACAGGCGGTTGGGCCGGGCATTGATCTGGCCAGAGCGCGAGGGCCGACCGATCGAGGGGAGCACCGCCATCACCGCGCACATGGCGGAAGCGAAAGCGAAGGCGGCAAGGACAAGCAATGCAGCGGGCAAGTGGCCGTTCTTCGCCTGGCCCATCGTGATCGTGAAAACCACGAAAGTCGCCCCCATCAGGAGCGAGGCCTTGGAATCGGCCATCTGGCTGAGCGTGAGGTTGAGCGTCTGCGCGGTGCGGACGAGGTGGATCGCGTGGTTCGAATAACCCGATGGCGAAAGCGGCGAGGGCGCCGCCTTCGGTGGTTCGGACCGAACTTCGACGGATTGGTCAGGATCGGCCAGTTGCGCTCTCCCCCCGCACGGTGCCCATGCGCCTTGCCCACATGTGTCAGGTTGCCATACACCCCTTGCGCTTGACAAGCGATGGTGCTGGCCGCTTTTCAGCCTTATTCTTGGGGCAAAGGCGCCTCACAACTGGAGAACAGACTGATGGATCGCGCCGCTACCGCCGCTCGCATTGCCGAAGTGATCGAGCCGTTCAACAAGAACGGGATCGCCATCGACGAGACCACCTCGTTCGCCGGCGATCTGGAGTGGGACAGCCTCACGGTCATGGATTTCGTGGCCGCCATCGAGGACGAATTCGACATCATCATCAGCATGAACCAGCAGGCCGAGATCGAAACTTACGGCCAGCTGATCGATGCCGTGACCACGCTGCAGGGTTGAGAAGCCAATGAACGACATGACCCCGCCGGAAGCCGCAACCAAGGCTCCTGAAACTGACCTTTTCTCCAAGTTCGACGCGCTGATCGAAACGCGCCGTTCGCTGCTGGCGACGGGCGTGACCGATCCGTTCAGCCTCGTGATGGAGAAGGTGCTTTCGCCCACCACCGCGATCTGCAACGGGCGCGAGACGATCCTGCTCGGCACCTACAACTACATGGGCATGACCTTCGACCCCGACGTGATCACGGCGGGCAAGCAGGCGCTCGATGATTTCGGCGCAGGCACCACCGGCAGCCGCGTGCTCAACGGCACCTATGCGGGCCACCGCGCGGTGGAAGAGGCGCTGAAGGAATTCTACGCCATGGACCATGCCATGGTGTTCTCGACCGGATACCAGGCCAACCTCGGCATCATCAGCACGATCGCGGGCAAGGGCGATTACATCGTGCTCGATATCGACAGCCACGCCTCGATCTGGGACGGCTGCAAGATGGGCGACGCCGAAGTTGTGCCCTTCAAGCACAACGACATCGAAGCGATGGAAAAGCGCCTGCGCCGCATTCCCGAAGGCGCGGGCAAGCTGGTCGTGCTCGAAGGCGTCTATTCGATGCTGGGCGACATCGCGCCGCTCAAGGAAATGATCCGCATCGCCAAGTCCTACGGCGCGATGGTGCTGGTCGACGAAGCGCATTCGATGGGCTTCATCGGCCCCAACGGGCGCGGCGTGGCCGAGGACCAGGGCGTGCTCGAGGATGTCGACTTCGTGATCGGCACCTTCTCCAAGTCGGTCGGCACGGTCGGCGGCTTCTGCGTCTCGAACCATCCGAAGTTCGAGATCATGCGCCTCGTCTGCCGCCCCTATGTGTTCACCGCGAGCCTGCCGCCGAGCGTGGTGGCAACCGCCGCAACCTCGATCCGCAAGCTGATGCACGCCGGAAACAAGCGCGCGCACCTGTGGGAGAACTCCCGCACGCTCCACGGCGCGCTGACGCAGCTCGGCTTCAAGCTGGGCACGGCAGAGCCGCAGAGCGCGATCATCGCGGTGATCATGCCCGATCTGGAGCGCGGCGCGATGATGTGGGAAGCGCTGCTGCGCGAGGGGCTCTACGTCAACCTCGCCCGTCCGCCGGCGACCCCGGCCGGGATGACGCTGCTGCGCTGCTCGCTCTGCGCCGAGCATACGGCGGAGCAGGTCTCGGTGATTGCCGGCATGTTCGAACGCGCCGGCAAGGCCGTGGGGATCATCTGATGAGGCGAGGGATCGCGGCGGCGCTGCTCATGCTCTCGTCTGCCCCGGTTCTGGCGCAGACTGCACCTGCGCCGAGCTTTCCCCCGCCCTCCCCGCCGGTCACCGCGCCGGGCGACGGGATGCTGGAGAAGCCCTGCCCCGACCAGACCGGCCTGTGGTTCGGCCACCCTTACGTGCTCAAGAACGATTGGGCGTGGGAGTGCAAGTACGCCGAGGCGGACAGGCAGCTCGCCGCGCCGCCGCGTGTGGTGTTCATCGGCGATTCGATCACCGAGAACTGGGTGCCGCTGGCCCCGGCGCTGTTTGCCGGCGGCGCGATCGGGCGCGGGATCAGCGGGCAGACCAGCACGCAGATCCTTGTGCGGTTCTATCAGGACGTCGTGCGGCTGCGCCCGCGCGTGGTGCACATCATGATCGGCACCAATGACCTTGCCGGGAATACCGGGCCCAACAGCGCCGAGATGTACAAGAACCACGTGATGGCGATGGTCGATATTGCGCGGGCCAACGGCATCGGCGTGGTGCTCGGCAGCATCCTGCCGGCCGCGAAGTTTCCGTGGAAACCAGCGCTTTCCCCCGCGAAGCAGGTCGTCGCGCTCAACGCCTGGCTGCGCGAGCTCGCCCGGGCACGCGGCGCGGTCTTTGCCGATTACCACGGCGCGCTGGCCAATGCCGAGGGCGGCATGAACCCGGACATCGCTCCGGACGGGATCCATCCCAACGCCAAGGGCTATGCGATCATGGAGCCGATCACCCGCGCCGCGATTGCCGAGGCGGAGAAGATGGCTGCGCCGCCGCGCTGAGGCCGGGTAGCTCGAAAACATTGTCTTGCCCCCACGCCCGTGCGAGCCTGCTCGGCGGCAAGGGAGACACGGCTTTGGGCAACGGGCATTTCCATTCGATCATCGGCGCAGCCCTGCTCGGGCTCGCGGCCCCGGCATGCGCGCAGGCGGGGCATGAGATGGCCCAGAGCATGTCCGGCCACGACATGCAGGCGGTGCCCACCGGCAAGCCGCTGAGCGAGGCGCAGACCGCCGATGGCGCGGCCAAGGCAGCGCCCGGACCCGGTCAACATGCCGGGGGCGATCATGCCGATCACGCTGCGCATGACGACAACACCGTGCCCAAGGTGCCGACGCTGCTGACGGGCTACGGCAACGGCGGCTTTACCGCGACAACTTCGGTGCCGCAGGCGCAGGCGTTCTTCTCCAACGGGCTGGAACTGAGCGCTGCCTTTGCCCACAAGGCGGCGATTGCGGCCATGGGCGAGGCGGTGCGGCTCGATCCCGCCTGCGCGATGTGCCTGTGGGGTCAGGCGCTCGTTTCGGGGCCAACGATCAACTACGGCAGCGAGCCCAAGGAACGCGCGCCGCTGCTCGAGATGGTACGCAAGGCGAAAACGCTGGCGGCGAAGACAGGTACGGCGCGCGAGCGCGACCTGATCGATGCGCTCCTGTTGCGCTACCAGCCGGGCATGGACGTCCACGCGCTCGACGTCCGCTATGCCGCCGCGATGCGCAAAGTCGCGGCGCGCTATCCGGCGGACAACGAGATCGCGGTGCTGACGGCGGACGCGCTGATGGTCTCGTCATTCAAGGAAGGCGCAGACGACTTCGACCACGATGCGATCAACGCGGCGATCACGCTGCTGGAAACCGTACTGGCCCGTGCGCCCGAACATACCCCCGCGATCCATTTCTACATCCACGCCACCGAAGTTTCCGGCGAACCGGCCAAGGCCGAGCCTTATGCGGACAAGCTGGCCGGGCTCGCCCCCAATGCCAGCCACCTCGTCCACATGCCGAGCCACACATTCTTCTGGGTGGGCCGCTATCAGGATGCTGCCGACACCAACTGGCGCGCGGTGGAAATCGGCAAGGCCAACGCCAGGCGGCTGGGCCTGCCCGAGCCCAAGGGCGTGTGGGACCTGCCCTACCACGCGCACAACGTGATCTTCGGCCTTGGCGGCGCGATGATGGCAGGCGACGGGCGCACCGCGCTCAATCTCGCAAGGCCGCTGGTGGAGCGCTCGACCGAACGCGAGAAGGCCGAGCCGTTCTCGCAGATGCTGGCCGCGGCAGGCTATTTCGCGATGGCGCGGTTCGATGATCCGGCAGCGGTGCTGGCGCTGGCCGAACCGAAGCTGCCCTACCTCAAGGCGGCGCGGCACTATGCGCGCGGCGAGGCGATGATGTGGCTGCGCGATCTGGCAGGGGCGAAGGCCGAACTGGCGGCGATCCCGGACCATGTCGCGGACAAGGGCAAGGACGGCAAGATCGACCGCGACCACCGCGCGCCCGAACAGATGCTGGGCATCACGCGCGGCGTACTGGAAGGCCGCATCGCCATGGCCGAGGGCCGCGCGAAGGATGCAGTGAAGGCCTTCACAGCGGCAGCCGATATCGAGGAAACCAAGGATTTCATGCAGTTTTCCGACCCGCCCGCATTCTGGTACCCGGTGCGGCGCGATGTCGCGGCGGCGCTGCTGGCAGCAGGCGATGCGCCGGGCGCGCGAGCAGCGGCGGAGCAATCGCTCCGGCTGCGGCCGCGCGATGCGGTGGCGGAAGACCTGCTGCGGCGCGCGGAAGGAATGATCCCGGCGGTGCATTGAGAGGCGGCGCCGATTCCCCCTCCACCACCCCGTTTAGGCTCCGGACCAAGCCGGCCCTCCCCATTTTCACGCAGTGCAAATGGGGAGGTGGCCCGCCGCAGGCGGGTCGGAGGGGTCTTTATTCCCCCACCAGCATCAGAGCATCGAGCGCGACCACGCCCTTGCCCTCGGGATGGAGGATTACCGGGTTGAGATCGACCTCGCGGATCGAAGGTTCGGCGCGCAGCACGCGGCCAAGCGTGACGATCAGCTCGGCCAGCGCGGGGACATCGAGCGCCGGTGCCCCGCGATAGCCGCTGAGGATGGCAGCGCTCTTCAGTTTCATCAGTTCGGCCTCGACCGCTTCCGCCGTCATGTCCGCCGCGAGCAGGCGCACATCGCCGAGGATTTCCGCGGTAACGCCGCCGAAGCCGGCAAGGAGGACGGGGCCCCATTCCGGATCGTTCTTCGCGCCGACGATCATTTCCACTCCGCGTGCGCCCATCGCCTCGATCAGCACGCCATCGAGCGTGATGGCGGCGGAATAGGCCGCAACTGAGGCGTGCATCTTCTCCCATGCGGCGCGGACGGCGGCGGCATCGGCAAGGTTCAGGATGACCCCGCCGGCATCGCTCTTGTGGCTGAGCGCAGCGGCCTGTGCCTTCATCGCGACCGGATAGCCGAGCGTATCCGCCGCAGCGACGGCGGCATCGGCGCTGGCGGCAAACGTGCCCGCCGGGAACGGAATGCCGAGCGGGCCAAGCAGCGCCTTGGCCCGATATTCGGGGATCACGCCCGAATGCGCCGCAAGGCCGGGGACGGGCAGCGGTGCTGCGGTGTTGGCGCTCACATCGCGCGCGGACCACTGGGTCAGCCGTGTGATCGCCCGCAGCGCGCGTTCGGTCGTGGGGAACCAGGGTACGCCAGCGGCGCGCAGCTGGGCGATGCGCTCTGGCGGGACGGCGGCACCTTCATCGAGACCGGCGAAAATCAGCGGCTTGGAGAGGGGGCGGGCCGTCGCCGCAGCGAGGATCGGCGGGAACTTGATCGCGCAGGTGACCGCTTCAGCCTGGATGATGCCTGCCAGCACGGTGCCGACGCGCGGATCTTCAAGCAGGGCTTCGAGGCAGCGGGTGTAGATCGCCGGTTCGGAGAGCCCTTGCGCAGTAATGTCGAGCGGATTGCTGACGGGCACGAAGGGCGGCAGCGCGGCGCGCAGGGCGGGCGAATCCGCATCATGCAGCGGGGCGAGCGGCAGGCCGAGCGCTTCGGCGAGATCGAGCGTCAGCGCCTTGAACGCACCGGATTCGCCGAGCACCGCTGTGTGGCCTGATGGTAGCGCGGGGCAGCGCAGGGCGATCTCGGCGATATCGCCCAATTCTTCGAGCGTCTCGGCCATGATCACCCCGGCGCGGGTGACCTTGGCGCGCATCAGCGCATAGTCGCCCGCCATGGCGCCGGTGTGCGTCGCAGCGGATTCGCGGGCAGCGCTGGAGGTGCCCGGGTGGAGCAACACGATGGGCTTGCCTGCCGCTGCCGCGCGCGCGGCGGCGGCAAGGAAGCGCTCCGGCTTGCGGAACTGCTCGACGATCATCGCGATGACGTGGGTGTCCGGCTGGTCGATCAGCCATTCGACATAATCCTCGACGCCGCTGGCCGCTTCGTTGCCGGTCGAGACCGAATAGGACACGCCGCAATCGCGGGCGAGCAGGACGGTGCCGAGCACGGCCGCCATCGCGCCCGACTGCGAGACGACGCCGATGGCGCGCTTGCCCGCAGGGGGCCGCGCGGCCGTCTCGACAAAGGTCAGCGGAATACGGTCGACGTAGTTGACGAGGCCGAGGCAATTGGGGCCTTCGACGACCATGCCGGCTTCCTGCGCGATGCGGGCGATCTCGCGCTGTTCGGCGAGGCCCTCCGGCCCGCCTTCGGCAAAACCGGCAGCGAAGATCACGACGCCGCCGACCTTGCGCTCGGCCAGCGCCTTCACCGCATCGAGCACGCCCGCGCGCGGGATGGCGAGAACCGCAGCGTCAACGCCTTCGGGCAGCGCCTCGATCCCGGGCAGGCAGGCGCGGCCGCCAAGGCTCTCGCGCTTCGGGTTGATCGGGTAGATGTCGCCCGCGAAGCCGTTGGCATCGAGATTGGAGAGCAGCGTGGTGCCCAGCGCGCCGGGCTTGTCCGAAGCGCCGACAACTGCGACCGAGCGGGGCCGCAACAGCCGCTCAAGCGCCGGAAGGAGATTGCGACCGACTGGGGCGGAATGGGCAGAATCGGACACAACGCTCTCCGGATAAGTTATATCTTATAGCAATAACCGGTGAAGCGCCGCAGGGCAAGGCATGCACGGTTGACGGAAAGGCGCACGGCGTGGCAGAGGCCAATGCAGCGCGGGTATAGCTTAGTGGTAAAGCACCAGCCTTCCAAGCTGGCTATGCGGGTTCGATTCCCGCTACCCGCTCCAGCCCTCCGGCCAAAATCATCCCCACACGTCTAGAAAAATGGCGGTTTTCCGGCTATATAGAGCACTGGCCTGTCCAGTGCCGTCTATCCCTGTCCATGCAAAGCTAGTGGATTTTGGGGGTCACACTGGGGGTCACACGAAACCCATCGGATGGAGTGACCCCCAAATGGCTCTGACGGACTCAGCAATCAAGAACGCCAAGCCCAAGGCGACCCAATACAAGCTGCATGACGAGAAGGGCTTGTTTGCGATTATCCGGCCTACCGGCGGTAAGCTGTGGCGTTTCAAATACCGCTATCATGGCAAGGAGCAGCAACTCTCGCTTGGCACCTATCCCGAGGTAAGTCTGAAGGACGTGCGCCAGCGCCGCGACGAGGCGCGCCAAATGCTGGCCGAAGGCAAAGACCCCGGCGCAGAGAAGAAGCGGGCGAAGCTCGTCGAGGCGATCAGCGCAGGCAACACGTTCAGGGCGGTTGCCGAGGAATATATCGAAAAGCAGGGGCGCGAAGGCCGGGCTGAAGCGACACTGGTGAAGGCCCGCTGGCACCTGTCATTGCTCAAGGCACTTCATCCGCGACCTATCGCGGACATCGAGCCGGTCGAACTGCTGGCCGAGTTGCGAAAGGTCGAGAACGTGGGGCACCACGAGGCAGCCCGTCAGGTTCGCGCCTTCGCCAGCCGTGTGTTTTGCTATGGCGTGGCGACCACGCGCTGCAAACAGGACGTGTCCGCGCCGTTGGTTAAGGCCCTGACCACCCCCAAGGTGACGCATCGGGCGGCTATTCTTGATCCGGTAAAGGTCGGGCAACTGCTGCGTGCCATCGACGGGTTTGAAGGGCAGATCACTACCAAGCTGGCTCTGCGCCTTGCGCCCCATGTCTTCGTACGACCCGGCGAATTGCGTCATGCCGACTGGTCAGAGGTCGACTTCGAGAACGCCAAGTGGATTATTCCTGGTGCCAAGACCAAGATGCGGCGTGACCACCATGTGCCGCTCACCCCTCAGTCGTTGACCATCTTGGAGGAGGCGCGGCTGGTCACTGGCCCTACTGGCTTGATTTTCCCCGGCCTGCGGACCGCCAAGCGCCCTATGAGCGAGAACACCCTGAACGCCGCCTTGCGGCGCATGGGGTATTCGAAAGACGAGATGACGGCACATGGCTTTAGGACCACGGCCAGCACGTTGCTGAACGAGTCGGGCAAGTGGCGCCCGGACGTGATTGAACGGGCCTTGGCGCATGTCGAACCGGGCAAAATCCGCCGTGCGTACAATCACGCGGAATACTGGGACGAGCGTGTGGCAATGGCGCAGTGGTGGTCGGACTACCTCGACATGCTGCGGGATGGGGCGAAAATTATCCCGCTGGTGGCATAAAAATTTTTCCACAAGCAAATGCACTTTAAGTCACTGATTTTACATCACAATCATGCATAAACTCAGTGGCACGTGATTAGCCGCGAAACTCGGCTGGCGGGGTGTGGACGCCCTGAGATTGGTGCACAATATGGGGGCTCCTTCAACGACAGGAGCCCGCCGTGAACAAATCATCCCGTGACCTTACGAACCTGCCTCCCGAGGCCATTCTTCGCCTCCCCGAGGTGATTGCAATGGTCCAGCTTAGCCGCGCTTCGATTTACGCGCAGGCGGCGCAGCGGTCCTTTCCCCAGCCGATCAAACTGACCGCCCACGCCTCCGGCTGGCGTCTTGGCGACATTCGCGCTTGGCTCGCCAACCCCACCGGCTGGACGCCCGCGAACGACAATGCCTGACCGCCTCATGTCAATCGCCACTCAACCCAGCGGATGCAAAATGCCCAACACCCAAGTCGCCAAGACCCCCGGCGGCGACCCGGGGAAACACCTTGAGGCTACGTCTGCCGCCTTCGTGCGGGCGCTGGGCTATCCTCTGCAACTTGTCGCGTTGCACCCTGAAACTGGCAAGGTGATCGTGCATCACGCAGCCGATGACACGGGGATGGTCAAAGCCATGCAGCAAATGAAGCGCCTTAACGCCGAGGGCTGGAACGACTATTATGAGACCAACCCGGGCGCGCGGGGTCGTCGCAGCAAGTCTTGCGACATTACCCACGTGCGAGCAGTCGTCGGCGACGTCGATGCCACGAATGGACGCTCTGTGCAGGATTGTGTCGACGCAGCAGCCGCCCTGCAAATGCTACCGACTTTTACCCTTGCCACGGGTGGCGGGGTTCAGGTGGTTTATCTGCTTGACGAGCTTGTGCCCGCTAGTCCTGAAACCGTCGCCATTCATGAAGCCGTGGGGCGTGCCATCCGGGACAAAATCGACGGTGATGCCGTTTTCGACTTGGCGCGCATCATGCGGATGCCGGGATTCGTAAACTGGCCAAATGCCAAGAAGCGGGCGACTGGCCGTAAGCCGGTCAAGGCCAAGGTGCTGTCCGCGTCGGGGCGGACGTATTCGCTGGCGGAACTTGCTCACGCATTTGTCCTGCCCGCAACGATTGCGTCGGTGGTCGCCCCGGCCACCCTCAATGGCGATTTGTCGGGCGGGCGTGCCACGGCACATTGGTTCGACGGCTTGGCCCCGGACGACAAGAACGCCTGCCTTGCTGAAATGTTGCAGGTGCCGGACGTGGTGGCGCTGGCCGATACATCCGATGGTGCCAGCCCGCCGAATTGGCGGACGGTTCTCGCGGCTTGCGCCCGTTCCGGTGCGCCCAATGCCTATGCCCTGTGTCGCGCGTGGGCGCAGGCCAGTTCCCGCTTCGATCCGCGCGACTTCGACAACCGTTACAGGAGTTATTGCCATGACTGAGCCGCGTATCGGCTTGGGCAGCTTGATCGCCATTGCCCGTCAAGGTGGCTGGGATGCCAGTCGTTGGATGCATGGGAGTGCCCAAATCGCCCCTTGTGATCCCGCCAACGACACCGGCGACATGGGTACGTCGAATTCCAGCCAGCCGGGCAAGGTGTGGCCTGCCCCTTCGCCGATCGGGCGCGCACCGCTGCCAGTGCTTCCGTGGGAGCCTCGCTTCCTGCCATCTGTTCTGGCCGACATGGTTGTTAGCTATGCCGACTCTATTCCGATGAACCGGGAGTTTCCTGCTTCCAACGTCCTTGCCGCGTGCGGGTCTCTGCTCAGTGATAGGGTGCAACTGGCTCTCAAGCAGCACGGGCCTTGGTTCGAGACATCGAATAGCTGGGGTTTGAACATCGCTCAGGTTTCCGCGCATAAGACACCCGGCATGACCCCGGTTCGAGAGAGCCTGAACCGGGTGGAAGAACGCTATCGGCAGGAATACCAGACCGCGCTTGCAGCCTATCAGGCTAACAAGATCGTCTATGATGCACAGTTGGCGGCGGCTAAGAAAAACGCGGCAGCAAATAACGCTGTGCCGCCATCCCTGTCCCCAGAACCGACTCCGCCGGTGCAGCGCCGGGCCATGACCAACAATGCAACACCCGAGGCACTTAGCGTCCTCGCAGGGGGCGGTCCTGTTGTGGTGCTGGACGATGAGGCCTCTGGCCTGTTCTCTCAGATGAACGACCCGAAGAACCAGCCGGGCAGGGCCTTCTATCTGGCTGCTTACAACGGCAATAGCAGTTTCCAAACCGACCGGATCGGGCGAGGTGCAGTCTATATCCCTCGCCTGTGTGTATCGGTGATTGGCAATATCCAGCCGGAACCCCTCCTGCGGATTACGCTCAGTGCCGCGCGCGAAGGGCGGCAGGCTGATGGCTTCATGCAGCGGTTTGGCCTGATGACGATGCCTGACACTGTGCATCATACAGAACTGGTCGATTTGCCCTATGACATGGCTAAGTGGACTGCTGGGCTGGATGCTATCGCGGGGCTCGTGGATTACGACCCGGTGCGCCACGGCGCTGTCCCATCGATGCTCGGCGACTCGCTGCCCTATTTCAGGCTCTCAGATGCCGCCAACGCGCTTTGGCGTGAAGAATACGCGCGGCAACTTGTCGAAAGGGACAACCTCGAGTTGATCGAGGCTTACAGGCAGCATGTGATGAAGCAGCCGAAGGTTATCGCCACGGTGGCATTGGTTATTCACGCGGTCGAAGGCCATCACGGCGACATTTCCGGCCCCGTAATGGAACGGGCCATCGCCGCTTCGCGGTTCTACCTGTCCCACGCCAAGCGGGTTTATCACATGTCGGCGCACGACATCTGCGCGGAACCTGCCCGTCAAATCGCGGCGCGCATGTCCCGGGGCGAAATCACCGGGGAGTTCACCTCCCGTGAGGCTCAGCGCAGTGGGTGGGCTGGGTGCGACAATGCCGAACGCACCGCCAGCGTGCTGGACGTGCTGGAAGACGCCGACTGGATTCGTCCGGTTGTTGTGCAGTCTTCAGTGACAGGGGGGCGTCCGCCCAAGCGGTGGCAGGTCAATCTGCTGGCACAGGGCAGCAAGTGGTGAGGACAGGGGGGGGTTTTGTCGGTTTTGTCAGTTAGTTCTATGTGTGTTATTCAACAATCTGAACTGCCTGCACAGAACATCCTCTGCACCCATTTCAGGTGACAAAACCGACAAAACCCCTGCCACGCTGTCTCGTTGGCTATCTGAGGTATGAAATCTCCACGCAGCGGCTGCTGCGGCGCCCGGCTAAGGCGGTTAGCTCGCCAACCCATGCCGCAGCCTCCACCTCCCTGCCATATGCCCGGCAGGCTTCGTCAAATTGCGCGAGCTGGCGATGCGCATCGCCAATCTGCATCCAATCGGGACTAGGTTCGCAGAGCAAGAGGGGCAGTAGCCTCTCCAGATTTTCGCGCTTCATGTCCTGGCTAGCCTCTGGAACATCTGCCAGCATCCACCCCTGCATGCCGCGTGTGGCGTGGTTCCACGACCACCAGAGCCAGCGGCGGATTTCCAGTTCCGTCTGGTTGTCAAGGTTCGTGTGCCCGCCGTTGAGCCCATCTAACATCCCACCCAGTCGCGCAGGGCCGATTGTCGAAAGGTGGGCATACGGATCAGGCCGCAACATCCACGGGTTGGGTTTATTGGCTTTCGGCGCTCGCAATCCCCACCATCGTCTCTTGGTGGGTGCCTCGTTGACTGGATCGGCGGACGGGCTTGGCGGCCTGACATTCGCTAACCGGTCACTTGTCACCATATAGGCCGGACCTTCAGGCCGAAACATCGCACCGCAATCACACCCCAGCAATTGCCAGTGGCGTTGATACAATTCACCGAAACCCCAGCCATCCGACCACTGCCGCCAGCCGCGAAAATTAACGCTCGCCTCATAGGTTGATCGATAGATCATGCTGCAATTCGGGCAGATCATAACTTGGCTGGTCAGACGCGTCATAGGCGGCGTGCTAGTCGGCAATCATGGTCTGAAGCAGGGTGTCTTGCGGAAAGCCCGGTCACAAGGCAAAAGACCTATGCCGTTCGTGAAAGCCGAACGGCGGGGCGTGGAAACCCCAACACACAGAACTCGGTCGTCCAAGAGTTGGAGGCCGGGTGGCATGCGCGCATGTCCAGCCGGTCCGCCGGTAAAGGCGCATGCGCCTGTCTGTGTGTCAGGTTTCCAACATCCGGCTTTGGCCGTCGCCCCGAGAGGAACATAGGGGGGATGCAGGTGCTAACCGGTAGCAGTCCGCCCCGACTTGGGGGCGGGCGATGTTTAAGAATTTTTGGCTGGCAGCCATGCTTGGCTTTGCAGCTTTCAGTCCCGCCCGTGCGAGCCAGACTTATTATATTCCAGCCGTTGACCCAACAGTCGAAGGGTCTGCGGACCTCTTTGATGATGGAGTTACCCGGCAGCAGGCCTATAAGTTGGCGGGTGTCTGTGAGTACAACAAACTGTCTCAGGCCGATCGCGAGATATGTAATGGCCGAGGGCAGGGAGACGCGAAAACGCCAAGAGATAACGTTGGTGAGGTGGCGACGGATTTCACAAAGGTCGCTATGGATCATGCCGCGCATACGCACCTGATCGCGAGCTATGATCCTAACATGGTGTATAGGGGAACACAGTTGCCAGTCGCTATCAATCCAAACGAGTTTCACTACATAGACTATGGCTTATCGGCACACGAGCCTTTGCCAGATTTCTCAGTATATCAGTGGAGCATCCTCACTGGCGCTATCGTGGCATTTCTTTTGATTGATTTTCTGGCGAACTTACTAAAACCGATCCCATTTACTCACAGATGGCGTTCTACCGCATGCGTGGCGGGCGTGGCCGGAGCCGGTTTCGCATCACTGCAACACGCTTACGATTGGGAGCAAGCATCCGGCCAATTCAAAATAATGCTTTCCGAGCATCCGCTGGCATCCGGCGTGGGAGCCATTGCCCCCGTTCTTGTGGTGTCTCTAGTGCTTTGGGGCTTCGCCCGATGGCGGGCTTTGAAAAGTGTACGCACCTCGGTCATCTCTGAGGCAGAAGAGCCGAGGGCTACTGAAGAGTTTTATCGCCAAGCGGGCATTGAGCTACGAGACGGGAGCTGTGATCCCGCGCTATGGGCTCGTGCGCTGGTGGAAGGAAACGGCGATGATGGTAAAACAAGGGCCGCGTATGTGAAATTGCGGGTTGCCGATTTGCAGCGAAAACCCTCCTGAATCGCACTTAGCACATACCAAATAAGAGCGAGATTTGAGCGTCATGGGAAGTCAGGTCAGAGCATCATGCCCTTGTGGCTACCGAAGAACTTTCACGGTTGGTGGCTCACGACAGTCTCGCCTCACCGAGAGCTATTTCCCATATCGCTGCATGGACTGCGGGATAGTCGAGGTGAACATCGCAGCCGAGTTCCCGGTGTGCCCAAATGCGGCCCATCATGAACTACTGAGGCTAGGTGGAAGTTTTCGAGACCGGATGGCGCGACGTGACGCATACGAAGCCAGCAAGAGACCGCACAAGAGAAGCCTTCTGGAACGCTGGGGGCTGCGAAAGCCGCAGCCCGTTATACCTATCGAGCCGGTGCCGGACTTAGATGTAGAGGTGCAGTGGGGCGACCATGAAATTTATGATGAAGCGTACGATTGCCCCCGGTGCGGGCAAGAGGCGCTGCATTTCAAGCCAACCGGGCTTATGTTTGACTGATGAGGGGGTGGAATGTCGCAAGGAACAAAGAGTGCGGGTGGTGAAGAATATATCTGGCCGCTCAACGGGTTGATTTCCCGCCTCAAGGCTGATCCCGGCTATTATCTCGCAGTGTTCGTGGCGGGTGCTGTCGCTGGGAATGTTTTGACCACCAACGTTTTTGGTTATCAATCCGTTGAAGAGTGTTTGGCGAGGGAGATGAAGGGCTCACCTCCTGGACCCGCCATTGGGGCTGCCAGAGATTATTGTGAAAGCCTGTTTCCGCCTCGGCCTGTCAAAGCAGATGTGGAAACTGCGATAGCAGCGGATGCTTCGGAGGCACCTTAAGTCGCAGCGGTTGGCAACACGATGTTGACGCTGAACTTTGCCTGTTGCTGCATTTCCGGCTCTGCATACAACCCCTGCAACTTCGCTGCTGCCTCAACCCCGCGATGAAGCTGGCCGCTAACTGCCGCCAACGCCGAGTGCAGGTTGTCGGATGCCGCAGCGTCCGCCGCGCCTTCCAGCCGATCCAGTGACCTGCCCAGCCGGTCAAGCAAGCCGGTCAGCGTCAGCACTTCCGCTGCACTTGGCATATCACCCATAACAATCGCCTTAGCTCTCTCAACTGGGGCACGGGTCTCGCGGATGGGGGCGAGCACCTTCGCGGCGGCGGCCAGCTTGGGAGCCAAACAATTGGTCCTGTGCCTACCAAGGGCCGACTTGCTAACGCCGTATTGCGCTGAGGTGGGAATGAGCGTGCCGCCAGCGGACAGCGCCGCGTCAATCGCGGTCAGGTCGGGGCGTTGGCAGATGGAGCAAGCGGGGGAAGCCATGCGTGATACAATATCACATGGCGCGAATCGTGGCCAGCTTTCCCGGCTTTCCCATG
Organism: Sphingomonadaceae bacterium; assembly: GCA_947454135.1. Taxonomy (GTDB): domain Bacteria; phylum Pseudomonadota; class Alphaproteobacteria; order Sphingomonadales; family Sphingomonadaceae; genus Novosphingobium. The sequence goes on from CANGJI010000006.1 coordinate 50,882, forward strand.
TAGCGGTTGCGGTGCGTGGGAATGGTGAGTGACGGTAGGGGGGCAGTGCGCTGTGGTCCCATACCCTCCCCCCCCCGAGGGGGCTGCGCTTGCCAGCCCATCAAATCCAAGCCGTCATGGCGGCGGCGTTACTCCGGTGGGCGGGTGGAATTGGACTTGCCTGCGACAGCGCGAGCAGTGTCAAACTGAGGCACGTTACATGCTAACAACGGTGCAAAACTGGGGGCACCGGCGAGGTTTGGGGGTCACATTGGGGGTCATTTAAAAACCGTATTGGAAAATATGACTATTTATCAGATAAATAATGCCACTCCGCGATTCCCGCTACCGCCAAAGGTTGCAGCGCCTGCGGACAAAAGGCGGGACGTGGGCCATATCTGCGTCCAGGTCGACACGATCGAGCCTGAAGCCCTCGCCAGACATCTTCGCGCGTTCAGTGTTAGGCTGGGCGAACCCAGGGCGCGTTTCGGCCTGCGAGGAATTGCTTTGAAACAGGCGCATCGCGCCTGATCATGCCTGAACAGTATTCAAGAATGGCCATTTTGCCGGAAATGCGCGATTTAATTATTTGCATTATCCGAATACCCCCTTCCCCATCAAGGTATTGCCTGTATAATTTCCAATAATTTATCAATCCTGACCGTCGCGATAGTCGAGAACGTATCGGATATTGCGTAAGGCAGCACGATGCGGCTGCCGAACTTCATTGCGCCGCAGGAATACACCACATTCGGCACATAGCCCTCTCGCTGAGACTTTTCGGGCTGGACCAGCGGCACGCTTGCGCGGCCGATGACGCGCGAAGGATCGTGCTTGTCGAGCAGGACCGCACCGATCGAATAGCGCCGGATCGGCCCTACACCGTGGGTGAACAGCAGCCAGCCCTCGTCGAGCTCGATAGGTGATCCGCAATTGCCGATCTGGACGAATTCCCAGGGGTATTCCGGGCGCAAAAGCGGCGTGCCCAGGCTCCATTCGAGCAGATCGTCTGAATAGATGAGATGGAGGCCTTCGTTGTCGTAGCGCGCGATCATCGCATAGCGCCCGTCGATCTTGCGCGGAAACAGGGCCATGCCCTTGTTGACCGCCGCGGCCCCTTTGAGCGGCACCAGCCGGAACGACGCGAAGTCACGGGTTTCGATCAGTTCGGAACGGATCGCGCGTCCGCTGTAGGCTGTGTAGGTGGCATAGTAGATGGTGCGGCCGTGATCCTTGAATGCGACAAAGCGTGCATCCTCGATGCCGTTGGCCTGCGCTTCGGTTACCGGGAAGATCACGCGCTGCGAGAGGTTGCTGTCGCTCGCAAACGCGAGGTTCACATTATCGCCGACGCGCCGGCAAATGCGCGGCAGGCAGGCAAGGCGAACAGGCGGCTCGATGCTGATATCGCCTTCAGCACTGATCGTACCGCGCCGGAATGTGAGCGACGAGATATGCCCTTCGCCCACCGCGCGGAGTGACAGGATGAAGCGCAGGCTCCCGGGCTCGACCGCGCTCTGATCAGGGTGCGGGACGATGCTCGGATTGAACAGTGCGGCCGCCTCGAAGCTGTATTCGTGAAGGAAGTAGGCACCGATCAAGCTCCGCTGCGTCGGCGAGAACGTTGCATGGTTGGCGAAGACTTCTTCCATCTCTTCTGCGCGCTGTTCGAAGATCTCCAGCAGATTGCGCTGGGGATCAGCGAAGTTGTCGAGCACGCTGGCGAGCACACTCTCGGCTTCCGCCCCATTCAGCGCCATGACCCGCTCGACGATATGGTTGGCCCGCGACGCATCGATCGGGTTGTAATCGCGCGGCTCGATCGCAGGGCGGAATGCCCTCACGATCACCCGGGAAGGGTCGGGGCGCAGGTAATGGGGATGACGATTGAAGAACGGGCTCTCGTTCATGCCCACTGGCCGCGGCCAACCGGGTGCGGCACGGCTTGCACTGCTGCGCGGTGGTCATCGCCAGTCCGAGCCATGCACGAGCCGGTGCCGGACTTGCGCTCGAAGCGGTTCATGTCGGTCAGGGCCATGAGATAGGAAAGCAAGGATTCTGCGCCGCGGTTCTCGTTGGCGCGATCGCGGTGGAGCCCATCGCGGCAGCTGCCGGTGGCAGGATCGACAAGCGCGATGCCCAGATCGTTGGCGCCGCCGAACCATGCAAAGGCGCGCGCCGCCTCTTGATGCCAGAATGGGTCGGGATCGCCCGCGCTTGCCGCAAGGCACGCCGCAACCGTGGCGCAGGCTTCGAGCGGCTGCTGGTCGAAATGCCGGGGTTGGTTCTCGCAGAGGAGGAAGCCCTCCGATCCGACCGGTCTGAAATGGCCGGCGGGGGCGGTCTGACGGGCAATCAGCCAGCGCAAGGTTGTGAGCCCTGCCTCCACAAGGTCAGGCAAGCCGGCATCGCGCCCGGTCCTGATCAGCGCTTCGCACAGGCGGGCATTGTCGTAGGTCAGCCGGCTTTCGAACCAGACCCAATCATCGCGGCGGCACGCCAGCAGGAGGCCTTGCAGGCGCTCGGCCAGCACAAGACCGATATGGCGCGCCTTGCGGTCAAACGGACGCCGCGCGGAGTAGCCGTGCAGACCCAGCAGGGCAAAGGCCCATGCGCGCGGCGAGCTGAAGCTGGCGACTGTGTCGAACGCCCATGAAAACAGGTTGGCCGCCCACTGCGCAAGCTCGGTATCCGGGCTTTCGGCCGCCGTCATGCCCAGTGCCCACAAAGTGCGGCCATGGCTGTCTTCGGAGCCGTACTCCTCAAGCCAGCGCCGGTCGAACCCCATGAAATTGCGGAAGCGCGCGCGATCCGGGTTCCAGCCATGCTGGAGGAAGGCCGCAAAGCGAAGCGGCTGGATGGTTGGCCACGCGGCCAGACGGGCACTGCCGAGCGCGTTCGAAACCAGCAGCGCACGCGCATTGTCATCGATGCAATAGCCATGATGCCGGTCCGGAACGCCGCCGACCGCGTGCTGGAACAGGCCGGTATCGTCGCACATCGCGGCAAAGTGGGTGAGCGGGACAATGGCGGGGATCGACCCTTGCCCATCGCAGGCGGCCCGATAGGCATCACGGTAGCCGCGCGCCGTGTTGGTCCATGTCACGAGGCGGCCCGTTCGGTAGGCGGCACGGCCCATTGCCAGACGGGCCGCGTCATCGGTGAGCAGGTTGGCAACGGCGACCCCCAGGCTATCGGGATCGCCGAAGGGGACGAGCACGCCCGAACCGCCTTCCAGCAGCTCGGCCGCGTGCCAGTAGGGTGTCGAAACCACTGGCCGGCCAAGACCGTGCGAATAGGCGAGCGTGCCTGACGTCATCTGGGCCTCGATCAGATAAGGGGTCACGTAGACGTCGCACATCGCGATGTGTTCGAGGAGCTCGGGGCGTTCTGAAAAGCGGTTCAGGAAAACGACGTGGCCCTCGAGGCCGAGCGCATGGACCCGCGCAAGCAGACTTTCGCGATATGCTTCGCCCTCGACGCGCAGCAGCGAAGGGTGGGTCGCGCCCATCACGACGTAGACCGCATCGGGAGCTGCGGCGAGGACGAGGGGCATGGCCTCGATCATCACCTCTACGCCCTTGTTCGGGCTGAGCAGCCCGAAGGTGAGGATGACCCGGCGTTCCGCAAACCCTAGCCTGCGCTTGGCCTCTTGCGCATCGCCAAGCGGAAGATCGGGGATGCCGTGGGGAATGACGGCAATGCTGGCAGGATCGGCGCCATATGTGTCGATCAGGATCGCCCGGGCCTTGCAGGCCATGACCACGACCCGCGCCGAGGCAGCGAGCACAGCCACCATGACGGCACGCTGCGCCTCGCTTGGCCGGTCCAGCACCGTATGGAAGGTGGTGACGAGCGGAATCCGCAGCGCAGCGATGAGGCCAAGCAGGTAATTGCCTGCTTCACCGCCAAAGATTCCGAACTCGTGCTGCAACGAGACGACATCAAAGCCAGCTTCGTTGATGTAGTCTGCCGCCTCCAGATAAGCGCCCGGCTCTTCCTCGGCGATCTCCAGACACACCGGCTCATCATATGAGCAAGGGCCATCCGGATCGCACATCGCGACAATCGCCGTTTCGGCCACATCGGCCTGCTCGCGCATCGCGAGTTCGAGATCGGTCGTGAAGGTGGCAATACCGCAGCGGCGGGGCAGTGCATTGCCGATGAAGACGATGCGCATCGGCGCGGCCTGAGCCATGTGCTGGGGATTGGCCTTCGGCAAGCGGTCCGCAGAGGCGTGGAGCCTGACGAGAGAGACAGACGGATCAGCCACGGTGGAAGTTTCCTTATGGAGAGTATCCGAGTCCAAGTGGTCGCTCGCGAGCGCAGCGTCTTCCCTCGGAAACTACGCTGATCACGTGGGCGTGCGCGCCACTGCTGCGCCGGGGTCTGGCGGGGCAGACTGGGTAGTTTCCGATCCTGTCGCACGTCCGGGGCAGGACTAGATTGCAACCGTTCGAAGCAGCGCGCGTTCATCACGGTCCGCGCGGCGAGGCTCATCACAGAAGGAAACCAACCGATGCGTCTGATCGTTCTGGGCCTTGCCGCTACCAGCCTGCTCACCGGATGCGCCGCTTATGGCGGCAGCGAACCCATGAATTCGCAGTGGAGCAATTACGACTACAACCGCCCTGATCCCAGCTACGGCGGTTATGAAGCCGATCGCTACTACCGCGAGGATCCCGCCCGCTACCGCGAACGGCGCATGCGCAATGACGAGCAGGTCTATCGCGGCAAGGACGGGCGCTATTACTGCCGACGGTCGGACGGCACCACCGGCCTCGTGGTCGGCGCAGTTGCCGGGGGCGTGCTTGGCAATGTCATTGCACCGGGCGGATCGAAGACGCTCGGAACGGTGCTCGGCGGCGTCGTTGGGGGTGTCGCTGGCCGCCAGATTGATCGGGGGCGGGCCGTACGCTGCCGCTGAGGCACTGTTCGGAACCATTCCAACCTGATGACGACACAAGGGGCGGTTTCATGCGCTCGATCTCGACCATTGCCGTGCTTGTCGCTGCCGCATTGATGCCGAGTGCCGCGACGGCACAAGCAAGGCCCGGCCATGTTGCCGGCGCGGCATGGCTCCATTCGGGGCCGCTGGAAGAGTTTCCCGTCGTGCGCGATGTCAGGCCGGGCGCCGCGGTAAGCCTGCATGGCTGCCTGGAGGATTGGAGCTGGTGCGATATCAGCTATCGCAACGAGCGCGGCTGGATCCCGGCCGCGGCACTCTACATCAGCCGGCAGGGACATCGCCGCGCCGCTGGCGCGAACATGGGCATCGAAACAACCTCGTTCAACTTTGGCACTTATTGGGAAAGCCACTACCGAGGTCGCAGTTTCTATAAGCAGCGCCGGTGTTGGCAGAGCCTTTTCGAGGCGGAGCATCGGCAGGAATGGCGCGCCCGGTCCCGGTGGATACCGGGCATTGTGCCGCAGGACGAAGGTGGCGAGGAACAGGTCTATTTCGCGCCCTATGTCTTTCCCGATCACACCCTCGAAAACGTGAAGGGCAAAGACCAATCGGCGAAGTCGGATGGTCAAACCATGCAAGGCTCGGCGCAGGAGGCCAATCCGGCAAACGGCGATCCTGCGCGAAATCCCCAACCATGAACCCGTATCCCGGTCCGATCCGATACCCCCTCCCGCCAGATCGGGCCGGGATGTTCACGGGCGCGCCGGAATTTTCCGCTTCGGCGGCGTTCCGGCGCGGTCTTGCCAGGGCGCATATCCGCTCAATCCCTTTTCATGAAAGAGTAAGAAAGCTTATGTCTCTAGTCAGCCTCATAGTCGTTCTGGTTGTGGTCGGGGTCATCCTCTGGCTCATCAACAACTATCTCCCGATGGACGGCAAGATAAAGAGCATCCTGAACGCCGTAGTCGTCATTGCGGTTGTGCTGTGGCTCCTGCGGGTCATTGGCCTGCTTTCCACGCTGGACAACATTCACGTCGGCAATTGAGCGCCGGGACGTTCGATACGGCGCCCTTGTCTGCGCCGCCGCGCGTTGCGGTACATGACAAGAATCCCGCATTCGGAATGGGATAAGCGCTGAAGAAGTGTGTTATGCCTGATCCGCATAAGGGGCAGGACATGATGCAGCGACTTTACGGCAATGCTGGGCGGTGCAGGAGGTCTCCCGCCTCGCTTCTCCGGTGGTAAAACTCCCACGCGGCGCTTCAGACCCATTGCCCGGAAAAGCTCTGCCGACCAAGGCAGTGCTGCCGATTGTCGCCATCGGCGCTTCGGCCGGCGGACTGGATGCGACCTCGCGTCTGTTTGACGCGCTGCCAAGCACGACGGGCTGCGCCTTCATCGTCGTCCAGCATCTCGATCCGCACCACGAAAGTCTCATGGTCGCGCTGCTGGGTGAGCACACGGCGATGCCCGTTGTCGAAGCCGTCCAGGGTTGCCCACTGGTGGCGGATCATGTCTACGTCATCCCTCCCGGTCGCTACATTTCGGTAGAGGCGGGCGCCTTGCGCCTTTCCTTGCCCGAAGCCGGACATGGGGCACGGTTGCCGTTCGACACCCTGCTCCGTTCGCTTGCCGCCTCATGCGGAAGGCAGAGCGCCGCTGTGATCCTGTCGGGCACTGGCGGGGATGGCAGTGGCGGCCTTGCGGCGCTTCAAGCGGCAGGCGGATTGATCCTTGTCCAGGCGATCACCGAGGCTGAACATCCCGGCATGCCCCAGGCCGCAATCGATACGGCCCTTGTTGATGAAGTTCTCCCGCTTGCCGCAATGCCAGAGGCAATCATGGCCTTCGCCGCGCGCGTCGCTCGCCCCGGATATGCCGCAAGCACGGTCGTCCCTCAGAACACCTCCGAAGGTCTGGCGGTGATTCTGGCGGCACTCAGGCACACTTCCGGTCAGGATTTCAGCCACTACAAGCCCGGCACGATATCGCGGCGAATAGCCCGGCGCATGGCGCTGCTGGCCATGCCTCCCGGCGACATGGCCGCCTATGCCGAGCGGCTGAGCGGCGATCCTGCCGAATGCGCGCTGCTGGCGAGCGACCTCCTCATCAACGTCACCAGCTTCTTCCGCGATCCCAAGGTCTTCGAAAATCTGGAAAGCGCGATCCTGCCCGAGCTTCTTGATCGGCTCGCGCCGGGTCAAGCGCTGCGCATCTGGGTCGCGGGTTGCAGCACCGGCGAGGAAGCCTATTCGATTGCCATGGTCTGCCAGGATGTGCTGACGCAGGCGCGGCGCGACATCAAACTGCAGATTTTCGCAAGCGACCTCGACGCCGATGCCATCGCCGCCGCGCGCGAAGGGCTCTATTCTCATGAAATTGCCGCGACTGTCTCTCCAGAGCGGCTTGGGCGCTATTTCATCGAGGAGGAGACTGGCTACCGCGTGGTGCCTGCCCTGCGCGGACATGTCGTGTTCTCGGTGCAGGACGTGCTCACCGATCCGCCGTTCTCACGGCTCGACCTGATCTCCTGCCGCAATCTGCTGATCTATCTCGACAGCGCCGCGCAGGCCCGGGTCATCGCGCTGTTCCATTTTGCACTCCGCGAAGGCGGCATCCTGCTGCTCGGCACGACCGAGACGATCGGCAAGCCCGATGGCCGGTTCGAGCCGATGGTGCGGGCCGAATGCTTCTACCGCCACGTCGCGCGGACCCGGCCGGGAGAAGCCGGCTTCCCCTTCAGCATCGACGGCAAACTGCCGCTGCTTTCCGCCGCAGGGCGCGATACCCCGGCCATACGCCGCAGTCTGGCCGAGATCTGCGAGCGCGCGGTGTTGGCAGGCCATGCGCCCGCCGCCGTGCTGATCAACCGGAACCATGATTGCCTGTTCTCGATGGGGCCGACGCATCGGTTCCTGCAAGTGGTGCCCGGCTATCCCACGCAGGACCTGCTTGCCATGGCCTCGCCTCGGCTGCGCACCCGGCTCCGCCATGCGATCGGCAGGGTCGGTGCCGACATGCCATTCACGGAAGGCGGCCTCGCGCGGCTGACCATCGATGGAGCGCCAGTCTATTTCACCATCACGGTAGAGCGCCTTGTCGAAGCGGGGGAGGAACTCCTGCTGGTCTGCTTTGCCGAGCAGAAGCAGGGGAGCCAGCAAGCGCCCGACAGCATTGCACCGGAACAGGCCGACCGGGTTGCCGAACTGGAGCGTGAACTCGCCGAAACGCAGGCGGAGCTGCAGGCCTCGTTCCGCGAACGCGAAATCGCCACGCAGGAGCAGAAGGCGATCAACGAAGAGGCCTTGTCGATCAATGAGGAGTTCCAGTCCACCAATGAGGAACTGCTGACCTCGAAGGAGGAACTGCAATCGCTCAACGAGGAACTGACCGCGCTCAACAGCCAGTTGCAGGAAACACTCGATCGTCAGCGCCTCGCCTCCGACGATCTCCAGAACGTGCTGTTCAGCACCAATGTCGGCACGATGTTCCTCGATGCGGCGCTCAGGATCCGCCTGTTCACGCCCGCAATCAGCCCCCTCTACAACGTCATAGCCAGCGACATCGGCAGACCGCTGGCCGATTTGAGGCCGATTGCCGACGATCCCGAACTGCTCGCCGACGCGCAGCGCGTGCTCGGCAACGAGACGACCATCGAGCGCGAGATCCGGGCGCCGGACGACACCTGGTTCGTGCGCCGTATCTTTCCCTATCGCGCACTCGACAGCCAGATCGAGGGTGTCGTGATCACGTTCGCCGACATCACCGAGCGCAAGCGAACCACATCGGCGCTGGAGGAGGCCAAGCTCGAGGCCGAGCGCGCCAATGCGGCAAAGTCGCGGTTCCTTGCCGCAGCCAGCCACGATCTGCGCCAGCCACTTCAGGCACTCGCCCTCCTCAAGGATTTTCTTGCGCCCAATGTCTCGGGCGAACGTGCTGCCGAACTCATGCAGCGCTTCGACAAGACGCTGGGAGCGCTTTCGGGCATGCTCGATGTTCTCCTCAACGTCAGCCAGATCGAGGCAGGTGCCGTCCGCCCGGCACTGGACCAGTTTCCTGTGGCCGACGTGCTCGAGCGGGTTCACGGCGAATTCATTGCACTGGCAGAGGCGCGCGACCTGTCGCTGCGCTTCATGCCCTGCGCAGCATGGGTCGAGAGCGATCAGCGCCTGTTGGAGCAGATCATCCGCAACCTCCTTGGCAATGCGGTCAAGTATACCCGCTCGGGGCGAATTCTCATCGGCTGCCGGCGGCGCGGCAAGGATCTGCGGATCGAAGTGTGGGATACCGGCATCGGCATCGATGAATCCCAGCTCGAACGGATATTCGAGGAGTTTCACCAGGTCGACAATCCAGCGCGCGAAAGCGGATTGGGGCTGGGGCTCGGGCTCTCGATCGTTCGGCGGCTGAGCCGGCTGTTGCACCACAAGGTCGATGTCCGCTCGGTGCCCGGGCGCGGCTCGATGTTTGCCATCACCGTGCCGCGTCGCAAGGGTGTCACGCACAAGCCCTCCGCGCCGGTCCCCGATCCCGCGCCCTATGCCGAACCCGCTGCACGCCCCTCGGTCATCGTCGTCGTCGAGGACGATCCCGATCTGCTCGATCTTCTGGCGCAACTGCTGCGCGAAAACGGCCATATGGTGCGTTGCGCACGCGATGCTGCAGAGGCGCTGCGTCTCATCGCGAGTGGCGCGATCCGACCGGACATCCTGCTGACCGACTACAATCTGCCGTCGCGCCAGAGCGGGGTGGATCTGCTCATGGCCCTGCGCAAGCACTTGCAGCGCCCGCTCCCGGCAATTGTGCTGACCGGAGACATCTCGACCGCCGCGAAGGCGATCATCGCGGAGGCTGACTGCATCCATTTGCGCAAGCCTGTGGTTCCAGCGGTCCTGCTGCGCGCCGTATGGCAGCTTTGCCCGCCAGCGCCTGAGCCTCCCCTGCTGCCGGACCGCGCCCCGCAGGTTTCGCCGATGGTCTATGTGATCGACGATGAACCGGATGTGCGCGGTGCGATCCGCGATCTGCTCATCGCGCATGGCTGCGACGTGGCCGATTTCGGTTCCGCGGAAGAGTTTCTTGCCGAATACCGCGCAGGGCAGACAGGGTGCCTGCTGGTTGACGCACATCTGCCCGGTCTCAGCGGCATAGACCTGCTCGGCACGCTGCGCGCGCGCGGCGATCACTTGCCGGTCATCCTGATCACGGGCGATGACGACATCGGCCTCGCCGTTGCGGCAATGCGCGCAGGCGCCTGTGATTTCATCGCCAAGCCAGTGGGACGCGACGCACTGCTGGACAGTATCGACCGCGCAACCGAGCAATCGCTGGGCACCACCCTCGCCGATGTTGCTCAAGCCGATGCGGCAACGTGCTACGCTGCGCTGACCGCGCGGCAGAAGGAAGTGATGGACATGGTCCTTGCAGGCCATCCCAGCAAGAACATCGCTGCCGATCTCGGCATCAGCCAGCGCACGGTCGAAAATCACCGCGCAGAGATCATGCACCGGATGGGAGTGCGCTCGCTGCCGGAGCTGGCGCGCAAGGTGCTCATGCTTGAAACCTGAAAGTCTCGGGATCCGCACGGCGATGGGGCCAGCCCTGCGGCTGACCCCATGTCCTCGTTGGTCTTCTCTCGGCGCTCAGGCGCTATGCTTTGATCAGGAGCCCGAACCCGGGCCGTAGCTGATCTCCACGCGCCGGTTCTGCACTTCGCGCACACCGTCTGCGGTGGGCACCCGCAAGTTCGTCTCGCCAAAGGCCTGACTGGAAATCGCCCCGGAAGAGACGCCGTGCCCGGTCAGGTAACCCTGAACCTGGCTGTCGCGCCGTGCCGACAGGCCGAGATTGTAGCGCGGCGAGCCCGAGCTGTCGGTGTGTCCGGCCAGCATGATGCCGATATTGCCGCAATTCCCGTAAGCCTGGACCGCGTTGTCCAGAACGCTTGCCGCCTCGGGCGAGATATCGGACTTGTCCCAATCGAAGAACACGATGAACGGCCCCTTGTTGCAGACCACGGCGAGCGGCGGCGGCGGTGGTGGCGGCGGCGGGGGCAACATCGCTGCGGGCGGCGGCGGGGGTGGCAATGGCGCCGCTTCCGGTTCCGGTTCAGCCGCGTTGCCACCGAAATTGAACGTCAGCGTGGCCAGCAGGGCGTGCGAGCGCAAGTGTGCCGACCGCGCGGTGCCGTCTTCGGCGATAAAGTTGTCTGCACCGTCGGGTCGAAAATAGCGGTACTTCACACCGAGATCGACATTGTGGCTGATCGGCATGGTGATCCCGGCGAGGGCCTGCCACGCAAAGCCGTGAGCCCGGTCGTGCAATCTGACCGCTGTCGGCAGACTTTCGGTCAGCCTGGTCGTCGCATAACCCGCACCGGCACCGACATAGGCCTTGATCCCACCCCAGTGTCCAAGCCCGATCAACGCGTTGCCCATAGCGGCGACCGTGCTGGTCCGGCCGGAAAGACCATCGGCGCCGGTGAAGGTGCCGTTGGGCAGGGGCGTCCCCATCGGGCGCGTCTGATCACGCAGCATCGAGCGGGTGTAGAAGCCTTCAGCCTCAAGCCGGAAATGGCCGAGATCATAGCCCAGCGCGGCGCCCGCTTCCCAGCCCGCCTTGAAGCGATCGGTATGTTCGAAGCCGCCGGTGCCCTGAACATCCGAGTGCTCGTGTTTGACGACGCCGCCTTCAAGCGTGACGTAGGGGCCGGTTTCGTTGGCGTGGGCGGTTGCGCCGAGCGCGCTGGTAGCCAGCAGCAAGCTGGAGACGATTTTTCTCATGGGATGTCCGTTCGTTATTGGTGGCTTCGCAGTGTGCGGCCACGGGGCAAGAGGGGCGAATGAAGGGGAACCGCCTGTTGCGTGGCGGTGGCCGGGTGGCTTGGCATCTGGCTCTGTACGGACCATGCAGGCTTGCCTTGCCCCGCACCGAGCGCATCGAGGTACAGGTGGGAAAGGCAAGCCGGCGGTCGCAAGCAACCGCCGGCTTCAGATGCAATGCCGCGGGTTTAAGGCGGGTCGCAGTACCTACCCGTCGCGATCCGGTCCCAAAGGTCTGGACTTGAGGACCATCGCTGGCATCGCCATTTCGAGGTAGGCCACCTTGCGCGGCGGGCACAGGATCGGAAACTACCCATAGCCGGCGACTGGGTACATTCCGAGGCTGCGACAAGGATGCGCTGGCACCTCAAATGGGGCGCCCGATTGGCAAAGCTAGTGACAAACCGAGGCTTTGCGCTTAGGCGCCGCCCGATGGAGCATCTGCGCGCATATCTTCGCAAACGCTACCGGCTCGGCATGTTGCTGGTCGTGCTGGCGCTTGCGATCAAGGCCGCGGTGCCCACCGGTTACATGCTCGGCAGCCAGGGCAAGGCCCTGACGATCCTCGTCTGCGGTGACGTTTCGGGTGACCACCTGTCCAAGCAGATCACCATCCCCGGCAAGTCCGATGGACAGGCCAAGACCAGCGAAGCCTGCCCTTACGCTTCGCTATCCTTCGCTTCACTCGATGCAGGCCTTCCGGCCTTCGTGGCGTTGGCAATCGCGTTCCTGCTGCTGCTCGGCTTTGCGCCCGCACGCATACCGGTTCTTGGCGGCCTTCCCCACGTCCGCCCACCGCTGCGCGGACCACCGGCGCTGATCTGACAGACTGAGCGGCTACGCCTCTGGCGCGGCCACCTGACAGATCACCCCGCGCGCATGCAAACGCGTGGGGTCAAGCCGGATATTCCTGCCATGAAGAGTTCCCTGATTGCGCTCGGCCTCGCGCTGAGCTTCACTGCACCTGCCCGGGCGCAGGACACCGCCATTCCGGACGCCGACACGCCGGAACCCTCGATCCTTGTCGTCGGCCAGCGCGATGCCCCGATCGAGATCACCCCGCGCGGGCTAGCTGTCAGCCTCGGTGCCGAGCAACTGGGGGCGGTCAACGCCTTCAACACGGAAGACCTGATCAAGTACGCGCCGGATTTCTTCGTCCGCAAACGCTACGCCGGCGACAGCAACGGCGTGCCCGGTTTTCGCGGCACGCACTCCACGCAGAGCGCCCGCACGCTGGTCATGGTCGACGGCTTCGTCGTCTCCAACTTCCTCGGCAACAGCTTCTCCTTCGCGCCCAAGTGGGGCGTCGTCGGCCCCGGCGAGGTCAAGCAGTTCGACGTGGTCTACGGGCCCTATTCCTCGCGCTACATCGGCAATGCGATGGGCGGCATTGTCAATATCACCACGCGCGATCCGGACCGGACCGAGGCCTTCGCGACCGTGCAGGGCTTTGTGCAGCCCTATCGCCAGTTCGCGACGCGGGATGACTACTACGGACTATCTGCCGAGACCGGTGTGGGTCTCAAGCAGAAGGATGGCCCGTGGTCACTGAGGTTGACTGGCCGCTACTTCCGCAACACCGGACAGCCGATGACGTTCCTCGGGCTGAACCCGGTGGCCGGCACGGGCGGCACGCCGGTCACGGGCGCGGTGGTCGATCCAGAGCATGTGCGCGCCGCCGCTGCGGGAACCGGCATTCCCGGCGCACCGGGCACGGCGAGCAATCCCTATTTCGCTGCGCAATCGCCCGCGCGGATCACGCAGGAGCAGGCCAAGCTCAAGATCGGCTACGACGATGGCCAAGTGACCGGACAATTCCTCTTCGCCTTCTGGCACAACGAGGACAGCCAGACCGCACCTGACTGCTATTTACGCGACGCGGCGCGCCAGGCGGTGTGCGAAGGGCGCGTTTCCATCGGCGGGCAGAGCTACACCGCTTCGGGCGCCAACTGGTCGCGCACGCTGCGTGACGAGTACCTTGCCGGGCTCAAGCTGGCCGCGCCCATTGCCGCAAACACCACCGCGCGGCTCGCCATCTCGACCTATCAGGTGCCGCGCACCGATACCTTCACCTCGAACGGCTATGCGGCGGGCAAGACGAACGGTGCCGGCAACCTCGCCGCGCAGGGGCCGACGGGTTGGTGGACCGGCGATCTGACTCTGGAGAACAAGACAAGCCGCCGCATGCTGGCGCTCGGCCTCACCGCCAATGCCTATCGCACCGACCAGACGCGCTACAACCTTGGGGACTGGACCAGCGCGGCGGGCAAGACCTTTGCCTCGCGCACCTTCGGCAAGACCCGCCAGCTCTCCGCATGGAGCGAGGCGCAGGTGTTCCTCGATGCGCTGACCGTCGCGCTCGGCGCGCGCTATGACAACTGGCGCGCCTACGAGGGCGGGCTGGCGCGGCTCGGCACCGGGCCGCTGGCGGGCCAGTCCGTCAGCAATGCCTATGCTCCGCGCAGCAGCGATGGGGCGACCGGCAGCCTGTCGTTCGAGTACCGGCTTGGAGGGGGCACCTCCCTGCAGCTGAGCCTGGCAATGGCGACGCGCTATCCCACGGTGGGCGAACTGTTCCAGGGCAGCCTCAACGGCGACGGCAGCTTCAATCCCGACAGCTTCGATCCGGCGCTGAGGCCGGAGCGCAGCAAGGATGCCAACCTCCTCGTCGCGCATGATTTCGGACGGGTAAAACTCATCGGCTCGGCCTTCTTCCAGCGCGTGAACAACACGATCTTCTCGTTCGTGGGTTTCAACCAGAACGGGGTGACGACATCCTCGTTCAAGAACATCGATCTCACCCGGCAGTTCGGCTTCGAAGGCATAGCCGAGACGCACGATTGGCCCATCGAGGGCATGAACATCGATTTCAACGCAGCCTATATCGATAGCAGGACCTTGCGGAATGCCGCCGCACCGGCCGCCGAGGGCGTCCAGTTCCCGCGCATCCCCAAGTGGCGGATCAACGCCAACATGCGCTACGATCTGACGGACAAGCTGCAAGGCGCGATCGGCATGCGCTATGCCAGTCGCCCCAACACCGACCTCTTCGGCCTTCAGCGCGGCGACACCTTCGGCTTCACCTCCGAACTCTTCGCGCTCGATCTGCGGCTCAACTGGCAGCTGACTGGGATGCTGCGCGTTTCAGCGGGCATCGACAACGTCACCAACGACCGCGCCTGGGTCTTCCACCCCTACCCGCAGCGCACATTCCTGCTCGAAGCTGGATGGAGATTGTAAGCATGGACCGGACGCTTCTCTATCGTACGATCTGGCGCTGGCATTTCTATGCCGGGCTGTTCGTCATGCCGATGGTGCTGGTGCTGGCAATCACCGGTGCGGTCTACCTGTTCAAGCCGCAAGTCGATGCCTGGGAGGAGCGCGCGTGGCGCGACTTGCCCGCAACCACGACGGTTTCCGCTGATCAGCAGGTCAAGGCCGCGCTGGCCGCCTTCCCTCGCAGCCGCTTCAGCTCCTACCGCCTGCCGGAGGCCGAAAACGACGCAGCGTTGATCCATGTTGCTCTGCCAGACCACACCATGCGCGATGTCTTCGTCTCGCCCGATGGCAAGGTGCTGGGCTCGCTCGATCCCGAATGGCGGATCATGCAGGTGGCGCATGACATCCATGGGCAGCTCATGCTCGGCAAGCGCGGCAGCTGGCTGGTCGAACTGGCTGCCGGTTGGGCCATCGTGATGATCCTCAGCGGGATATACCTCTGTTGGCCCGCCAGCCGCGGCCTCGCCGGAGTCGTCTGGCCTCGGCTGAGCGGCGGACGCAAGGTGCTGTGGCGCGATCTCCATGCCGTCACCGGCTTCTGGGTCTCGGGCCTCGCCCTGGTGCTGCTAGTCACGGGCCTGCCTTGGGCCGATGTCTGGGGCAGCGCCTTCAAGGCGGTGCGGACCGAACTCGGCTGGGTAAAGGGCAAGCAGGACTGGACCATCGGCGGCGCGCCTGCGGGCAGCGACGAACATGCCGAGCACCAGCACGGCGCGATGGCGATGGGCACAGAGGCCATGCCGATGGGCACACACCGCATGGCCGACGGAACGCTTATGGCAATGAGCGGCGTCACGCTCAGCGAGATCGTCGCCGAGGCGAAGAGCCGCCACCTGCCCTTCCCGGTGATCGTGTCGCCGCCCGGCACTGCAACGCGCGCTGGCGGCAACGGGAAGAGCGAGTGGTCCGTCCGGTCGGAAACGCAGAACCGGCCCTTGCGCGTCTCCTACAACTACGATCCGATGACCGGGCGCGAGACCAGCCACGAAGATTTTGCGGACAAGCACGTGATCGACCGCGTGGTCGGCTACGGCGTCGCATGGCATGAGGGACAGCTGTTTGGCCTCGCCAACCAGCTGATCGGCGTGGTCACGGCGCTGATGCTGGTCACGATGTCGGTAACAGGCTTCATCCTTTGGCGGAGGCGCAAGCCCGCCGATCGGCTCGGTGCGCCGCCAGTGCCTTCGATACCGCCGCGGATGGGCGGCGTCGTGGTGATCGTGCTGGCGCTAGCCGCACTCCTGCCGATGCTGGCCATCTCGATGGCGGCGATGCTCGGAATCGAGTTCGCCTTGCTGCGGAGACTTCCGGGTGTGAGGCGCTGGCTGGGCCTTCGCACGGGGTAGTTGGATCAGCGTGATCCAGTCCCTCGGCGGGCGGTAGTCTGGATCGGCCCGTCAGAGGACGCGCGAATGCGGGGAATGCAGATGGGCTGAGCTCCAACGGAGCGAGTTTCGGACTGCCCTGTCGCCAGAGCCTCGATCTAACCGGCAGCTGTTGTTTTGTGCGTTGGCATCAGCGTTGTGCGCTGCGGCGTTGTTGTTGAGTGGGTTTTGGGCACAAAAAAGCCCCGTGCCTTGTTGGACCGGGGCTTATTGGTATGGTTGCGGGGGTAGGATTTGAACCTACGACCTTCAGGTTATGAGCCTGACGAGCTACCGGACTGCTCCACCCCGCGATGTGATGTCTCTGGCGTTGCGGCAGGAGACA